>JBJXFO010000079.1:0-13633 GCA_046154725.1 Parvularculaceae bacterium | reverse complement strand
ATGACGGGTGTGGCGCTCCTCGATCTGACGATGACTCGGTCTCGCAAACAGAATCATGAATCAAATCGCGGCTTCCCGCCACAGCCGTCGCTCAAACCACGTCGTAGGGTGAATAAGACGGGCTAGGCCGTGACATTTCGCGCCTCGGACAAGACCTCGGGGCAACCATAAACATCACTGCAGAGTTGCGAGTTCGGTGTGGTGCAAACGAAGCTGGCGTCCTGTTCCTGCTGGTTGAGATATGCCAGCTACTGAGAATGCGAGTTCAAGCACGGGAATATGCGGAGGCGCTAGTAACTCTTGATCCTTCAAAAGAGGCCGCGATTATCTCGTTTGCAGACGTTGTATTCAGTGACGAAAACTCGCCGAGCGACGACTTCGAAAGAATCGCTTCGTTGGCGGGCCGCATTGAAAACGACGATGCCGTATCGACAGTCGCTTTTGTTTACCGAGCGAGAGCATTAGTGAAACTCGGGCTTGACGATGGCGCTTTGGAAGTCTTGAAAATCGCAGCAAGACGAAAAAAGGATCGACCTGCAGACATAGTTAATATGGTTGAATATGAACGGGGGGAAATCCTGGCCCGCAAAGGCAAAGCAGCGGAAGCGCGCAAGATTTTCGAGCGGATCTTCGCGACTAACCCCAACTATGAGGATGTTCGAGAAAAACTAAAATCAAAGCTTTGACTGCGAAGTTTTTGCACTGCTTTCAAGGCTTCGAGACCAACCGGCTGCCGACATAAACGTCGCCCACGCCGTGTCGCACAATCCGGCCCTCGACCGAGCCGAAGCGAACAATGGGCGAGCCGTAGAGGCGCAATTCCGGCTGCACCGCAACGCCCTCGACAACTAGCTCGCCTGAGCCGTCGATGGTCGCAACCAGCTTGTCCGCCCGCCCGCCTTGTGCAATCGCAACGCCGGACCCGGCAATCCTGACCGTCATCGGGCCGCTGATGCGTCCCGTTCGCGCGGTTCCCGACCCAGCGATTGAAATATCGAGCATGCCATCGACCGCACCGATCATCACGGCGCCGGGCCCGGCGATATCGATATCCGCCATCGCCGCCGATCCGCCGGTGACTTCTGCGTCGCCAGACACATCGAGTTCCAGCATCGACTTGACGTCGCCGAGCGCAAGGCGGCTCCCCGAGATGACGCCGATCGTCGCTTGGCCGAGCGTTTCTGTCTCGCCGTAGACATAGCACGCATCGAGCGACAAGCGCCCGTCAAGCGCGCCCATCTTCAGGCGAATTCGCGCGTCGGTGAAAGAAACGTCGTTCTTGCGCGGCACGGCAATCTCGATAACGGGATAATCCGCAAAGAGATCGTCAGGAGACGGAGGAGCACCAGCCGCTGCGCGGTCGCGCGCGAGGTTTTCGTCGCGGCGAATCCGGTCATTGCAGCAATCCCGGAAATCAGACTCAATCGGCGGATCGCCGGAAATGATCAGCTCGTTGCCCTCAAGGCGCACCGTCAGCGGTCGATAGACCTTGCCCTGCCGGATTTTCAGTTCGACATCGTCGCCGCCGGTCGTCGTGATTGTCACCGCGCCGGTAATGTCCTGAAACGAGACTTTCGACGCCGTGTAGCGCGCCGCCTCTGCGGGACCTGCTAAAACCACCGAAAAAAGCGCCAGAATTGCTGCTGCCGTGCGCATGTGACCTACCCTTCGACCTGACGGCCTTGCCGCCTTTTCGCAAGCTGACGAGCAAGCCTTGCGCCTTTGGATCGTATCACTTCGGGACGGCGGTATTCAAAGCCGCAGCGTCAGCCTCCGCGATCAGGTCCTCAAGCGTGCCCTTCACCGGCGCATCCGCCGGCATCATTGCCAGCAGGCGCCGCCAGATCGACGCCGCACCGGCAGGATCGCCTGTCTCGCGCATCGCGCCGCCGCGATAAAACAGCGCCATCATATCGTCCGGCGCCCGCTTTTCGATCTCGCCAAGCGCCGTCAGGAACTCCGGGTCGGCCGGAAACCGCGTTTGCGGCGCGATTGCTGCCAGCGCGGTCGCGTAATTGCGCCAGTCGTCGAGCGTGCCCGCGTCAAGCATGAACAATCTGCGATAGCTTGTCGCGCTCTCGGCCGCGCGCTCCAGCACCAGTTCCGATCGCGCCAGCATGCGCCATCCGGCGGCGTCGCCGGGCTCGCTCTCCAGCCGGGCGGCAAGGCTCGCAACCATCTGTTCGATGGCAGCGCGGCGTTCGTCTTCCGGCAGCGCAGCAATATCGGTTGGCGCCGCCGCCCCTGGCGGCGGATCGAGAAGCGCCGGCGCGCCGACGCTAAGATAGGCAGCGGCCGCCACGACCGGGGCCAATGCGAGAAACGCAATAGCCGAAAAGCGAAGCCGGCGCGCCGACGCGTCGCCCGTCAGGGGCGCCGCGACGGCGCCGATCGCGGTGCGCTTTGCTTCAAGCTCAGCCTCTATCGCGGCGTCGGCGTCGATGAGGCCGCTGTCGCGGTCCCGCGCAATGCCGGCAAGCTGCCTGCGCAATGCCGCCGCTGCGTCGTCTCGCTCACCGTCAGCGTGCCCGCCGCCCTCCCGCTTTCGCAACAGGGGCAAGGCGACCGACACGAGCGCGACAACGGCAATCCCGGCGGAGGCAACAAGAAAAACTGTACCGCTCATGGATCAAACTTTGCCAGCGCTTCGAGTTCTTCAGCGCTCAGCGGCGAGGGACCGGCACTGTCGCGGCGGCGTTTCAGAAACAGACAAGCTGCGGCGACGCCGGCTATGCCGATCAACAGCGGCGCAAGCCAAAGCAACAGCGTGTTCGCCTGCACGCGCGGCTTCAGCAGCACATAATCGCCGTAACGCGCCACGAGATAGTCGGCGACCGCGCGGTCATCGTCACCTTTTTTGATCCGCTCCCGTATCAACAGGCGCAGATCGCGCGCCAGCGGCGCTGAGGAATCGTCGATGCTTTCGCTCTGGCAGACGACGCAGCGAATTTCGCGGCTGATCGCGCGCGCGCGCATCTCCAGCGCCGGATCGGCGAGCAGCTCGTCGGGCTCAACCGCCAGCGCCGCGCTTGAGGCGAGTGAGAGGAGACTAATCAGCAGCCGGCGCATTGCGTTTCAGGTCCTCGATCATCGGCCTCAGGACGCGCCGCCAATCCTCGCGCGTGATTTCGCCAACATGCTTGTGGCGCACACGGCCCCCTGCGTCGACGATAAACGTTTCCGGCGCGCCTGTGACGCCGAGTTCGATGGCGACGCGCCCGTCGGCGTCATCGCCGATCGCCGCATAGGGGTCGCCGCGAAGATTGAGCCACGCCGCGCCTGCGCCGGGCTCATCCTTCCAGTCGAGCCCGTAAATTGGCGCTATGCCTTCCTTTGCAATTTCCATCAGGACGGGATGCTCGATTTCGCAGGTCGCACACCACGAGCCGAAGATGTTGACCATCGACACCCGGCCTTTGAGGTCGGCTGCAGAAAACCCCTGGCCGCGGCCGGCAATGGGCGGCAGGGAGAAAGCCGGCGCCGGCTGGTCGATCAGCATCGAGGGAATATACCCCGGATCGCGACCGAGCCCGGCGGCAAACCACAGCGCCAGCGCCCCGAAAGCGGCAACCGGCAAGGCGAACACAAGTCTGTTCATGCGCGCGCCGTCTCAGCAGCAGCGGTGCCCACGCGCGCGCGCCGACGCTCGCCCGAAGACATCCCCGCAATGCCGCCCAACGCGATAAGGCCGGCGCCGATCCACATCCAGACCGTCAGCGGATGGCGCCATGCGCGCACGACCCATCCGCGTTCGGGGTTGAACTCGCCAACGGTGAGATAGAGATCGCCGGCAAGGCTCGTCGCAATCGCCGCCTCCGTCGTCTGCATGCCGCGCACGGGATAAAAACGCCGCTCTGCGGTCATGGGCGCCAGCGCCTTGCCGTCTTTCGCAATCGCGAAAGTCGAGCGCTCCGCCGCGTAATTCGGCCCTTCAATCTGTCGGACAGATTGCAGCGTCGCGTCGAACCCGCCGACGCTGACCGTGTCGCCCTCGCGCGCATAGGCGATCGTTTCGCTTTTCCAGACCCCGGCCCCAAGCACGCCAATGGCAACCACAGCAAAGCCGATATGAGCGATGGTCATCGCGACATAGCTGCGCGGCAGATTGGCTATGCGGGTCAACGCATTCTTTTCGAACAGCCTCGTGCGCCGGGCGAAATCGACGACAACGCCGGCCCCTGCCCAGACGGCAAGGCCTGCCCCTGCGGCGGCGGCCATATTCCGCGGCGCGGCAAGCCATAGCGCGATCCCGGCTGCGGCAAGCCCCGCGAGCGCCGCCGGCGCCACGCGCCTCAACGCGTCCCTGAGTGACCCGCGCTTCCATGCAATTGCTGACGCTGGCGCGATGATGAGCAAGGCTGCCGCCATAAAAGGCAGGAACACGAGGTTGAAATAGGGCGCGCCAACCGACAGCTTTTCCCCCGACACGACATCGACGAACAACGGATAAAACGTGCCGATGAAGACAGTCGCTGTCGAGGCGGTGAAAATGACGTTGTTGACGAGCAACCCGCCCTCGCGGCTGATCGCGCCGAAATTGGCGCTCGACGTCAGCGCCGGTCCGCGCAGCGCAAACAAGAGCAGCGCGCCGCCGATGAAAGCAATGAGGATGATGAGGATGTACAAGCCGCGCTCGGGGTCCGTCGCGAACGCATGCACCGAGGTAATGACACCCGACCGCACCAGGAACGTGCCGACAAGGCTCAGGGAAAACGCCAGGATCGCCAGCAGCACGGTCCACGCCTTGAAGGCGCCGCGCACCTCCAGCACCCGGATCGAATGGACAAGCGCCGTTCCGGCAAGCCACGGCATGAACGACGCGTTCTCGACCGGATCCCACGCCCAGAAGCCGCCCCAGCCAAGCTCGTAATAGGCCCACCAGCTGCCAAGCCCGATGCCGATTGTCAGAAATGTCCATGCGCCGAGCGCCCATGGACGCGCCGCGCGCGCCCATTCCTCATCGATCCGCCCACTGATCAATCCGGCGACGGCGTAGGCAAAAGCGATCGAGAAGCCGACATACCCGAGATAGAGAAACGGGGGATGGATGATCAGCCCGGGGTCCTGCAACAAGGGGTTCAGATCCTGCCCATTGGCGGGCGCCGGAAAGACGCGCGCAAAAGGGTTCGAGGTGAACAGGACGAAGCCGAGGAAGGCCGCCGCAATCAGCCCCTGTATGGCAAGGACGCGCGCCGTTAACGCGCCGCGCTTTGCGGCAAGCGCGACGGCCCCGCCATAGCCCGCAAGGATCAGGGACCACAGGAGCATCGAGCCCTCGTGATTGCCCCAGACGCCGGTCAATTTGTAGATGAAGGGTTTGGCGGTGTGGGAGTTTTCAACCACATTGCGCACGGAGAAATCCGACGTCGCATGTGCGATCGTTAACGCCGCGAAAGCCGCCGCCACGAGAGCAAACTGGACAAGCGCAGCGGCGCGGCCGGTTCGCATGAGCGCGCTATCCCCCGCGCTCGCGGCCGCCAGCGGAAAGACGCCTTGATAAAGCGCAACGACAAGCGCGAGGATCAAGAAAATTTGGCCAATCTCAGCTGTCATGACCTAATTCTAAGGCGCGTTCAGAGGCTTGGGGATAGGTCTGATCGCCCCATGCGCGGCGCCTTGCGCCTTGGCGGACGCTTGATGCAGGCAGCCGCCGGCAGACCAGGACGGCTGGGGTTTGCCGGGAAGTTGAGTGCGAAAGCCTGTCCCCTTCCAGCCGCGGGCGACCTGTGGTCTTACGCCCCTTGTGAGGAGTGTCGGAAGCGATGAGCGACTTTCTGTCCATGGGCGGCTATGGCGGCTTTGTGTGGCCGGCCTATCTCGTCTCGGCCGTGACGCTCTTCGGGCTCGCTGGCTTCATTTTGCTGCGCGCCGCCCGCGCCCGCCAGCGTCTTGCCGAGCTTGAAAAGCGTGAAGCCGCAAAGCGCGATGGCTGAAAATGCTGCTCCCGCGCCGCTGCTGACGGTTCGTGATGTTGCCGCGCAGCGTGGCGGACGCATCGCGTTTTCGGGCGCGATGCTGACGATTGCGCCGGGTGAAATCTACGTGCTGCGCGGGCCAAACGGCGCTGGCAAATCCACTCTGCTGCGCCTGCTTGCAGGGCGCGCGCGGCCCTTGAAGGGAACGATTGCGATCGAAAGGGGCGACTTGGCGTCCATGACGACACTGATTGGGCACGCCGATGGGATCAAGGGCGCATTGACGGCAGACGAGAATGTGCTTTTCTGGCGCGACCTCTACGGCGCGGACAACGCGCAAGTTGACCGCGCGCGGTCGGCCATGGCGATCGACAGCTTTCGCAAGCAACGCGCCGCCACGCTATCGGCCGGCCAACGCCGCCGCGTGTCGTTGTGCCGGCCAATCATCTCAAAACGCCCGATCTGGCTGTTCGATGAGCCGACCGCCGGGATGGATGCGCCAAGCGTTGCGCGCGTCTTGGCGATGATCGAAGCGCACGCCGCGTCTGGAGGCGCCGTCGTCATCGCCACGCACGAGCCGCTGGAGATTGCGGGCGCCCGGCAGATCGCCATGGCGGTGGCGGCGTGAGAGCCTTCGCCGCCATCCTTTTCCGCGATGTGCGACTTGCCGTCCGGGCAGGCGGCGGCGCCGTTCACGCCGTGATGTTCTTTGCCCTGACCATCGTGATTTTCGCCCTTGCCGCCGGACCCGATCGCGCGCGCCTTGCCGCTATAGCCGCGCCGGCGCTTTGGACAGGCGCGACGCTCGCCGCGATGCTGTCGTTCGACAGGATGTTTCAGGAGGACTTTGACGATGGTTCGCTGGAGGCGCTGATCGAGACCGGCGACCCGCTCGCGCTGACGGTGATCGCCAAGGCGACAGCGCATTGGCTTTCAACCCTGCTGCCGCTGATTGTTGTGAGCCCTCTGCTGGCTCTCCTCTTGAACCTCCCTGCCAATGCCTACGGCCCGCTCGTCCTGTCGCTCGCGGCGGGGACACCGGCGCTCTCGCTGCTCGGCGCCTTCGCCTCCGCCCTGACCTTGTCGTTGAAGCGAGCCTCGGTCTTGATGACGATCCTCACCGCGCCGCTCCTGACGCCGGCCGTGATCTTTGGCGTTGCCGCCGCAAACGCCGGGGCCGAGGGCGACCCGCGCTTCTGGCCGGCGCTGTCGATCCTTGCCGCCTTTAGCCTGTTTGCCTGCGTCTTTGCGCCGCTTGCCGCCGCTGCGGCGATCCGGTTCAACTCGGACTAAAGCCATGCCAATCAACGATCTCGCCAACCCGCAGCGTTTTGACCGCGTCGCCCGATTGGCGACGCCGTTCGTGTCGGCGGGCGCGGCCGTGTTGTTGGTTGCAGGGCTCTATCTCGCCCTGTTCAATTCGCCGGCAGACTACCAGCAGGGCGACAGCGTGAGGATCATGTATGTTCACGTCCCCGCCGCATGGATGGCGTTGATGTGCTATACCTCGATGGCGGCGGCTTCGGTCGCCGGGTTTATCTGGAAACATCCGCTTGCTGACATTGCGGCGAAATCGACGGCGCCGATCGGCGCCGCGTTTACGTTCCTGGCGCTTGTAACCGGTTCGCTGTGGGGCAAGCCGATGTGGGGGACATGGTGGGCGTGGGACGCGCGCCTCACCTCCGTGCTCGTCCTCTTTTTCATGTATCTCGGCTACATGGCGCTGTGGTCGGCGATTGAGGACAAGACGCGCGCCGCCCGCATTGCGGCGATCGCCTGTATTGTCGGTTTTATCAATGTCCCAATCATCAAGTTCTCAGTCGACTGGTGGAACAGCCTGCACCAGACGGCAAGCGTCATCCGCGCCGACGGACCGGCCATTCATCCGTCCATGCTGACGCCGCTGGTGCTGATGGGCCTTGCCTATACCCTTATCTTCGCGGCGCTGCTGCTCGTCGCCATTCGCGCCGAACTCGCTGAACGCCGCATCGCGCGGCTTGAAACGGCCGCGCATGCGCCGTCAGAGGTCAAGGTCACATGACAAAGCGCCGCCGCCGCATCGTCTTTATCAGCGCACTCCTTGGCGTTGCATCGGTCGCGACGCTGCTTGTGCTGACCGCTTTGAGCAGCAGTGTCGCTTATTTTTATACGCCGTCCGATCTCGCAAAGCTGGCAAAGGCGCCAGCGGGCCTGCTTCGTCTCGGCGGTCTCGTAGCGCCCGGCAGCGTCGCTTTTGCCGAAGGCGGCGAGGCTCGCGTTGCATTCATTATTTCCGATGAAATTTCTTCGACGCCCGTCAGCTATAAAGGCGTGCTTCCGGACCTTTTTCGCGAGGGCCAAGGCGTTATCGTGCAAGGCCGCGTCGGACCGGACGGCGTCGTTGTCGCGAGCGAAGTGCTCGCAAAGCACGACGAAAACTACATGCCGAAGGAAGTCGCCGACGCGCTCAAGAAACAGGGCCGCTGGAAAGACGGTGGAGCCCCCTGACCCGGGCCTTTCCGATCGACGCCCATTCCAGAATGCGCGTTGCGGCGAGCGCTGCCGCCGGCGCGCCGTCAACGCCCAACGATTTCAGGATCGTGTCGAACGATGACGCCTGTTCGACATAGGCGTGCGGGTCATTGAACAGCGGCAGCAAGGTTCCGGCGATCGCCGGTCCGTTGCACTCTTCCTGAATGAGTTCGGGAATGACAAAGCGCCCGCCCGCGACATTGATAATCGAGACGAACGGCGTCTTCATCACACTGCGCGCCCAGATGGCCGTTAGCGGATCGACCCGGTAGGCAACGACCATTGGCGTCCTGTTGATCGCCAGTTCGGTCGACGCTGTGCCAGACGCTGTCAAGGCAACATTCGCGGCCGCCATGGCGTCATTTTTTTCCTCGGCGCCGACAATCACCGGCGCCGCGGCGAACTGCGCAAGCTTTGAGCGCGCCAGGCGATCGACGCTTGGCGCAACGGGGGCAACAATTCGCAACCCTGGAATGCGCCCGGCAAGCAGCGCCGCGCCTTCGGCGAATGGCTTCGCGAGCCGCAACACTTCGGACCGGCGGCTGCCAAGCATGACAGCCAGCACTGGCGTCTCGCCAAGCCTATGACGCGCACGAAATGCGGCGCCGTTTCCGCGCGCGCGCCATGCGGCCTGAAAATTCGGATTACCGATGAACTCCGCGTGCACGCCCGCGCGCGTAAAATAAGCGGGCTCAAACGGCAGCAGGCAGAGCACCGCATCGAAATGGTCCTTGACGAATTTGATGCGCTCAGCGCGTGAGGCCCACACTTGAGGCGCAGCGAGCTTGACGACGGTGAGGTCCGGAACGAGCGTCTTCAGGCGCGTCGCCACGAGCCGCGAAAAAGCCCATCCGTCAATCAGCACCGCGATATCGGGCTTGTCTCGAAGCGCCGCTTCAGCAAAATCGTCGGCGCGCTTGAAGGCTGCGGGCGCGGCTCTGATGACATCGGTAAAGCCAACGACCGACAAGGGCGCAATATCGAACAGGGTTTCAAATCCCTCGCGCGCCATTAACGGGCCGCCGCAGCCGGTCAGGATCGTGTCCGGCGCAAGCGTCTTGATCTCGGCGATAACGCTCGCTCCGATCGCGTCAGCGGAAGGCTCGACGGCGGCGAGCATGATCCGTCGCGGCTTCTCCAGCGCCGTCATCTGAGTTCAGCCGGCAAAAATCCGTACACGAAGAGGCCCAGCCGGTCGGCCTCCCGCGCGACGCCGTCGCGATCAATGACGAGCGTTGCGCCAGCCTCTACGGCAACGCCCGCAAGCCCCGCCGCAAACGCGCCGCGCACGGTGTCCGCGCCGACTGTCGGCAGATCGATGCGCATTTCCTGCCCGGGCTTGGGGCGCTTGACGATGACGCCATTCCGGTTGTCGCCGCCGCGCGCCGAGGCTGGCAGGCCGGCGCAGCGCGCAAGAACGCCGTCAGTGCCCTCGGCAGCCTCGATCGCCAGCGTGAACCCCGATGCGACAACCGCGGCCTGGCCGACATCGAACGGACCGAGCGCCGCGATAATTGCTGCGGCCTTGCGAATGTCGGCCCAATCCCCAGCGCTTGGAGCAAGAGCGCCAAGCGCACCCGGCGGCGCTGTGAGCGAGGTCAAAACCTCTTCAGCGCCGACGACCAGAAAGCCTTCCGCCTCCAGCGTTTCCACAAGAACGCCAAGCAGCGCGCCGTCTCCTTTCGCCGCCGCAAGAATGACACGCGGCAAAAGCGCGGCGCCGCGCCAGTCGGGCTTGAGCTTGGAAAAATCCGGCCGCCGCACGACGCCGGCAAGCGTCACCGCATCGCAGGCATTCTCCTTCAGGGACCGGATGATCTTGCCGGCCTCCGCAAGCCCGCAGTCAACGGACGCATGAGCGGAAAAATCAGCGTCCGCGATTCCAGAAAGGCGCACGACGAATGTCTCGGCCGACGCATCGGCGAGAAGACGCGGAAGCGCGCCTGCGCCCGCGATCACTCCAAGTTTTCGCCAACGCGCCATGACCGCCGCGGGGGCGCCATCAAAGGGCGCCGTGTGTCTTCGCGAATAAACCTTATGATGCGCATCACGTCCTCGGAATGAGCATACCGCGCCGCGACCTGATCGACGCGCTCGTGAAATGAGCCCTCGCCGGCGAACAGCGCCTTGTAAGCCGCTCGCAAGTCGTGGATCGTCGCGCGGGGCATCCCGCGCCGCTTCATACCGACAATATTCAGGCTGGAGAGTTCGGCGTGATTGCCGGTTGCCGAGCCATAAGGAATAACGTCGTTTGCGACCGCCGCACAGCCGCCGATAAACGCATAGGCGCCGATCCGGCAGAACTGGTGGATGGCGCAAAGCCCGCCGAGGAAGACGAAATCCTCGACGACAACATGCCCGCCAAGCGTTGCATTGTTGGCGAAGATGACATTGGCCCCGACAATGCAGTCATGGGCGACATGCGCGCCCGTCATCAGAAAGCATTTGTCGCCGATGACGGTCACGCCGCGCCCTTGCGGCGTGCCGAGATTGGCGGTCGCGTGTTCGCGGATGATGCAATCGGCGCCAATTTTCAGCGCTGTGTCTTCGCCGCGATAGCCAAGATGCTGTGGGGGGCCGCCGAGGACGGCGAAAGGATAGACGCGCGTGCGCGCGCCGATTTCCGTCCGGCCTTCGATGACTACATGCGATTTGAGCTCTGCGTCCTCGCCGATTGTCGCCATAGAGGATACGCGGCACCAAGGGCCAACGATGGCGCTGGCGGCGATGCGCGCTCCTTCTTCGATAATGGCGGACGGATGAATGGACATCGGATCGTCAAGCCATGTGCGCGAGCATGGCGGCAAAGGTCGCCTCAGCGACAACCTTGCCGTTGACCGTTGCCTCGCCTTCGAACCGCCAGACTGGCGGGCGCCGCTGCACGGTTTTTACGGCAATCATGACCTGATCGCCCGGCACGACCGGCCGTCTGAAACGGGCCTTGTCGACGCCCATGAAGAGAACGATCTTTCCTTCCGTATCAAGATTCTCGGTGTAGGACGTATAGGCGGCAGCTGCCTGCGCCATCGCTTCGATCATCAGGACGCCGGGCATCACCGGCTTTTGCGGGAAGTGCCCGGCGAAAAACGGCTCGTTGATCGATACATTCTTGATGGCGACAGCGCTCTCACCCGGCTTGATATCGATCAAACGATCAATCATCAGCATCGGATAACGATGCGGCAGGATGCGCATCAGGTCATCGATTTCAAGGACAGTTTTTCCAGGTTCGACCGGCATTACTCTTCTTTCTCGTCAATCGACTTGCGCGATCGCGCCGCACGCGCGGCGATCGCGGTCTCTTTCAGCCATGCGCGCATCAACTTTGCCGGATAGCCGCCCCATGTTTCTCCTGCGGGAACGTTGCGCATGACGCCTGCCTTGGCGCCGATGCGCGCGTCATCGCCGATTGTCAGGTGATCGGCAATCCCCGCCTGACCGCCGAACTGAACGCGATCGCCGATAACCGAACTGCCGGCGATGCCGACCTGCCCGGCGACCAGACAATTGCGGCCAATCTGCACGTTGTGCGCAATATGAACAAGATTGTCCAATTTGGTTCCGGCGCCAACCACTGTGTCGCCGAGCGCGCCCCGATCGATGGCGACGTTGGCGCCAAGCTCGACGCGATTACCCAGAATTACGCGGCCAAGCTGGGGCACGCGAACTGCGCCTTCTGGCCCCGCTATATAGCCAAAACCCGGACCGCCGATCGCGCAACCAGCGCCGATCGAAACCTCCTCGCCAATGACCGCACAGGCAATCACGGCGCCGGCGGCGATGACTGTGCCCCGCCCGATGACGACACCAGGACCAATGACTGCGCAAGGGTCAATGCGAACGCCGTCGCCGACGATGGCGCCGGGGCCGACGACCGCACTCGGGTGGATGCGCACATCCATGCCGATCGACGGATGATGCCCGTCTTCATGCAAGGTCCTCTCGCGGTGCAGTGCGTGAGCGGCCATCCCAAACGCCGCGCGCGGATCGGCGACAGCAAAAACGAAGTCTTCCGATTGCGGTGTGCCTGCGGGCGCAAAGCATAATGCCGGGCGGCGGCCGGCAAGGGCGCTCAGCGAATGCGTGCGATCAAGATAGACGACGGCGCCGTGCAAATCCTCCTCGTCGAACGCAGCTGCCCGGTCGACTAAGATCGAAAGGTTGCCCCGCTGCGGCGTCGCACCGCTGGCAAGGCGGAGCGCTTCAGAGACCGATATGGCTCCAAGGGACTTGTAAAAGCGCGCGTCGGGCATCGCCAAGCCTTTGACATACAAAAGAAAACGGCCGGCGCATGATGCCGCCGGCCGTCACTCGAGGCAATCGGAAGGCGCGCTATTTCTTCGGCTTCTCAGCCGGTTTGCCTTGCGCCGCTTGAGCCTCGGCCAGCTTTTTCTTGACGTCGACGAGCGTCACCTTTTGCACGACGGCGGTTTTCACCTTCTTGTTCAGTTCGGCGAGGACTTCCTGCGTGATGTCAGTTTCCGGCGCCGCATACATCACCGCAGACCGGTCCAGCAGGATGGTGCCGCCGCGCTTGTCGAGGATCGCCTTCATGATCGGCTGCGATTCCTGAAGAATTTTCGTCTGCGCGCCTTGAACGGCGCCGGCAAAAACCTGCTCCATGATTTGCGCTTGCTGCGGCAGGGAAACCTGCTGGCGCAACGCAAGATCCTGCTCGGTTTTCTTGCGCACTTCCTCTGACATCAGGGAAGCGCCCTTCTGATAATTATCGATATCGTTTTTGAGCTTGTCGGCTTCGCCCTGAAGCTCTTTCTCGATCGCGGCTTTGATAGCGTTTGCCTGGGTCGGGATTGTTTTGCCGGCCTCGGATTGCGAGACGAGAACGTCCTGGCTGACAATCAGGATGACGGGCGCTTTAACCGCCTGCTGCGCCTCGGCGGACGTTGCCAGCGAGCCTGCTGCGATCCCCCCCGCAACGAGAGCAAGCGCGCCCGCTGCCGCGTAAAATTTCGATTTCATTTCAGATACCTCACTCCGGTTGAACATAAATCAGAAAGTCGTCCCTGCGCTGAACCGGAAGCCCTCTGTCCGGTCATAGAACTCCTTGCGCAGAACTTTGGCGAAATCAAAGCGTACCGGGCCGAAGGGCGAGTCCCAACTGACCGACGCACCCGCCGATATGCGAAGCGAGAGATCGTCCTGCACAGGCTCGATGAAGAGTTCGCCGCTCGTCGGGTCAATATCGA
>JBJXFO010000072.1:0-4255 GCA_046154725.1 Parvularculaceae bacterium | reverse complement strand
AGCCTTGCCGAAATATGTGTTGATCTTGTCGATCAGTTTCGGCGCCTGATGCTGCAATTCCAGCGCCGCGCGGTCGTCGGCCACAAGCGTCAGCGTGGCGCCGGTGGCGCCGCCCTGCGACAGACGGAAGGGAAAGCAATGCTCCGCCAGCTTCGCGCCCGCAATTTCGGCCCACCGCGTCACGATCTCGACCTGCGCGAAGCCGCGCGCGGACAGATGATGCTTGAGCAAACCGGTCGCGTCATGGACCAGCTGTTTCGGCCCGCGGCGTCCGGAGCGTTTGTTCGTTTCGCCGTTATCGCTGTTTGCTGACATGCCCGTCTCGAAATCCTCAAAGCACCATAGCGCCCGCGAACTGACACCGCAAAAGCGAACCGCGTTGGTGGCCCGCCTGCTCGATTGGTACGACCGCCACCGCAGACGCTTGCCCTGGCGCGCATTGCCCGGCGACACGGCCGATCCCTATCGCGTCTGGCTGTCGGAGATCATGCTGCAGCAAACGACGGTCGCCGCCGTCGGCCCCTATTTCCACAAGTTCCTGAAGAAGTGGCCGACGATGAAGGCGCTCGCCGCAGCGCCGGTGGAAGAGGTGATGTCCGCCTGGGCGGGCCTCGGCTACTACAGCCGCGCGCGCAACCTGCACGCCTGCGCGAGAGAAGTCGCCGAACAGCATCGCGGCAAGCTCCCCGACACTGAAGACGAACTGCGCGCGCTCCCAGGCATTGGCCCTTACACCGCGGCCGCCATCGCCGCGATCGCATTCGACCGGAAAGCTGCCCCCGTCGACGGCAACATAGAGCGCGTCTTGGCAAGGCTCTTCGCGATCAAGACGCCACTCCCCACATCAAAGCCGGAACTGCGCGCCATCGCCGAAACGCTGGCGCCCGCCAAACGCGCAGGCGACTTCGCGCAGGCAATGATGGACTTAGGTGCCACGATCTGCACGCCGAAGTCGCCTGCCTGCAAGAACTGTCCGTGGTCGGACGATTGCCTCGCCCACGCCATGGATATCGCTACAACGCTCCCCGCACGCGAAGCCAAGCCTGCGCGCCCGCTGAGGCGCGGCGCCGCGTTCGTTTTGATCTCGACGGCTGATGAGATCTTGCTCCGCCGCCGCCCGCCCAAAGGCTTGCTCGGCGGCATGCATGAACCGCCGATGAGCCCGTGGGAATCGAACTTCCCCGCGACCCCGCTCGACCACGCGCCGCTAAAGGCCAAGTACCGCAAACTCCCAGGCCTCGTGCGCCACGGCTTCACGCATTTTGAGCTGGAGCTTCAAGTCTTCCGCGCCGAGGGCATCAGCCGCGCGAAAGCGACCGGGGCAGGGGAGTGGGCACTGATCACCGATCTCACCAGCTTTGCGCTACCCAGCGTGATGCGCAAAGTCGTCGATCACGCGCTCGCCGACCGCAACGCCGGGCCGCTCTTCGCACGCTGACGCTTACTTCGCGCCGCCTTCTTTCGTGTCGGGCAGCGTTACGGAGAGCGCCTTCATCTCGTCCTTGATGTGGGCTTCCAGAACGTCGAACGCAGCTGCCTTCTCGAGCTTTTTTCCGTTGAGGAACAGCGAGGGCGTTCCGCCGATGCAGTAGTCCTTCGTCGCCTGCTCCGCGGCTGCGGCCAGCTTCTTGGCTTCGTCTTCTTTCTTCATGCAAGTTTCAAAATCGTCGGCCGACATGCCCGCGCGCTTGGCCATCTCTTTCAGGCCTTCGCGGATGTTCTGATCCTCGCGCCCCATCCATGTCTGCTGTTCCTCAAGCAGAAGATTGGTGAACGGCAAGAAGCTGTCACGCGCCAAGCACCGCCCGATGACGGACGCGGCGAGATCGACGCTGTTTCGTTGATAGTCGCGCAGCACAAGGCGCACCACGCCGGTCTTGATGTAGGCCTCGTTCAGCTTCGGAAATGTCTCGCTATGAAAACGCGCGCAGGCGCCGCATGTCTGCGAGAAATACTCGACGATCGTGATCGGTGCGCTCGCGTCGCCCACCGTGAAGTCGTCCGCTGTCACCGCAATCGGCTTTGGCGTGCATGTACCCGCATCCGCAACAACCGGCACATCGCCTTTCGCCGGCTCACCCGGCGCGGATTGCATGAACCAGTACGCGCCGCCACCCAGCAAAATGACCGCCAAAGCACCGGCGCCCAGCACAAGCTTCCTGTCCATCCGCATCGCCTCGCAAACTGTTGCACCCAGCGTACGACGCTGGCGGGGAGGCCACAACGGGACAAAGCCAGGGCTAGCCGTCCGAGAAAACCTGTTCGATCGGCATCCCGAACAATCGCGCGATCTTGAACGCGAGCGGCAGGGAGGGATCGTACTTACCGGTCTCGATCGCGTTCACGCTCTGGCGCGACACCTCCAAGCGGTCCGCCATATCCGCTTGGCTCCAGCCGCGTTCGGCGCGCAGAACCTTCAGACGGTTCTTCACCGGTACCACCACGCCGTGACGGCACCGCCGATGCCCATACCGCCGAAGAAAATCCAAACTACGTTGAAGAGACCGATCGCCGGCACGCCGGCATAGATTTCCAGAAAACCCCATGTCGCGCAGAACGACAGTGTGAGCCCGATGGCGATGAGAAGCCCCGTGACCTGGCGCATGCGGACGAACTCGTCCGTCTCTTCGGCGAGGTAGCGCGCGAGGATGGCAATCACGCCCAACACAGGGATCGCTGGAATGAGCGCGAGCGCATACGACAGCGGCGCCGCGGGCGGCTGAGTGTTGAAGAGCCACGTCACCCCGAGAACGGCGATGACGTAGACGGCCATCGTCGGGATGAACCAAGCGATGTAGCGCTTCCTGGCGGCATTCATGACAAGCGTCCTTGCTGTTATGACAAGGTTAGTTGACATCGTCGGGCTAGAAAGTCAAGTGACCTTGACAAAATCGCGTATGATGATTTTTTGATGATATAATGATTGAACACTGATGCCGCTGCGCTTACATCCGTCGCATCAATCTGTTGGAGCAATCGCATGAGCAAACTGAATGTCGGCGTCGGCGAGGACTTCCCGCTCAACGACGCGCCGAAGAATGACGGCCATCCCTGCGCCCACTGGCGCGCGCGCCGCATGCATTACCGGCGCCATCGCCATCATGGAGGCCCGATCGCAGCATTGTTCGTTCTACCGGCGGCCGCAGCATCGGTGACCGCCGCCATTCTTTATCCGCTCGCAACACTCGCCGTGCTTGGCGGCTTGGGCACCGCCGGCGCGATCTACCGTCACACGCGCGGCGACAAGAACGCCAAGCCGGAGCAGAAGTGATGCGCCATCACCGCTTTCACCGACGCGCAGCCGCGGAGAACGGCGACCGCACGACAACGCGAGTGCAACTCGAACTCCCGCCCCAGGCGATGGAGCGTCTTCAGCGCTTGAAGGAAAAAACGGAAGCTGCGTCGTACGCGGAAGTCATCCGCAACGCGCTGCGCCTACTTGAGGCGCTGGTTGACGAACATGAAAAAGGTGCCGAGTTCACACTGCGGCACCCCGATGGCGAAACGGTCGCCTATAAGATTTTCGTCTAAGCGCTCAGTGCATTTCCGCCCGCACCTGCTGGCGCAGCACGTCGATCGGCTTCAGCACGCCCTGAGCGTCGAAGTGCCAATAGGTCCAGCCGTTGCACGCGGGCAGGTTCTGCACCCGCGCCGCAATCTGGTGGATCGAGCCCGTCGCATCGCGGCAGGAGAGCGAACCGTCCGCGCGCACCTTCGCCGAATACTTCCGCGCCGGGTCATAGAGCTTCGTGCCCGGTTCCAACAATCCACGTTCGACGATCGTTCCAAAGGGCACGCGAGGCTCCTCTTTCTTTGAACGGGTGATTTCCAGATCTTCCGGCGAATTCGCCGACACGCGCGCGATGCGCTTCTTGGCGGCAGCGATGTAGTTGGGATCGCGCTCAATCCCGATAAAGCGCCGGCCGAGCTTCTTGGCGACCGCGCCCGTCGTCCCCGTGCCGAAGAACGGGTCAAGCACGACGTCGCCGGGCTTCGAGGAAGCGAGCAGCACGCGATGCAGCAGCGCTTCCGGCTTCTGCGTCGGGTGCACTTTCTCGCCCTTGTCGTTCTTGAGCCTCTCGCCGCCCGTGCACAGCGGAATGAACCAATCCGAGCGCATCTGCAGGTCGTCGTTCAGCGCCTTCATGGCTTCGTAGTTGAACGTGTAACCCTTTTGCTCGCGCGACTTCGAGCACCACAGCATCGTCTCGTGCGCATTGGTAAAGCGCCGCCCGCGAAAATTCGGCATCGGGTT
>JBJXFO010000067.1:0-2936 GCA_046154725.1 Parvularculaceae bacterium | reverse complement strand
CTTAACCGATGAGCCGTTCATGCAGTGGGGATTTGTCGACGATCGCGGCAATCCGATAGGCGCGCTCGGCCTTTATGCCTTCCTGCTAATCCCGTTCGCGATGACTGGCGCTTTGGTGCTTGCGTGGGTGCTGTTCGTCGAACGCCGGCCGCTCCGCACCATCGGCTTGACGCCGAGTGGCGGGGCGATGTCGTTTGCGCGCGGACTCGCCATAGGCCTCGCGACCATAGGAGCGGTCGTCGCTGCGATCTGGGCGGCGGGCGGATACCAACCGCACGCATTCGCGAGCGCGTTCTTTGCGCCACGCGATTTGATCAGCATCGGCATTCTATTTCTGTGCTTTGTGGTTCAGGCCAGCGTCGAGGAGATCATCTTTCGCGGCTGGCTTATGTCCGCGCTGGCACGCAAGTTTAATGTCGCCCTAGCCGTCATACTGACATGCGCTGTGTTCACCTTGCTGCACTACAGTCGGGGCCAGGAGCCGCTCGTCACGGCCAGCGTCTTTCTGTTTTCAGCCTTCGCATGCCTTTGGGCGCTCAAGGCGCGAAATATCTGGGGCGTCATGGGATGGCACGTTGGGTGGAATTGGCTGCTCGCAACGGGCTTCGAATTGCCGGTTACCGGATTTGACGCGGGCGTGTCGGCGCTTCTGGTGAAGCTTGTGCCGTTCGGGCCGGATATCCTCACTGGCGGTTCGCAGGGGCCAGAGGGCAGCGTGATTTGTTTGATTTTCTTTTTTGGCGCGGTCGCAACGCTTCTCTGGCAACTGCGGAACAGCGCCCAAGTCAGTTAGCCAACCGAGCGTGCCCCAAATTTTCAAGGACGACTTTAGGCGATGACGCGGTGGTCGTGGGCTGCTGACGCCAGCGTCACGAATTGAGCGACTACGCCGGTCCCGGTCGCCAGAAAAATGGCTCGCGAGATTGGCGTGCATTGACGCCGCCGCGCTGCAAACGGTCTCCGTTGCAGACTTCACCCTCTCGTGAGAATCTTCAGTGGAAAACGACGCTGAGTTCTCGGTTGGCGCCGATCCGAGCCTCGTGGGCGCCGTCCTGCGTTGCTCGGAGATCGTAGACGCCGACTGGGGTGACCAAGGCGGCGCGGTTAATCGCGCCGTCTGATGAAATGGCGATGATCTGTAACTCGATTGCGTCCCGCTGCGGGAACGAATTGAGCCAGGCGCCGAAGGCGTTGGTCGCGGAAATTCGGCCGCGGCAAACGCCATGGTGCAATTCGAAACGCGCCGCGCCGCGGATGGCCTGACTGCCGAAGCGACCCTCAAAGCGCGTCGCCGCAAGCGGGCAGGGCGCACCCACGTTCGAAGCGGAATGGCTGCGAAACGGCGCGGCCAGCATCATCGCCGTCTGTTCGATCGAGGCGGTCCATAGGGCGTTTGACAACACGCTGACGCTGTCGCCGCTTTCGGGATAGAGTACGAGCGCACTCCGCGCGCCATCGGTCACGCCGGCATGGTGGACGATACGCGCGCCGTCCTGGTCGCGGCCTATGCGCCAGCCAAAGCCCACGGCGGCATTGGCGTCCTCCATCACGACCGAGCCGTCACTCAGCGTCGCCGGCGTCCACATCATATCGCGCGTCGCCTGCGAGATGGTGGCGTCTGAGAGCACGCGGTCGCCGAACAGCGCAAGGTCGCGTGACGAGCCGCGAAAGCCGGCGCCGCCCCAGGAATAGGAATAATCGTGCGGCGGAGTGGGCGTGACACCGCCAGCGATATCGTAATTGATCGTCGCGTTAGGATCGCCGCCTATGTCCGGCCGGATGTCGAGATTGTACAGTAGCACGCGCGCTGTGTAGTCGAGGAATGGTTCGTTCGCGCTTTCTTCGACGACCGCGCTGAGGAGGGTGTAGCCGAACGAGCTATAATTATAGGCGGCGCCTGGTTCGGCGAGAAGGGGTCGGCCCGAAAACACGCCGACGGCGTCAGCGGTTGTGGCGAAGCGCACGCCGCCGCGCTGGGAATCTCTGTCCTGATAGTGCGGGATGCCGGACGTATGCGCTGCCAATTGCCGCGCGCTGATCGCCGGCCAAGTGCCGGGGAGGTAATGCACGATGGAGCCCACCGGCGCATCGAGGTCGAGATGGCCGTCCTGGGCAAGCCGCGCCGCCGCAGTTGCGGTGATCAATTTTGAGACGCTGGCGAGACGGAAGGTCGTGTCTGCGTCGACGGGTAAGTCGCGCTCGAAATCGCGCAAACCCGCCGCGCCCAACCAGACGATCTCGCCGTTGCGGACGAGGGCCGACGACATGCCGGGCACGCCATTGGCCTCGACCAACGCCTCTAGGATGGTGTCCGAGATGCGCCCCGCGGTGGCGCGCCCGGTCTCGGCCATTGCGCTCGACCCAAGCGCCAAGGCGCAAGTGGCGCCCGCCGCCAGAGAACCGAACTTGTAGCGGAGGGATTTGTGCATCCGTCTTTTCCTTGATGAACGATGGCGCGGGCGCCTTGTTGAGGCCGCGAGGAGCGCTCATAAGCCCTGCGCCGGCAAGAAAAGCTTGGTGAAGTTCGGAAAAGATCACGCAACATCAATGTCTTCGAGCGATAGCGCCGCCGCCGAAAGGGTGGACTTGTGCGTCCGCGCGCAGCGCGTTCGCTTTGCCGGGCGCGAAGCGAAGCTACCGGACCTGTCGTTTCGCCTGCTCAAGCTGTTGAGCGAACGGGCGCCAGCGGCGGTGAGTTACGACGATATCGAAGCCGTGGTTTGGGCCGCGCACGTGACCCGCGAGACCATAAAGCAACGGGCCAAGCTACTACGTGACGCGCTGGTCGCGCTGGGCTTGCCAGAGGAGGCGATCGCCGCCGTGCGTTCGGTCGGTTACCGATTGACCGTCCCGGCTGGCGTCTATGATGCCCCCGTTCGCGGCGGTGGTCTTGCACGCCTCCGCGACTGGCGCGCGTTCGCGGCAGCGGGCGGGTT
>JBJXFO010000100.1:0-17649 GCA_046154725.1 Parvularculaceae bacterium | reverse complement strand
AAGGCGCCGAGAACGAACCAGACCTCGCAACGGTTACGGCAGTTCAGAACATTCTCGAATCCGTCTATGGAATTGAGACTGGCGGGATCGCGCGCACTATTCCCCAGTCCAGCCGCCGCATCCTCGGTCGCATCGATTATCTGATCACGGACGATCACCGGCTCGAATTCACCTATGACCGTCTGCGTGAGGAAAATGTCGAGTCGGACGATTTCGGCTTCGATCCCCTCGGCTTCACCTTCGCCAATTCGTTCGAATCCGAAGGCACGAAGTCGGAAACCTATTCGGCGCGCCTGTTCTCCCAGTGGTCGGAAAGCTTCTCGACAGAAATCCGCGCCTCGCGCGCGGACGTCCTCGACATTCAGGGACCGGTCGGCGGCGGCGAAGCGCAATCGGCCAATCCGATCCCGCGCATCATTGTCGGCACGGGCACGTTTAATGGTCAGCCGACTTCGGTCGGCGCTGGCCCCGGCCAGTTCCGCTCGGCCAACGAGCTTGACACGCAGGTCGATCAGCTTCGCGTTCAGGGCAATTACCAGACCGGGTCACACTCGATTACGGTTGGTTACGAACTGAACCAGCTCGACGTCTTCAATCTGTTCGTTTCGAACGCAACCGGCACGCTGTTCTTCAACTCGGTTGCGGACCTGCAAGCGGGTCTGCTGTCCGGCGGCACCCAGCAATTCCCGACGATTGGTCAGGTAAACACCGTCGGGACTGGCAACACGTCAGCGATCGGCGCCAACGGAAACTTTGTGTTCTCCGGCGATGTCAATGACGGCTCGGCTTCGTTCTCGCGCTCGATCCACTCGATCTATGTTCAGGATGAATGGCAGCCGACGGACAATCTCAGCGTCGTCGCAGGTCTTCGCTACGAATTCTATTCGGGCAATGACTCGCCACTTGGCAACCCGAACTTCGCTGCTCGTTATGGATTTGCCAACGACACCGACTTTGCAGGCCTGCAGGCCGCCCTGCCGCGCCTTGGCATCACCTATGACGTGCCGGTCGAACTCGCAGGTTCGCTCCAGTTGCGCGCCGGTTCGGGCATCTTCACCGGTGGGGACCCGACCGTGTGGTTCTCGAACGCATTCTCGAACTCCGGCAATCTGAACGGCACGGGCTTCCTGAACGCGGCGTCCGGCTGTACAGCGGCTGATCGTCAAGTGCTCGTTGGCGGCGTCTTCACCGGCGTGCCACAGTGCGTGATTACCGCCGGCCAGACTGAAGCGGGGCGCGCGCTTGCAGACACCCAGTCGACCGATCCGGACCTCCGGCTCGCGTCGATTATCCGGTCGAACATCGGCGCAACCTGGAACACCGATTTCGGTCGCGCGGTGGGCGGATTCTTTGACGACTGGCGCGTTGATGTCGATTACATCCACACCCAGTTCCGCGATCCCTACACCTTCGTTGACCTGTCGCAGACGATCGACATC
This sequence comes from Parvularculaceae bacterium, assembly GCA_046154725.1. Lineage (GTDB taxonomy): Bacteria > Pseudomonadota > Alphaproteobacteria > Caulobacterales > Parvularculaceae > Amphiplicatus. The sequence continues at coordinate 16,210 of JBJXFO010000100.1, read as the reverse complement.
CGCAGCTTCGGCGGCGTCGCGGCGGACGGCCGTCCGGTCTACCGCGCCATCGATCCGACCGCGACGGGCTGCGACGCGGAAATCGTCGGCACCGGCGGCAACAACCCGCAGTACACGAACGTTACGGCGCCATGCTTTGCGACGGGCCGCGACGACGAAATCCAGCTGACCAATTCGGACGGCTTCACTTCGCAGGCCGCGTCGATCATCATGTCGAAGCGTTGGGACTACACCATGCCGCTGATCGGCACCGAAGGGACCGCCAATGTCGCCTTTGGTTATGCCTGGTCGGACTCAAACAACCGCCGCGACCTGACAAGCGCGCAGTCGACCTCGAACTTCGACGCTTCAGCGCTCGTCAACCGTCAGGATCCCTCGGTTGCGACGTCGGGCTTTGAAACCCGCCACAATATCACGGCGCGTCTCAACGTCAGCAACGAGTTCATCAAGGATTACCCGACCAGCTTCGGCGCCTTTTTCAGCGCCCAGCCGGGCCGGCCTTACTCGTTCACCTACAATAATGGCGGTGACTTCTTCGACTCGGCCTCCGGCACTGACAACGCGCTTCTCTACGTCCCGACCGGAATCAACGATCCCGTGCTCAGCCCGCTGTCAAACGCGGCTGCGGTTCAGAGCCTCGTTGACTTCATTGCGAACGATGCGCGCGCTGAATGTATCCGCGACTTCGCCGGCCGCATTGCGCGCCGCAACGCCTGCACCAATGACTGGTTCTTCGATCTCGATCTTCGCTTCCAGCAGACGCTGCCGGTTCCCGGCAAATGGGCTGACGACCGCCTCGTCTTCTTTGCGGATGTCGATAACTTCCTGAACCTGATCACCGACGAAGCGAACATCCGCCGCCTCGTCAACACGAACGTCACGCTGGTCGATCTCGACAATCCGCTGGTGACTGGCGATCAGCCTTTCGATCCGGCGGGCCGTTTGATCATCTCCAACTTCGCTCCTGACTTTGGCACGCGCGTCGATCGTGCGGCATCGGTCTGGGCGCTTCAAGTTGGCGTCCGCTACGAGTTCTAAGAACTATCTCAATGAAGCGAGAAAGGCGGCCCCTCGCGGGCCGCCTTTTTTATTTCCGTGCCGCAGGGCGCTTTAACGTCCCAACGGCACCTGCTCCGGCAAGCGCGGCGACAGCGTAAACAAGAAACACCGGCGCAAAGCCGCCTGTCTTGTCAGCGGCAGACCCTGCAATCGTCGGGCCCAGCATCGCGGCCGTCGCGGCGAGATTGACAGCGCCGAGGAGCGCCGGGGAATTCTTCAGCCCGAAATATTCGATAATGAGCGCGGTCGTTGCAAACAGCGCCATGCCGAAAGCAAAGCCGTCGAACAGCGCGAAGGCGATGGCAATCGCCTGCGTCGTTGCAAAGGCGAGCGCGCTCATGCCGACAACATTGCAAACGAGTGCGGCGATCAGGAGCGTTTTGGCGCTGACAAATTTGACGAGAAAGCCGCCGCCCGCGCGCGACAGCGCATTGGCGCCCGCGTAAAGGCTCAGCATGCCGACCGCGAACGCGGGCGCGAGGCCCAGATTCTGCAAATGCGCGACCGACCAGGTCGACACCGTGACGCCGCAGAAATAGGCAATGGTCAGCGCGAGCGCGATAATCGCGAAGGCTGGCGTGCGCATCGCGTCAGTCGACGTCCATTCGATTGATGTTGCTTCCGCCTGCGCCTGATCGGCGGTTGCCGTATTGCCGCCCGCATCTTTTCCGGCAAGTATTGCGACGAGCGCAGCTGTGCCTGCGATGCCGAGCGCTGCAAGGCGCCAATAGTCGCGCCAGTCCGCGCCGCCCTCAATCGCCGCATTCGCCATCAGCGGCCCAAGGACGCCGCCCGCGCCGCCCATGGCGAGATAGGCGCCGATCATGATGCTGCGCAGCGAAGCCGGCGCCGCGCGCCCGACAAGATAAGTTCCCGCGACATTGGCAAGGAGAGCAAAGCCCGCGCCAAGCAGTGACGCCGCGATCAGATAAACAAGCGCGCCGCCGGCTAACGCCATCAACAAAAATCCGCTCGCCATGATCGCGCCGCCCGCCGCGTAAACGCCGCGCGGCCCGATGCGGGTGAGCAAGCCCGCCGCAACCGGGCTGAAGACGCCGGTCATCAGCGCCAGCATGGTGAAGCCGAGCCCCGCTGTCGTCCAACTCCAGGAGAACTCGGCGATCATCGCCGGCAAAACGACGCCGAGCGAGGAAAATGTCGTTGCCGTGATGAGAAAGAAGAGGAGGCCAAGAGCGGAAATGAGCGAGATGGAGCGTTCTGACATCATCGCGCTCAAAACGCCGCGGTCAGCGAAATCTGAAATTCACGCCCGCGCCCGGGCAGCGCGCCGACTTCCTCAAAAACGTTCTGAACGGGGAGGAAATAGCGCTTGTCGAACAGGTTATCGACATGCGCCGTCACGCGGAAAGCATCTTTCTCCCAGTAGAATGATGCCTTGCCGAGCGCATAAGCGGGAAGTCGGATTGCGCCGTCGATCTTGCCGCCCGTTTCGCCGACATAAAGCGCGCCGGCGGTTGCGCCGAAAGCGCCAATCGACGTTTGCGGCGATGTGTACGTGACAAACGCGGAGGCAAGCGCCGTTGGCGCTGTTCGCCGTCGATAGCCATTTTGCAACTCCGGCAGGCAACTCGCGTTCAACGCCGCAAACAGGCCGCCGAAGCCCGCCGCCGGCGCAACGCCGAGGCGTGACGGTGGGAGCACGATGAACTCGCCATTGCCGGAGCCGCACGGGCCCGGCGCGCTGACGCGCGTTTCCTGAACGGTGAGGTTGGCGTTGGCGCTCCAATAGTCCGTCAACAGATATTTGATTTCCGCCTCAACGCCCTTCGAGGTTTCCTCGTCGAGATTGCCGAAGGGGTCGGTCCGCGTGCGCTGCTGGCGATAGAGCGCCAGCGAGGCGGACAGGCTGTTGGTCCCTGCCTTGATCCCCGCTTCGATCAGGCTTGAGTCGGCGACAAAATTTCCCTGCGCGATGCGATCGACTTCAATGCCGCCGGCGTCATTCGTCTCCAGCGCATTGGCGTCGGCATAGGTCGCATAGGCGCGCACGCTGTCGGTCAAGGCATACGTTAACGACCCCTCATAGCTCGCCTTGACATCATCGCTCGCAAAACGCGCAAAGCCGAACGCAGGGTTGAAGATCGTCGCGCCCTCATTGATGGACGACGCTGTGAAGCGATCGAGCCGCAGGCTTGCCAGCAGCGACACCCGGTCCGTCACCGCAGCGTTGGCAACGGCAAACAGAGCAAGGTCCGTTGTCAGCGAAGACAGGTCGGTATCCCAACGGATGCCATCTGGCTCGTCCGAGAACGGATCATCGAAAATATCCGCGCCCGTCGCGCCAACCGTCAGGTCGCGCCGGTCAACCGCCAGATAGCCGGACAGAAACGTTTGCCGCGTCTCGTTGTCGTACCGCCGCCACGAGACGCCCGCGAGCGCGTCAATGGCCACGGGACCCAGCAAAAAGGGAAACTCATAGCTGGCGCGCAGTTCAACGACGTCGGCGACATAATCGGCTGCAAAGCCATAGCTTTGGTAAAGCTGTCCATTCAGCCCGTCATAAAACGCCTGCAGGCGAATCTCGCCGTCGCCCGCGGCAATGCCGAGGTCAGCATAAATTGTCCCCGTCTTTGCGTCGGCGATATCGCGGTCCGACAAGAAGACGGTGCGCGGATCGAGCCGCGCGGCGCCAACCTCGGCGTCGAGCGCGAAGGCGGCATTCGGGAACACGCCGAAGTCGATGAACTGGCGGATGTTCGACGCGCCAAAGAACGATCCGACGGCGGCGTCAACTTCATTAGGCGTCAATTTGCCGTCGCCATTGAGGTCCGAAAGGTCCGTGTCGCGACCGGTGATGTAGACGCCGTTATCGATCAGGTCCTGCGTGACGCGGTTCCAGCCGATGGTCTGCAAATACCCGCTGGAGGAATAGAAAGCGCCGCCCGCTTCCAGCGACCACCGGTCGCCGTCGGCAATCGTTGCGGCGCCCTGGAAGAGGAAGCGTTCAGGCTCGATGCCGCGATAATAGCTGTCGGAGTTTTCGACTTCGACATATCCGAATAGTCCGGCCTCGTTGCCGCCAACATCGAAGGCGGCGCCGGCGGACCCGTGCGCGATGCGCTTGCCATAAGAGCCGAGCGTCGCGCCAATTTCGACAAGGCTCCCGTAACCGCCGATGCGGCGCTGGGTCAAGGCCGTCACGGGCGTTACATTGATGAAGCCGCCGACACGGCCGGCGCCATAAAGCGCCGGCGTCGTGCCGCGCACCACTTCGATGCGCTCGCTGGCGCCAATGGGCGTCGGGAATGTGCCGGGGTTCTCCGCGCGCTTGAAGCCGCGGAAATAGCTGTCGGCCCGGTTGCCGCGCAACGTGACGCTGCCCGGAACGCCGAAAAAGCTGCCGGTGAAGGTTCCCGGCGCGACGCTCGCAAGGTCGTCAACGCTGTCGATATTAAAGCGCGCAATCGTCTCGTCGCTGATGGCTGAAATGGCGCGGGGGATGTCGGCGTAGTCGAGGCCCAGCCCGTAAACGGTGCGCGAGCCTTCGAGGTCGATCAGTTCGAGCGGGTCAGCAATGACGACGATTTCGTCGATGGCCTCTTGCGCCTGCGCCCTCGCGCACAGCGCGAATACTGACGCCGTCGCGCACAACGCAGTCACAAAGACCGACAGGGTGATTTTGCCGACACTCATAAACGCTCCGGACCATTCGCGAGACTGGTGCCCGGGGCGTAAAACAGACGTCGTCGATGCGCGGGACGACGCCCGCCCACGCCCTCAAGGGCGCAGCCGTGCGCGTCCGCGCAAATGCGCGTCGCCTGTTGATCTTCTCTCATCCGGACTATGACCGTCGGCTCTGGACTCGCACCAGATCCTGCTCTGCGGGGAAATGCGCCCCGTTCGGCTCGCGGGCTGATCGGCTTTTTGAAGGCCGAATTACCGCCGGTGGGGACTTCCGCCCCGCCCCGAAGATCCTGTCTCGCAGTTTTCGCTGCGAGCCTCTATATAGCCGCGCGCCAATGCGCATTCAACGCGGGCGAGCAGCCGCGCGCCCTTCCAGTTTCCTTATGAGCCACCGCCCATGAAATCGCCGCGCCGCCAACCCGCCGAATGGACCCCGCACGAAGCCGTATGGATCGGCTGGCCTTCTGCCGCCGATCTCTGGGAGGACAATCTTGGCCCCGCGCAAGGCGAGGTTGCGGAACTGATCGGAGCGATCCTGTTTCCCGATCCCGCTGACGAAAAGGGCGCTTTTGTCCGCGGCGAGCGCATCGAGCTTCTGGTGCGCGGCGAGGAAGCGCGCGTTGCCGCCGAAGCTATGCGTCTTGGCCTCGCGGACCCTGCGGCAGTCCGCATCCACGAGGCGCCGATCGGCGATGTATGGCTGCGCGATACGGGGCCCATCTTCGTTGACGAGGCAACCCTTGGCCTCAACGCGAGCGCGTTTCGGTTCAACGGCTGGGGCGATAAATATTTTCTACCCGAGGACGACCGCATTGCGGACATCGTAGCGGCGAGCGCCGGCGCGCGTCTGCGGAGGTTTCACGCCTTTGTCGGGGAGGGCGGCGCTCTTGAAGTCGATGGCGAGGGGACCGTCATCACGACGCGCCAGTGCCTGCTCAACAAGAACCGCAATCCGGGCATGACCGAAAAGGACGTTGAGGGGGTGCTGCGCGAAGCGCTCGGCGCCGAACGCGTCATCTGGCTCGATGAGGGGATGATTGGCGATCATACCGACGGCCATGTCGACAATCTCGCGCGTTTCATTGCGCCGGGAAAGGTCACCTGTATGCGCCCAACCGGCAATGACGATCCGAACGCGGAGATTTTCGCGGCGATCAGACGCACGCTCGACGGCGCGAGGGACGCGGCTGGCCGGGCGCTGGAAGTGATCGAGCTTCCGTCGCCGGGCCGCACGGCGCAGAACGGCAAGATCGTTCCCGCAAGCCACATGAATTTTTACATCGCCAATGCGTCGCTGGTCATGCCATCCTATGGCGGGCTCACGGGCGAAGACGAGACCGCGCTCGAATGCCTCGAAATCCTCGAGAGGCACGTCGAACGGCCGCACTTTTATGCGATCGATTCGTCGCACCTTTTGTCCGGCGGCGGATCGTTTCACTGCATTACGCAGCAGCAGCCGTCACTGACGCGCTAACTTACTTTGTCGCGCCCCAGACTTTTTTCACGCGCGCGTCGCGTCCACAGCTCGTGCGGTAGACTTTATAGCGCAATGGGTTCTTCTTCGCGTAGTCCTGGTGATAGCCCTCGGCATTCCAGAACGCGCCGCGAGGGAGAACCGGCGTCACGACCTTTTGCCCGAGTGCTTTTTCGGCAGCCGCGATTGCGGCCAGCGCGGCGGCGTTCTCATCGGCGTTGGCAGCAAAAATCGCTGTCCGGTATGCGGGCCCGCGATCACAGAACTGGCCGCCGGCATCAAGCGGGTCGACATGGCGGAGGAGATAATCCGCCAGCGCACGATAGCTTACAACGGCAGGGTCGTACGTCACCTGGACAGCCTCCAAGTGGCCTTCGTGACCTTCATAGGTGGGATTTTCTTTCTCCCCGCCGGAATAGCCAGAGACGACATCGGTTACCCCGGCAAGCTTTTCAAAATCGGTTTCGACGCACCAGAAACATCCGCCAGCAAAGACAGCTGTCGCCTCGGACGTCGGCGTCGCAACCGGCTGCGGGTTTGACTGCGGCGTTGATTGCGCGCATGCGACGGCGAGCAGTGACAGTCCGGCGCCCAGCGCTGCGGTCAAAAATCGTTTCATCAACCATTCCCTCGATCGAGCGGCCCAATCCCGGACCGCCGTTCCCTTAACTACCCCTTGGGCCCGCTATGGGTCTAGCGCCCGGCGTTCACACTCCCGACAGGCGCGCCAAAGTGAAAAAGCGCCGATCCGCCCTACCTTTCAATTTCTGGCAAATTAACCAGACATTTTGTGAAAGCTTTAATGGCCGCCGGCCATAAACCCTTCATGCTTCCTAATGGAGTGTTCGCGTTGCGCCTTCTTATTGCATTGGCAAGCCTTGCTGCCGCCTCGTTCGCCCCGGCCCACGCCGCAACAACGGTCTTTGCGACGGGCGTCTTCAGCCAGACAGGGGTCGCGACGAATGCCGGCAACGGCCTTGGCGCGGCTAATGGCTCTTTCGCGCAGGTTGGCGGCGCACTTTCGATCCTCGGGCTGACGCTCGGGCAGGCGGGCCAGGTTGTCTATTCCTTCGCGGACGCGCTGTCGGGCGGGTCGCTGCAGCTGACGGCGCTGGGCGGCGCGCCCGGCGTCTCGTCCGTGTTCGTTTCAATTGGCGAGATTGTCGGCGGCGTCGCGGTCTATTCGGCGGAGACGAATTTTACCGGCGGGGCCGGGGTATTCTCGTTCGATCTCTCAGGCCAATGCTCCGGAATTTCGGCGGCGGGCTGTTCGCTCGTCCGTATCCGGACGCTTGGCGGGCTCGGCCGCGGACCGTTCCGGCTCGACGGGGTTTCCGGCGTCAGCGCGGCGCCAGAGCCGTCGGCATGGGCGCTGATGCTCATGGGGTTTGGCGCCGTCGCCTTTCGCCTCAAGCGCCAGCGCGGCGCCGCAATCGCAACCCCTGCATTTCAATCTTTGCGTAACAGTCTCTTCGATCGCTCTAATTGTTAAGGGATCGGCAAGCTCTCTTTAGAAGGTCCTAATTACTCTCACCCTTGCTGAATGAGGGGGGCGTGACGTCGTCACGTCCAAGGAGAAAGGGCCTTATCCATGGCTACCCGTATCGTCATCGTTGCGCTTGTAACGATGCTGGCTGCGTTTCCGGCGCGCGCGGCCGTTACTGTGTTCCCGTCGTCGGTCTTCAGCCAATCGGGCGTAACGAACGCGTCAGGCGCGCTCTTTGCCCCGAATGGCTCGGCGGCCGTCATCGGAGCTGGCGGTGAACTGGTCTTGCAATACGCCTTGCCGCTTACCGGCGCCGGCATTGCGGCAACCTTCCTGCCCCAGTCGACTAGCCCCGCCTTCAACATCCTTGCGGTGTCGATCGGCGAGGTGATTGGCGGCGTCGCCACGTACTCTGGCGAATTCGTGCTTGGCGACGCCAGCGGCGTCCAGAATGCGGACCTCGCCGCGCTTTGCTCGGGCGTCTCGTCGACCGGCTGCTCGCTGTTGAGGTTCCGGAACGTCTTCAACTTCAACAGCTCCGGCGCGCTTCTTGACGGCGTCTCAGGCGTTTCGAACGCGCCTGAACCGAAAGCCTGGGCGCTGATGCTCCTCGGGTTTGCCGCTGTGGGCTGGAAGCTGAAGGACGCGCGCGCGCGCGGCCGCCATCACGGCGGCGCCTTCGCCTGAGGCGCGCGAGCCAACAAGACCCCCGCCGTTCCGACCCTCCGAACGGCAACAGAACCGCCCGGCATAACCCCGCCGGGCGGTTTTTTCTGTGGGCGGATCAATTCTATGCCTCAAACACCCGCGCGAAAATCGTTTCCACGTGCTTCGTGTGATAGGCGTCGTCAAACACCGCGTCGATTTCTGCCGCGGACAGCTTTGCCGCGACATCGGCGTCGGCTTTGAGATTATCAATGAACCGTCCATCGCCGCGCGAGGCGCGCATCGCATTGCGTTGGACGAGCGCGTAGGCGTCTTCGCGCCCGGCGCCGTTCTGGGTAAGCGCAAGCAATACGCGCTGAGAATGCACAAGCCCGCCTAGCCGGTCGAGATTTTCTTTCATGCGGCCGGGATAAACAACAAGCTGTTCAATCACGCCGCCAAGCCGGTGCAAGGCAAAATCGAGGTGGACCGTCGCGTCCGGCGCTATGGCGCGTTCAACCGACGAGTGCGAGATGTCGCGCTCGTGCCAGAGCGCGACGTTTTCCATGGCCGGGATGACACACATCCGCACCAGCCGGGCAAGTCCCGTGAGGTTTTCGGTCAATACGGGGTTTCGTTTGTGCGGCATCGCTGACGAGCCTTTTTGGCCGGGCGCGAAATATTCCTCCGCTTCCTGAACTTCCGAGCGCTGAAGATGGCGGATCTCGGTCGCCAGCCTTTCAACCGAGGATGCAACAACGCCGAGCGCGGCAAAGAACGCGGCGTGACGGTCGCGCGGAATGACCTGTGTCGAAACCGGCTCCACCGCGAGCCCCATCATCGCCGCCACATGCCCTTCGACCGACGGATCGATATTGGCGAAGGTGCCGACGGCGCCCGAAATTGCGCATACAGCAATTTCCTCGCGCGCGGTCAGGAGCCGCCTGCGCGCGCGCTGGAACTCGGCGTAATGCCCGGCGAGCTTGACGCCAAACGTCGTCGGCTCAGCGTGAATGCCGTGGCTTCTTCCGATTGTCAGCGTCATCTTGTGCTCGAACGCGCGCGTCTTCAGCGCGGCGAGCACGCGGTCAACGCCGGCAACAAGAAGATCGCTCGCGCGCGCGAGTTGCACTGACAGGCAGGTGTCGAGCACGTCCGACGACGTCATTCCCTGGTGAACGAAGCGCGCTTCCGGCCCGACGATTTCCGATAAATGCGTCAGGAAAGCGATGACATCGTGCTTGACCTCGCGCTCGATCGCGTCGATCCGATCGATATCGAAAACTGCGTTGCGGCCCGTGGCCCAAACCGCTTCGGCCGCCGCCTTCGGAATAACGCCAAGCGCCGCCATCTTGTCGGCCGCATGCGCCTCGATCTCGAACCAGATGCGAAAGCGCGTCTCCGGCGACCAGAGGCGCGTCATTTCCTCGCGCGCATAACGGGGGATCATTGGCGCTTCTCCAAAGGGTGTGCGCGCCGGGTTACGCGGCGGTACCCCGGCTGTCAAAGTGCGGAGAAGCGTGTGGAAAACGATCCCGGCCGCGACGGCGAATCGGCGCCAGTGTCCGGGGGATGACCTCTCTGGCAACCCATTCCCGCACCTCGACGAGCCATTCCGGCGAGTGCGCCGCGTCGCGGCTCGCTTTGCCGGCGATGCCAATGCCGGCGTCTGGCCGCCGCTGGGTGCTCCGGGATTATGAGACCGCCGATGCTGCGGCGATCGAAGCGGCGGCGGCGTGCCCGGCACCCGTTGCGCGCCTGCTGGCCGCGCGCGGCGTCAGGGCAGGGGAGGCGGAGGCGTTTCTCAACCCGTCTCTCAAGCGCGACCTGCCCGATCCGGCGATCCTTGCAGACATGGAGCGCGCAGCCGCGCGGCTTGCTGATGCGATTGTTGCACGGGAGACCTGCGGCGTCTTTGGCGACTATGACGTCGATGGAACCTGCGGCGCTGCAATCCTGAAGCTTTATTTCGACGCGGTCGGGGGCAAGCTTGAAGTCTATCTCCCCGACCGGTTCCTCGAAGGTTACGGGCCCACAATCGAAGCGTTCCGCAGGCTGAAGGAGCGCGATGCCCGCCTGATTGTCACCGTCGATTGCGGCGCAGCGGCGCACGAGGCGATCGGCTCGGCGGCGGCTGAAGGCCTGTCGATTATCGTGCTCGATCATCACCAGATGGACGGACCGCCGCCATTGGGCGCCTATGCGACCGTCAATCCGAACCGCTATGATGATAGTTCCGGTCTCACGCTGCTGTCGGCAGCTGGCGTTGTCTTCATGGCGATTGTCGCCATCAATCGAACGCTGCGCGCACGCGGATTTTTCGAAGGCCGCCCTGAGCCCAACTTGCGCGTGTTTCTGGATCTCGTCGCGCTGGGGCTTGTGTGCGACGTCATGCCAATGACAGGGATCGCGCGCGTACTGACCGCGCAAGGCCTTAAAGTCCTCAGCGGCGACGGCAATCCCGGCCTCAAGGCGCTCGGTGAAATGGCCGGCATGAAAGGCGCTGCAACGGCGTTCGATCTCGGATTTTTGCTCGGCCCGCGCATCAACGCGGCGGGCCGTATCGGACACGCGGAGCTTGCGTTCACTCTTCTGACCACGGACGATCCGGCGCGCCGTGCGATACTTGCTGAAAAACTTCATCTCATGAACGCCGAGCGCCAGGCGATCGAACGCAGCGTTCAGGAAAGTGCGATCGCGCTGATTGAAGACCGGCGCCTTTACGAGCGGGCGGTTATCGTCGCTGCCGGTGAAGGCTGGCACCCCGGCGTTGTCGGCATTGTCGCCGGCCGGATTAAAGACCGCTACCATCGTCCGGCAATCGTCATCGGCATCGATGGCGCTGTTGGCAAGGGCTCGGCCCGCTCGATGTCCGGCGTTGATATCGGCAACGCCATCCGCACTGCGCGCCAGCAGGGATTGCTGGTATCGGGCGGCGGGCACGCAATGGCCGCCGGGCTGACCGCGGAGGCGGGCCGGCTCGGCGAACTTGACGCCTTCTTGCAAACGCTGTTGCGCGCGGATGTCGATCGCGCGATTGCCGCACAGCGTCTCGACATCGACGCGCTGGTTGGCCCGAGCGCCGTCGAGGCCGGATTCGCGCGCATCCTTGAAAGCGTCGGGCCGTTTGGTCCCGGAAACGCAGAGCCGGTCTTTGTCCTCTCCTCGATGACGGTTGCCTGGACAAAGACGGTCGGCAAAACGCATGTCAGTTGCGAACTCGCGGGACCAGGCGGCGAGACCGTGCGCGCGATCGCTTTTCGCGCCGAAGGCGAGCCGCTTGGCGATCTGCTGAAAAAGCGCGGCCGCCTGCACCTTGCCGGCCGCATCAAGCAGGACGCCTTTCGGGGCGGGAACGCCGCCCAGTTTCACATCCTCGATGCTGCGGAAATGGGCGTTTAGGCAACTCAAAAAAGCTTGCGCGGTTTGCAACCTGTCGCCTATACAGCGCCTTCGTGGCGACCGCGTGGGCCCTTCGTCTATCGGTTAGGACGTTAGGTTTTCAACCTGAAAAGAGGGGTTCGACTCCCCTAGGGCCTACCATTTCGCGGCGCTGAAATTCTCCGGACGTGATTTTTGACTGTCAACCGGAGTGCCGCAGCGATGCAAAGACATCCCGTTCAGTTTGGCCCCCTGGGTCGGCATCAAATCCGGATCGAACGACGCCCGGGCCCGGCAATATCCCATGCCGCTGTCCCAGACATAGCCGCCTGTGCAAAACTCAGATCCGCCGCTTGCACCGCTGGACAGCGGACGCACGAGCGACCTCAATGCAGCAAGATACTCAGCATAGTCCGCGTCCCGTTCGGCGCGCGTTTTCATGTTGATCTCGTCCTCATCGATCAACCTGCCGTCAAGCGCGTCGATGTGAATGGCCTTCGAATCGGCAAGCGTATGCGGCCCGCGAAACGTCCACATCATGACCGGCTTTGTCGGGTCCTTGATATTGGTTTCAAGAACGATCGTCTCGGCCCGTTGAAGGCCGGCGCGCTGCGCCAGCTGATGCGCCTCCTTGAGGGCCATCGGTTTGACCAGCAGCGGCGTCAAAGCCCGCGCGTCCTCTGAAAGGGGCAAATCAATAATCTCTGGCGCGGCCGCTGCTTCCTCCGCGGCCTTGAATATGTCGGCGACGCCGGCGCGGCGCGCCGCCTCCATTTGATCCGGCGGCAGCGATGCGTCGGTTTTGGCGTATCCGACGCGGATCCGCTTTCCGGTTTTCGGAAGGTAATAGTCATAGTAAACGCTGGTGATAATTGGCGGGTTCACTGGCGGAAGGTTGATGTAAATTTTTACAAGATAAGCCGGCTCATCGTCGCTGCTGATCATTTGTGTCGTCGCTAAAGCAAGTTTATCGACATCGACCGGCCAGTACTGCGAATCAACGTCGAGGCGCGGCGCAGTTGAAACGTCGGACGCTTTTGAACAGGCGGCGAAAAAGATCGACGCAGTGACTGACGCGACAGCAACGCCAATCGTCCTCAAGGACGCATGCATCGAAGTCTCCATACCTGCAACGGCGAGGGCTCCGAGCGAAATATGCCCCATCCAAGCCTCTTTCGGAGATGTAAGCACGGGTGTTATCTCGACGAAAGGGCCATCGCGAGGAAGCATTTGCACCGGGCGGGCCGCTTCGTCACGCATTATTTGAGATACACTGGCGCAATCGGAACGCTTTATACGGTTGATTTCGAGCCTGATATCCGATGTAGTTAATGCTCATGGTGCGGGGATTGGCGAGGGGCGTTCCTATGAAATCGGTATTTGGCTTTGTTGCAGCGGCACTTCTGGCGACGGCGCCTTTTGCCGGCGCGTCGGCGGCAGGGGTCACGAAATCCCAGATTGCGAGCGCCATCGGCGCCAAGGGATATTCGGTTGATGAACTGAACCCGAAAATGCTGTCGGTACGCGTCGGCGAGCACGTCGTTGTCGTCGGCGTTGACGGATCAGACGCCGACGTGTCGTTCATTACCTATATGAACGACGTGAAACTTGGCGACGGCGGCCATAAATTCCTGAGCAAATTCAACAGCGAAGTGAAATTCGGCCGTGCTTATGTCGATCGCGACGGGGATGTCGTCATTCAGATGGACCGCAATTCCAGCGGCGGCGTCACGCTCGGCAATATTGAGTCCGATTTCGAGGTCTTTTTGCTGCTGATTTCGAAGTTCCTGTCGGACTACCAGGCACAGGGCTCAGTTTAAGCCGCTGGCTAAGCCGCCAGCGTCCCGCAGCCCCAGCGCAACTCCTTGGGGAAAAATAGGAAGACCTTCGCGCGAAATTGGTGCATGCTTTGAGTCGGCGCGCACGATGCCTCCCTGTCACCGGTTGCCTCGGCGTTCCTTCGGTTTGTAATTCTTTGCAGGAAAGGCGAGTCAGGTAATTTAGGACGCGCGTCCATAACCGATCTTGCGGGCAGCCAACCGGGCGAGAGCGGGTGGCCGCCAGAAGATCCAATGGGGAAAAGGCCTTTATGGCGGAACCTTCTGGGGGCAACCCGGAGTCCGATCTATCGGGTGGAGACGACGAACCTACTTTTACGATGACCGGCATCGTAAAGTGGTTTGATCCGACAAAAGGCTACGGCTTTTTGATTGCCAAGGATGGCGACGTGCTCATCCATTCATCGTGCTTGAAGGAAGCGGGGCGATCGACTGCGCGCGAGGGCGCGACTGTGGAGTGCCAGGTGGTGCGCCGCGCCAAGGGCCTGCAGGCAACGAAAATCATCGGCATTGACGACACCACGGCGACGCCGATCCTGCCGCCGATATCGATGATGAGCCAGACGCCCGCCGGCGACTTCAAGCGCGTCACGGTCAAGTGGTTCAATCGCGCGAAAGGCTATGGCTTTTTAACGCGCGGCGACGGGACTGAAGATATCTTCGTTCATATGGAGACGCTGCGAAAGTGCGGCCTCGGCGAGGTGATTCAGGGCCAAAGGCTGCAGGTGTCTTTCGCGGCGGGCTCGAAAGGGCTCCTCGCGATTGAAGCGCGGCCAGACCCGGAAAACTGACCAGCGTGTTGAAGAGGGGTCGCCCGATGTTTCGGTTTTGGGTGTTGATCGGCCGTGCGGCTTTGCTGGCAAGCGCATTAGCCCTGACGACGGGCGCGTCGTGCGCGCGAGAGGCGCCTGCGTCATCGGGGACACGTGTCGATGCCAGCGAATTGGTGATCGTTTCTGGCGACAGGCAACATCGCCTTCGGGTTGAAGTCGTTGCGACGGACGAAGCACGCCGGCAGGGGATGATGTTCCGGACGGAACTCGCCGACGACGCTGGGATGCTTTTCGATTTTGGCCCGACGCCAAAGCCTGTTTCAATCTGGATGAAGAATACGCTCATCCCGCTCGACATCATATTTATTGCCGAGGGTGGACGCATCGCCCGCATCTCGCCCATGGCGACGCCCCAGTCGCTAACATCGATCCCGTCAGGAGAAGACGTGATTTCCGTGCTGGAGGTTCGTGGCGGCCTGGCCGCCGAGCTCGGGATCAAGGACGGCGATAAGGTTCGCCATCCGTTGTTCGAGCGCTGAGTTCAAACGATGAGTTCAGGCGCTGATAAGCGGCTTCGGCCTTTACACCGCTGCCGGGATTGGCCACATACCGCTTCCGTGTTCGGAGCGTAGCGCAGTCTGGTAGCGCATCTGGTTTGGGACCAGAGGGTCGCAGGTTCGAATCCTGCCGCTCCGACCATCACGGACTACGATGCCATGGAAGTAAGGGACGCCATTTAATGGTTGCGCGCATCTTTCAGCCAGCGAAAACCGCGATGCAGTCCGGCAAGGGAAAGCCTGATCGCTGGGTGATTGAATTTGAAGCTGAGGCGGCGCGGCGCATCGACCCGCTGATGGGCTGGACCTCGGGCGAGGATATGACCGCCAACCAGGTCAGGCTTAATTTCGACAGCAAAGATGCTGCGATAACCTACGCTGAATCAAGAAATATTCCGTACAAGCTTGCTGGGCCGGTTGAGGCGAGCCGTGTGCCAAAGGCGTATTCCGACAATTTCGCCTTTCGCAGACGCAAGCCCTGGACGCATTGACCAGATTGACCCGATCGATCCCGTAGCTCAGCTGGATAGAGCACCCGCCTTCTAAGCGGGATGTCGCAGGTTCGAGCCCTGCCGGGGTCGCCAGTTCCTTATCCGGCCGCCAGCGGCCAGACTATCAGGATCAGCGGCGTCGCTGTGATGACCACAAGCGCTGACAGCGGCAGTCCGAGCTTTGAATAGTCGGAAAATTTATACCCCCCTGGCCCCATCACGAGCGTGTTGCACTGGTGTCCGATCGGCGTCAGGAAATCACACGCGGCGCCGATAGCGACGGCCATCAGATAAGCGTCGGGATTGACCTTTAAGGCGCCTGCGATCGCGGCCGCTATGGGCGCCATGATGAGCACGGTGGCCGCGTTGTTGAGGAAGGGCGTCACTGCCATGGCCGTGACGATCAGCGCGGCGACCGCGAGAAATGGCGGCATTGGCCCGAGGAGGCCCGAAAGAATGCCGGCAATCAGCGCATCGGCGCCGGTTGCCGAAATCGACTGGCTGATCGGGATCAGCGCGGCGAGCAGGACGAGCATCGGCCCTTCAATCGCCCTGTAGGCTTCCGTCATGCTCATCGTGCGCAACAACAGAACGGCAACAGCCGCAACCGGGAAGGCAAGCGCGATTGGCGCGATGCCGGAGGCAACCGCAATGACTGCGAGCGCCAGCGCCGCCAGCGGCGCATAGCCAAAGCGCGGGACTGTCAGGAATCTTGTGCGGGGGGCCATAGAGGTGGGAAGAAAGGAACCCAGCTATGGCGATCGAGAAGGACATATTGGACCAGCTTCTTTCGGGGCGCGACCCGAAGGAGATTTTCAGCCGCGACGGGCTTGTCGATGAGCTGAAGAAGGCGCTGTCGGA
>JBJXFO010000099.1:0-24361 GCA_046154725.1 Parvularculaceae bacterium | reverse complement strand
CCCCCGCAAGCGGGTGGAGCGGAAGGGGCGCCTACTTTGCTCCTCCCGCGTAGCGGGGGAGCTGTCGCGGAGCGACTGAGGGGGGCGCGCTGTTGCCACAAGCGTTGGCGCCTTTTGAAAGAGTGTCCCCCCTCAGTCACGGCTGCGCCGTGACAGCTCCCCCGCTTCGCGGGTGGAGCGGAAGGGGCCCGGTTTCACGTGAAACGCGAATCCGCACTTTAGCCGTATCTGCTGCACATTTCCGCACTTTCCGTACTTATACAGACGATTTGTGTACAAACGACTTTATTGATTTATCCTGCATTCCGTGATAGGCTCTTCCTCATGATCGAGGACCTGAAAATTACGCTCAACCCCTCCCCGCGCGGCGCCCAAATCCGCAGTGTGCGGAAAAAATCGATGCAGGCCGCGTCAATCCTCGCGTCGGCCCGAGCGGGAAACGCCGGAAATTCCGCCGGGTGCGGAAAGTCCGTATTGGCGAATTCGCCAACACGCGCGGCGCGGGCATGCCGCTACCGCAGGCGCGCGTCGGCGGCGTTGGCCGCATACGCCCCTGAGCGCGCGCCGCGCAGGCCGGTGATCGTCTCGAGGCGGAAGCCGCGTGCGGGCGCGCTTGTGAGCCACGGTCCGATCTCGGCAAGCGTGTCGGCGCGCGGATGAGCGATCGCGATCACATAGCCGGTCTCCGCGGCAATTTTTTCGGCGAGCGCCAGTTGCCGGCGCACCGCCTGGCGGCCGGGTTCGGCGTCGAGAAAGAGATCGCGCACGAGAACCTCGGCGCCAACCGCATTGCCGGCCGCGCTCGCAACGCTCTTGCCCGTCGTCAGGCTGTCGAGAAAAAAGAGGGCGCGGCTGTCGAGAAACGCGAGGATGCGCTTCATCGCCTGTTCGTCGCGCGTCAATTTCGAGCCCATGTGGTTGTTGACGCCGGAATACCCGTCGAACTGCGCAAGGTTCGCGCCAAGCGCCGCGAAGAGCTCGCTGTTGCTCATCGACGCGGTCAACGCGCCGGGGCCGGGATCGGCGCCGCCCGACGGCTCCATCGGCAGGTGCAGCAAGATCGCATGCCCGCGCGCGCGCGCGGCGTCGGCCATCGCCTGCACTTCGTTCGCATAGGGAAGAAAGCTGAGGGTCAAGGGCCCGGGCAGCGCCATCAGGGTATCAAACCCGCGCCGGTCTATGCCGACATCGTCGAACACGACGACAATTCTCGGCGGCGCGCGACGCGAGGGGACCAAATCGCCATCAAATCGTTCCGGCGCGCCGGCGCTGAGAAGCCGCTCGATCGCCGCGCTGCGGCCCGCGCCATCTTTGCCAGCCGCATTCGGCGCAACGATCGGCGCATCGCGGAGGTCCAGCGCGGCCGCGCGCCGGCTGGCGGCGTCCGCAAAAGACAACGTGCCGCTGAGCGCGGCCGCAATCGCGCCGGCGGCAATTCCGACTGCCGCCGCAATCGCCAGCCCGGCGCGACGGCTGGCGCGCAGGGCAGCCGGCAGCGGGCGATCGCCGAAGGGCCACAGCGTCAACCAGAGCGGCGGCAGGACCTCGCCCGTCACCACCCTTGGCTGCGACTGCCCTTTCCCCGAACGGTGTCGGCTCTTCCCGGTCACGCTTCGCCGCCTTCTCCCCATTTCTCCCCGAAGCCTCCGGGAAGCGGCGCGTTGACGCGCGCGTTACTAACGCCAGCGCATCTTGCCGCCGCCGCCAAGCTGTGCAGTCTCCCTCCAATGATTCTGCTGATCGACAACTATGACAGCTTCACCTGGAACCTTGTCCACCTGATCGGCGGGCTGGGCGAGCAGGTCGTGGTGGTGCGTAACGACGCCCTGACCGCTGAGGAGGCAATTGCGCGCGCCGGAACGGCGATTGTCCTCTCCCCCGGTCCCGGTAACCCGGCGCAAGCCGGCATCTGCCTCGAGGTGGTGCGCCTCGCCGCGCAGGCAGGAACGCCGCTCTTTGGCGTCTGCCTCGGCTTGCAGGCGATTGCGGAGGCTTGCGGCGGAAAGGTCGTGCGCGCAGGCGCGCAAATGCATGGCAAGACCTCGCGCATCCGGCATGGCGGCGAGGGCCTGTTCGCCGGATTGCCAAGTCCCTTCGTGGCGACACGCTACCACTCGCTGGTCGCCGAACAGGGCAGCTTGCCGAACGTGCTGCACGCAAGTGCGCATGCCGACGACGACGGCGAGATCATGGCGCTGGAACACGCGGCGGCCCCGATTGCCGGCGTGCAGTTTCATCCCGAAAGCATCGCCTCGGAGCATGGCCTCGCGATCATCCGCAATTTTCTTGGGTGGTCTCAAAGCGTGCGGCGCGTTGCATGAGCGATTTTTTTACGTTGCTGGAGATCGCCCGGTCCGGCCGCGCGCTGTCGCGCAAGGAAATGCGCGCCGCGATGAGTTTTCTTCTCGACGGCGGCGTCACGGACGATGAGATCGCCGCTTTCCTGCTGGCGCTCAAAGCGCGCGGCGAAACCGTCGACGAAATCGTCGCCGCCGCCGAAGCGATGCGCGCGCGGGCGGTGCGCGTCGATGCCCCCGAAGACGCGATCGACACTTGCGGCACTGGCGGCGACGGCGCCAACACCTACAATGTCTCGACGGCGGCGGCGCTGATCGCGGCCGGCGCTGGCGCCTCGGTCGCCAAACACGGCAACCGCTCGGCGTCGTCGCGTTCGGGCTCGTCGGATGTCCTTGCCGCGCTCGGCGTTGCGCTCGAGGCGGGGCCGGAGGCGATTGCGCGCGCCATTCGCGAGGCGGGCGTCGGCTTCATGTACGCCGCCTATCACCACCGCGCGGTCGCGCATGTTGCCGCCGTTCGCCGGAAACTTGGCGTACGGACGATCTTCAACGTGCTGGGCCCGCTAACCAACCCCGCGGGCGCGCGGCGGCAATTGATGGGCGTTTATGACCGCGCGCTTGCAGAGCCGCTGGCGTCTGCGCTGTCGGAGCTTGGCGCGGTTCATGCGTGGGTCGTTTGCGGCGCGGACGGTCTCGACGAACTGACAACGACGACGCATTCTTTTGTCAGCGAAGCCAAAGGCGGCGCGATGCGGTCGTTCACCGTGTCGCCGGAGGACGCAGGGCTCGCCCGCGCCGACCCGCAAGCATTGAAGGGCGGCGATCCGGCGCAGAACGCTGCGGCAATCCGGCGCCTTCTTGACGGCGAACGCGGCGCCTACCGCGACATCGCCATTTTCAACGCGGCTGCGGCGTTGATCATCGCCGGCAAGGCGGCGACGCTCGCCGATGGCGCCGCGCTTGCCGCGCGCTCGATCGATGAGGGGCACGCCAAGACGGCGCTTGAAAAGCTCGTCGCGATATCGAAGGAAGACCTCGCGTGACCATTCTCGACGCCATTATTGCCTATAAGCGGGACGAGGTTGCCGCCGCGAAGAGCGCAACGCCGTTGCGCGCGCTTGAAGCTGCGGCCCGCGATGCGCCGGGCCCTCGCGGCTTCGAGCGCGCCTTGCGCCGCGCGGGCGAGCAGGGCTTTGCGCTGATTGCCGAGATCAAAAAGGCGAGCCCTTCAAAGGGCCTCATCCGCTCCGATTTCGATGCCGCCGGTCACGCGAAAGCCTATGAGCGCGGCGGCGCGGCGTGTCTCTCCGTGCTGACGGACAGGCCAAGCTTTCAGGGGTCGGCGCGCGATCTTCAGGCTGCGCGCGCGGCGACCGGCTTGCCCATCATCCGCAAGGATTTCATGATCGATCCCTATCAGGTCGCGGAAGCGCGCGCGTGGGGCGCGGACTGCATTCTCCTGATCATGGCGGCGGTGTCAGACAGCCTCGCGCGCGAGCTTGGCGATGCCGCGCAAGGCCGCGGCCTCGACATGCTGGTCGAAACCCATGACGAGAGCGAGGTGGTGCGCGCGGTCGAGCTTGGCGCAAGCCTGATCGGCATCAACAATCGCGACCTTCGGTCCTTTCAAACCAGCCTGGAGACGACCGCGCGCCTTGCCCCGATGATTCCCAGCGACCGCCTTGTCGTCAGCGAAAGCGGCATCGGCCGCTACGCGGACCTCGTGCGCCTCAGGGCCGGGGGCGCGGGCGCGTTTCTGGTCGGCGAAAGCCTGATGCGGGCGAACGATATCGAAGCTGCGACGCGTGCGCTGTTGCAGCCTTCGACAGCGGCCTGATCTGCTTTCCGAATCAGAGGGATAGGGACTCGACGGCGCTTGACCGCGCAAAAGAACATGCATAGAACGTCCTTGTTTTGTTCCGCTCTCGTTTCGGCCACGCAAGGACGCGTTCGCCAAGCGGGAGAGACCCTTCAGGACGGAGGCCCCGCGCGGCAATGCTCACCAAGAAACAGCACGAGCTGCTTCATTTCATCAATGAGCGCATCCGGACAACCGGCGTGTCGCCCTCTTTCGACGAGATGAAAGAAGCCCTCGACCTCAAGTCGAAATCCGGCATCCACCGCCTCATTACAGCGCTGGAGGAACGCGGGTTCATCCGGCGCCTCCCCAATCGCGCCCGCGCTCTGGAAGTCCTGCGCCTTGCCGACGAGGCCTCGACGACGAAGAAGCTCGCGAAATTCTCGCCCTCGGTCGTTGCAGGAAACTTCGCGCAGCGCCGCGGCAATGCGCCAGCGGCAAAGGTGCGGCACGCCCTTTCGGGGTCGACAACGACCGACCTTCCCGTGCTTGGCCGCATCGCCGCCGGCACCCCGATCGAGGCGATCCAGCATGAAGTTGACCGCGTCGGCGCACCCGAAGCGCTGCTGCGGTCGGGCGAGCACTTCATTCTCGAGGTCGAGGGCGAATCGATGATCGAAGCGGGCATCTTCGACGGCGACTTCGTCATTATCCAGCGTACGGACGATGCGACCAATGGCGAGATCGTCGTCGCCCTCGTCGATCAGGATGAGGCGACGCTGAAGCGCCTTCGCAAAAAGGGCGCGTCGATCGCGCTCGAAGCGGCGAATCCCGCCTTCGAGACGCGCATCTATGGCGCCGATCGCGTGGCGATCCAGGGCCGGCTGGTTGGCCTCATGCGGAAATACTGAGCTGGACGGCGATCAATACCGCGCCCACGCCCGCTCTCCCCGCCGGTCTTTCACGCTGCCAATCACAGTCTGTCCAGGCCCGGCGACGCGTGCTGAATGAGCGCCCTCCTCCCAGACGTCGCGGCGATCGATCAAAGCGGCGGCGCACCCCTGTCGCTCCCGCTGTGACACCGGGAAGAGCGCAATCACCAGCGCCGCGCGCGCGCAATCGTCGTCGAGCGTGTGGCGCTGATTGCTGAACGCAACGCTGGCGCCGTTGATCGGAACAACACATCCTTCGCGATCACAAAAACCGTCCCGGCGCATCGGTTCCGGCTTGTCTTTGCGCTCATCGAGGCCTGCGTGCTCCAGAAACGCGCGCGCGGCGAAGCGATCCTTGCGCGGATCAAAGACAACGAGGGCTTCGCCCGCCTCCGAGCGGACGATCGCGGCCGCGTTCTCGCCCGACGCGCTGACATAGATATCTGGCGCACGGTGGCCCGCGATCAACACTGCGGCGAGCGGCAGCGCCAGCAGTCCCGCGAGACGCCAGACGCCCGTCATCAGGCACAGCCAAAGGCCGCCAACGGCGAAAACCGGCAGCACCGCGTCCGGCCATTTTGGAAATACGGTGACTGCCCCCGGGAGCCCGGCCGTGAACGCTCCGAGTGACAGCATCGCGTCAACGCCCGAAGCGGCGGCCCGCCACACCGGCCCGTCGAGCCCGAACGGCATCAAGGCGAGCGCCACAATCGCCAGCGGCATCACCCAGAAGCCCATCAGCGGGATCGACACCGAATTGGCGACAAGTCCGAAATTCGCCGCGCGATTGAAGTGGAAAAGACTGAACGGACTTGTCGCAAGTGACGAGACGATATCGGTCGCCACAATCCCCTTCACGTAGCGGCCCGCGCGCGCGGCCAGCGAAAAGCTGCGCATCGGATCGGCGCGCCGACGCCCATTCATAAGCGGCGATCAGCGCGGTGACAGCGGCAAACGACATCTGAAAGCCAGGATTGGCGACCGCCTCCGGCGCGAGCAACAGGATAATGAACGCGGCGATGGCGACATTGCGCAAGGAAAACGCGCGCCGGTCCGCAATGATCGCGATGTAGACAACCGCCGTCATCAGGAACGACCGCTGCGCCGGCCACGCATTCCCGGACAGCGCGAGATATGCGGCGCCCGACAGGATCGCGGCAACGGCCGCCCATTTCTTGATCGGATATCGAAGCGCGATTGGCTCGATCAGCGAGAGGCCTGCGCGCAGCGAGAAAAAGATGATGCCGGTCGCGAGACCAATATGCAGGCCGGAAATCGACAACAGGTGCGTCAGGCCCGAATCGCGAAAAACGGCTTCGGCCTCATCGCTGATCGCTTCGCGCTTGCCGGTGACAACCGCGGCGACAATCGCGCCCGTGTCGCCCGGCGCCGCCGCGAGGATGCGCCGCGTCAAGGTCAGCCGCGCCTGCTCGATTGAGCCTGCCGCGCGTGACGCCAATGTTGGCTGCTGGTCAGCGAGCGTGGTTGGCGGCGAATAGGCAAAGCCGACCGCGCCGATTTGCAGAAAATAAAGATGCCGCGCGAAATCATAGCCGCCGGGCGTCACTGGCTGCGGCGGCGGCGACAGGCTAGCGGCGAGCGAAACGCGCTGACCGGGCAGCGCGTCAAAGGCTGCGCCGCGCCACGACAGGCGCACGCGCGCCGGCGTCTTTTCCGCCTCCAGCCCCTCGATACTGTCGACCGCGATGATCAGCCTGCGGAATTTTTCGGCCTCTTCGACGGATAAAAGCCGCCCCTCAAGCTTTGCATAGCCGATCTCCCGATCAAGCACTGGCGCGCCGACGAGGCTCGCGCGAAGGTCAGCAACTGCAAACCCAAGACAAAAGAACACAACGCCAAGCGCGACGGCGCGCCATTGAAGGGTCAGCAACGCGATTGCGAGGGCAAGACACAGGCCGACTGGCGCGACATACGCGGGCGGCTCACCCCGAAGGCTGAGATAGACAGCGGCGCCGGCGCCAAGCGCGACCGGCGCCCAAAGGCCAAGCCGCTCAGCGTCGCGGGCGGCGGCGGCGCGGACAAACGCGGAAAATCGGGCGAGCAGCGCCTCGAAATCGATAGCGGCGCGCCCGGCGAGCGCGCCCTCGCCGGCCCAGCCCGACACGTCCGCCATAGGCCCCCACGACCGGCTGTGCTAAGCGCCAGCCGAAATCATCGCTCCCCAGAAGAGCGTAAACAGGCAGCGCCCGCAACCATGCCGTCACCCGTCGTCACCCGCTTTGCCCCGTCGCCGACCGGCTATCTTCATATCGGCGGGGCGCGCACCGCTCTGTTCAGCTGGCTCTATGCGCGCGGTCGCGACGGCAGGTTTCTCTTGCGCATCGAAGACACCGACCGCGCGCGCCACAACGAGGCGGCTGTCGACGCGATCATCGACGGCCTGACATGGCTTGGGCTCGACTGGGACGAAGAGCCGGTGTCGCAATACGCCCGCCAGCCGCGGCACGCCGAGATCGCCCATCAACTGCTCGAGCGCGGCAGCGCCTATCGCTGTTACATGACATCGGCCGAAATCGAGACGGCGCGCGAGGCGGCAATCGCCTCCAAGTCCCGCTTTGAGAGCCCGTGGCGCGACGCCGATCCGTTAACCGCGCCCACTGATCGTCCCTATACGATCCGCTTCCGCGCGCCGCGCGAGGGAACGACGCTGGTGCGCGACGCGGTGCAGGGCGACGTCACGTTTCCGAACAGCGCGCTTGACGATCTGATCATCCTGCGCAGCGACGGCGCGCCGACTTATAACCTTGCGGTCGTTGTCGATGACCATGACATGGGCGTCACGCACATCATTCGCGGCGACGATCACCTCAATAATGCGGCGCGCCAGCAGCAAATCTATGACGCAATGGGCTGGACCGTTCCTAGCTTCAGTCACGTGCCGCTGATCCACGGGCCTGACGGCGCCAAGCTGTCAAAGCGTCATGGCGCGCTGGGCGTCGAGGCGTATCGCGACATGGGATTCCTGCCCGACGGGCTTGCCAACTATCTCTTGCGGCTCGGCTGGTCGCATGGCGATGACGAGATCATCTCCCGCGCTGAAGCGCTGGAATGGTTCGACGTCACCGGCATCAACCGCGCGCCCTCGCGCCTCGACCTGACCAAGCTCGAAGCCTGCAATGCGCATTACGTGAAAGCGTTGTCGGGCGATCGCTTTGTCGACCTCGCGGCGCCGTTTTTCGAAAAGGAAGGCCGGGCGATCGACGCGCCCGCGCGCGCGATGCTGCTGCGTGCGGCGCCGTTCCTGAAGGAGCGCTGTGCAACGCTCGCCGCAGCGCCAGCAGCAGCGGCGTTTCTGTTTCTGAAGCGGCCCATCGTCGTTTCCGGCAAGTCCGCCGACGCGGTCAACAAGCCGGGCGCGGGGGCGCTCCTCGCAGCGCTTGCGGAGCGGCTTCAGGAGGCGGAATTTGACGCGCCGACGGCGCTCGACGGCGCTATCAAGGAAACGGCGGCGATAGCGGGCGTCGGGATCGGCGCGCTTGCGCCCGCGGTCCGCGCGGCGCTGACGGCGGGGCTGCCCGCGCCGTCGCTCGGCGAGGTGATGCATGCGCTCGGACGCGACGAGACGCTCGCGCGCCTAGCCGAAGTAAAAGGTCAATGAAATCAGCAAGAAGGCGCCAATAAGCGACGCGGTGGCGCAGGCGTCACAATTGCGCGCCGGTGTCTGGAAACCCGCGCGGTTCCTTCTATGATCGCGCCGCACAAAACTTATGCCGCAACGCACAAGAGGGTAGAGCCCATGGACAGCAAGCTGAAGACGGCCGGCACGATGACGCTCACCTATGATGGGAAAACGACTGAGCTGCCGGTGTTCAGCGGCACGCACGGCCCAAAGGTTGTCGACTTCCGCAAGTTCTATTCAGACACGGATTTGTTCACCTTCGACCCCGGCTTCACCTCGACCGCGAGTTGCGAGAGCAAGATTACCTTTATCGACGGCGACGAAGGAATTTTGCTTTATCGCGGCGTGCCAATTGAACAACTCGCCGAGCAGTCGCATTTTCTCGAGGCTGCCTTTCTACTTCTCCATGGCGAATTGCCGACCGTGAAGCAGTCAAGGGAGTTCAACCACTCGATCGTGATGCACACGATGGTGCACGAACAACTGAAGAGCTTTTACAACGGCTTCCGCCGCGACGCCCACCCGATGGCGATCATGGTCGGCGTCGTCGGCGCGCTCGCCGCATTCTATCACGACTCGACGGACATTAATGATCCCAAGCAACGCGAGATCGCCAGCCACCGCATGATCGCGAAGATGCCGACGATCGCGGCCATGGCCTACAAATACTCGATCGGCCAGCCGTTCATCTTCCCGCAGAACAATCTCGACTACACTGAGAATTTCATGCGCATGTGTTTTGCCGTGCCGGCTGAGGATTACAAGATCAACAAAGTCCTCGCCGACGCGCTCGACAAGATTTTCATCCTGCACATGGATCATGAGCAGAACGCCTCAACTTCGACAGTACGCCTTGCAGGATCGTCGGGGGCGAACCCCTTTGCGTGCATCGCAGCCGGCATTGCCTCGCTGTGGGGCCCGGCGCATGGCGGGGCGAACGAGGCCGCGCTCAACATGCTGCAGGAAATCGGCACGCCGGACCGCATTCCTCAATATATCGCGCGTGCGAAAGACAAGGACGATCCGTTCCGCCTGATGGGCTTTGGCCATCGCGTCTACAAGAATTACGACCCGCGCGCGAAGGTCATGCAGAAGGCCTGTCACGAGGTGCTGAACGAACTTGGCATCAAGGACGATCCGCTGTTCGAAGTCGCCAAGGAACTTGAACGCATCGCGCTTTCCGACAGCTATTTTGTCGAGAAGAAACTCTATCCCAACATCGACTTCTATTCGGGCATCACGCTGAAGGCGCTCGGCTTCCCGACGGCGATGTTTACGGTCCTCTTCGCGCTCGCACGCACCGTCGGCTGGATCGCGCAATGGTCGGAAATGATCGACGATGACAGCCAGAAAATCGGCCGCCCACGGCAAATCTACACCGGCGCCGCCAAGCGCAATTACGTGCCGGTCGGCAAGCGGTAGACAACAAGATCGCTCAGCTTTCGGCGTGCGCCTCGATTTTGGTCGCGGCGTCCGGCGCCTCGACGGCAAATTTGTACTGATCGGCGCGCGCGATCGTCCACACAATGCCGCCGACGGCGCCGATGATGATCCGCGTCAGGCCGAAGACTATCGAAATCGCGAGAGCTGCGGGCGCGGCGACGCCGGCAAAGCCGAGGAAATAGACAAAGCTCGCCTCGCGCACGCCCCATCCGCCAATCGACAGCGGAACCATCGCGACGAGCAGCGCTGGCGACACGAGCGCAAAGAGCGCAAGAAGCTTGATGTCGATCGCAAGCGACCATGCAACGAGCGCGACGCCCGCAACGCGCAGCAAATGCTGAACGATCAGGAGGAACCATCCGCTCGGCGCCGTTTTCGCCAATAGCGTGCGCGTGTCGGCCGCAAGACCGGCGACAAGCCCCATCCCCGGAAGGCGCCAATGGCTTGGGAGGCGGGCCGCCAACGGGCCGAGCAGGACAAACGCCGAGAATGCCGAAACGGCGATCGCGAATATAGTGGCCAGCGCGATCCGGTCGCGGGCGTCGTCAAACGTCATCAGCGCGTAAGGCAGCCCCGCCCCGATGACTGCAATCAGCGCGGCGAGCGACATCAGACGCGCGGCCGCAACCAGCCTGATCGAGCGGTCGGTGGTCGCGCCCGCATAGCGCATCTGTGCCGCGCGAAAGAGATCGGAGCCCACATTCGACGGCGAGAGCGTTGCGAAGAACCAGCCGACAATGCCGAACAATAGCGCCGTCCGGAACGCCATTTTGAGGCCAACTGGGCGCATCGCATGGGCCCAGAAGGCTGCGTCGGCGACAATAATCAGCAGGCTGGCAAATATGGCGACCGATAGCCGCGCGAGGTCCGCGTCTGCGATCAAGGCAAACGCCGCCGAAAGATCGACCCTCAAGGCAACAAATACGAGAATGCCGGCGGCAAGCGCGACTTTGAGGATTTGCTTTGCCGACATCGGCCGATCTCGCCTCAACGGGTCGCTTACGCTACGGTGTGCCGGTATAGGACGCCAGTTTGCGCGCTTGCAAGGTACGCGGCAAGGCGCTGGGGCAACGCGCAGGATTTATCGGAGTTGTGGAGTGAACGCGGGAATAGTTAACAGGCGTGAAAGCCGGGTCGTCGCGCTTTGCGTTGACGCCATGAGTCTGGATTTTGTGCGCCAACATCTGGACCGCTTGCCGACCTTTGAGCGGCTGCTGGCGGATGGCGCGACGCGCTCGCTGTCCTCCTCGGCGGACCGCCTGACCGCCAGCGTTTGGGCGACTTTTGCAACCGGCGAAGCGCCTGGCGCACACGGCCACTATTACCCGTTCCAGTGGACCGCGGACGCGATGGGGTTTGACCGCACCTCCTCGGCAGCGATGCGCCAGCGCCTCCATATCGAGCCGTTCTGGTATGATCTTGCGCGCCGTGACGTGCAGACCATTGCATTTGATCCGGGTACGTCAAATGACGCCAGCCTCGCCCCGCATACCGAGATTATCAACTGGTGCTATCAATCGACCGGCAATGCGAGCGGCTCGTCGCCGGAACTGCTGCGCGCGCTAAGGCGCCGTTTCGGCCATCGGCCGATCGGCAAGGAAGTCCCGGTTCCCAAAACGCTTCAACACAGCCGCGCAATACGCGACGCTCTGGTGAAGGCGATCGAACTCAAGGGCGAGGCGACGCTGTGGCTGATGGACCGCGAGCCGTGGCGGTTCTTTCTGGCCGGGTTTTATGAAGTGCATCGCGCAGGGCACAACCTCCTTGTCGTCGAGGGCGAGTACGGATCGCAGGCCGATCCCGACGCTTTGCTGGCTGTCTATGAAGCGCAAGACCGCGCGCTGCAGAAAATCATTGCGCACGCAGATGACGGCAACACGACGTTTGTCGTGTTCTCGTTGCACGGCATGGTTCCAAACTGGTCGCAGGAGCACTTCCTTGACGCCATTATGGACCGCCTGAACGACGCATGGTTCGTCGGGCGCGGCGGAAAGCCAAAACCGATACGCAAAGCGAACCTGATGGCGCAGGCTCGCGGCCTTATACCGGCGCGCGCGCAGTATGCCCTCGCCTATTTGCTCGGCGAGCATGTTCAGGACTGGGTCGTCAATCGCGGCATCGTCGGCGGGCGCAATTGGACCCACACCCCTGCATTTCGCTTCGCCTCCGGCGGCGAAGGGTATTTGCGGCTCAACCTTAAGGGCCGCGAACGTGACGGTTGCCTCGAACAGTCCGACGTCGCCGGCTACGTCGCCTGGTTGAAGGCGAGATTGCTGGAAATCAGAGTTGACGGGACCGGCGCCCCGCTCATCAAGGACGTTTTCGAAGCACGCACGCTCTACCCCGGCGAGCGAACCGGCTTTTTGCCGGATCTCATCATCGCCTACGCGCCCGGCGAGCCGGTTGGCGCCGTCGAATCGCCCGCGATCGGGCAACTGACGGCGACACTTGCAACCGGGCGCGGCGGCAATCACTCGGGCGACGCCTTCATGACAGTGATGGGCCCCGGCAGCGCGCATGCAGCGCTCGCCGACGTCGATGACATTCGCGACATTCGCACCTTTATCGAATCCCTGCTTATCGCGCCGTCTGAGGGTCGCGATCAGTCTGCGGGGCAGCCCGGCGTCTTCGCGCCGCTTCTGGCCGACGCCTGAGATGCCGGCGCACGGCGCGGCCGCAAAATGACGGCGCCCGCGTCCCTGCCAATCGAGGCCGTCCTTGCACAGATCAAGGCGGCGCTGGCGGCAACAACGCGCCTTGTTCTGGCGGCGCCGCCGGGCGCTGGCAAGACAACACGCGTTCCGTTGGCGCTCATCGACGAAGATTGGCTCGCGGGCCAGCGCATCGTCATGCTCGAGCCGCGCCGTATCGCCGCGCGCATGGCGGCGGAGCGTATGGCGGCGATGACAGGAGACACAGTCGGCGGCGTCATCGGACTTTCAACGCGGCTTGACCGGCGCGTGTCGGCGCGCACCCGCATTGAAGTCGTAACCGACGGGCTTTTCACGCGACGCATTATCGCGCAGCCGGATTTGCCCGGCATTGGCGCCGTGATCTTCGACGAGTTCCATGAGCGCTCGCTGGCCGCCGACCTTGGCCTCGCGCTCGCGCGCGATGCGCAGTCCGCCTTGCGCGAAGATCTGCGGCTCGTCGTCATGTCGGCGACGCTTGATGTCGCGCGGATCGCGGGCTCGCTTGGCGCCATGGCAATCGAGAGCGAGGGGCGTTCTTTTCCCGTCGAGACGATCTATTCAGGGCGCAGCCCTGACCGCGTTGAAGATCAGGCAGCGCGCGCCATTCGCCGAGCGCTTCACAAGGAGGAAGGCTCGATCCTGGTTTTTCTGCCGGGCATGCGCGAGATTTTGCGCACTGCCGAGCGCCTTGACGATCTCGGCCCTAACGTGATCGTCGCGCCGCTTTATGGCGCGCTTGGCCCTGCCGAGCAGGACCTTGCCGTGTCGCCTGCGCCGGCGGGCAAGCGCAAAGTCGTGCTCGCGACCGACATCGCGGAAAGCTCGCTGACGATTGAAGGCGTCACGACAGTGATCGATGCCGGGCTTGCCCGCGTCGCGGAGTTCGATCCGGCCGCCGTTGCCGACCGCCTCGTCACGCGCCGCGCCTCGCGCGCCAGTATCGATCAGCGGCGCGGGCGAGCGGGGCGCCTTGGCCCCGGCGTTTGCTATCGCTTGTGGGACGAAGAGGCGACGCGCGGGCTTGCGGCTGAACCAACTCCCGAAATCCTGTCGGGCAATCTTTCCTCGCTGGTCCTCGCACTGGCGGAATGGGGCGAGACGGATGCGGCGCGCCTTTCCTGGATCGACGCGCCGCCGCCGGGGCGCCTTGCCGCGGCGCAAGCCGAACTGTTCGCGCTTGGGGCTTTAACAGACGGCGGCCATCTGACGGCGCGCGGCAAGCAGATTGCCGCGTTGCCCGTCGAGCCGCGCTTTGGCGCGATGATCGCCAGCACAGCAGCGCCCGCCGATCGCGCGTTGGCGGCGCTCATCGCCGTAATCGTCAGCGAGCGCGGTCTTGGCGGCTCGTCGAGCGACCTGCGCGAACGGCTCGATCGGCTGAAAGCGGATACCAGCGACCGCGCGCGCACCATGAAGAGCCAGGCCGCGCGCTGGGCCGACAATGCGGCGCCATCGCCTTCAGCAGACGCAGGACGCCTGATCGCCAGCGCCTTGCCGCAGATGATTGCACGCGCAAAGCCGGGCGAGCCGGGCGCCTTCCAACTCGAAACGGGGCGCATGGCGTATCTGGACAAATCGGATGCGCTGGCCGCAGCGCCTTGGCTCGCGGTGGCAGACCTCGCGGGCGATGCCAAGTCGGCGCGCATCCTGATCGCTGCCCCGCTTGGTGAGGCTGAGGCGCTGACGGCAGGACGCGTCAAGACAGCCGACAGGGCCGAGTTCGACCTCGCGTCGCGCACATTGCGGGCGCGGCGCATTCGCTGCCTTGGCGCCATCGTTCTTAGCGAAACGCCGCTTCCCTCGCCTTCTCGCGAAGCCGCCGCCGAAGCGCTGCTAGAGGCCGTAACTTTGCATGGCCTCGATCTCCTGACGCAGGCGCCGGCGATCCGCGCAACGCAAGCGCGCATCGCGATGGCGCGGCGCGTTATGAAAGAGCCGCCGCCGGACGTCGCTGACGCATTCCTTCTCGCAAATCTCAACGATTGGCTGGCGCCGCTGCTCGGCGCACCGCCGTCTCTCGATCGCGTGGGCGATGACGCGGTCGCGCGCAGCATTGTGTCGCTGCTTGGTTGGGCGGCAGTGCGCGAGCTTGACGAGATTGCGCCGCTCGCGATCGCCGCGCCAACGGGCCGTATGCTGACAATCGACTACACTGCCGGGAGCGGGCCGCGCATTGAAGCGCGCGTGCAGGAATTTTACGGCATGGCGGAGCATCCTGCGATCTTGCGCGGCTCGGCGCCGCTGACCGTCTCGCTGCTCTCGCCGGGTCACAGTCAAGTTGCGCTGACAAAGGACCTGCCGCGCTTCTGGCGTGAAGGCTATCTCGATATGGCCAAAGACATGCGCGGGCGATACCCGAAACACGATTGGCCGGCCGATCCCGCCTCGGCGCATGCGCATGCAGGGCGCACAAAAAAGAGCCTCGCCCGCAGCGATCCGCGTTGACCTCAGGCTGTCAAGGCGCCGAGCGAGTGATCCAGGATTTCGAGGCCCTCTGCGACTTCATCGCGGGTGATCGTCAGCGGCGGCGCAATGCGGTTGATATTGCCGTAGAGCCCGCCGCGGCCAACAAGAAGACAGCGCGCGCGCGTTTCCTCCATCAGCGCCAGCGAGGATTTCATATCGGGCTTGCGCGTCACGCGGTCCGCAAACTCAATTGCTTGCATCAGCCCTTTGCCGCGCACCTCGCCGATGAGCGGGTTCCGTTGCGCGATGCGTTCAAGACCTTCACGCAGTTCAGCGCCGCGCGACTTCGCATTCGCCTGCAAATCGTGACGCTTTACGTACCGCAGCACTTCTAACGCGCCGCGTGTCGCGAGCGGATTGCCGCCAAACGTCGATAGCGAGTTCGCCTTCAGGCAATTCATGATCTCGGCGCGGGCGATAACGCCGCCGATCGCAAGGCCGTTGCCGATGCCTTTGGCAAAAGTGATGATGTCCGGCGCAACGCCATGCGCCTCGTAGCCCCAGAAATGGTCGCCCGTGCGGCCCCATCCGGTCTGCACTTCGTCGCTGATAAAAAGAATGCCGCGTTCCTTCAGCACGCCTTGCAGGTTGCCGAACATGCCGTCCGGCGGCGTCCCGAAGCCGCCAACGCCGGTGATCGGCTCGGCGATCAGGCATGCGACATCGCCCGCGCTCGCAACGTCGAGCGTTTCCCTGAGGTCCGCAACGCAGGCCTCGATGTACTGATCCGCAGGCAGATGACCGAACGGGCAGCGGTAAGGATAGCTGCCTTGCAGGTAGTTGACGACAAACGGCGAAAACGATGACGGCGACCATGTCGAGTGGCCCGTCACCGGCACGGTCGACATGGTGCGCCCGTGATAGCTGTAGCGCATCGCCAGCACCTGGTTCGACCGGCGATAGGCCGTCGCCAGCATCAGCGCGGCGTCGTTCGCTTCGCTCCCCGAAGTCGTGAAAAACACACGCGCATCATCAATCCCTGAGAGCGCGGCGATCTCCTCGGCCAGTTCGATTTGCGATTCGATGAGATAAAGGGTTGATGTGTGAAGGATCTTGCCCGCCTGATCGCGGATTGCCTCGACGACCTCCGGCACATTATAGCCGAGCATGTTCGTCAGAATGCCGGCGAAGAAGTCGAGATACTCCGTCCCCTGTGCATCGCGAACCCGCCGCCCTTGTCCTGAGACAAGCGCGATCGGCTCCTTGTAGTAGAGCGTTTGCCAAGAGGGCATCACGGCGCGGTGACGGTCGATGAGGGGCCGTGTGTTTTTCATAGTGAGGCGCTTTGCAGCTCAAGCGGCGGGAAAAGCTTCGGCGGTATTGATGCGGGCGGCTATAGCAAGACGCCGCAAATTCGCAAGACAGACGCGTATCCACGGGCAGCGGGCGCAGCCGCTTGATACCAAGTAGCATTGACGAGAACTTCTATGAGAGCCGTCACCCCGGGGCGCGCGTCTTCGCGCGAGCCCGGGGACCACGTCGCAACACAACACCTGCCTCGCCATGGATTCCGGGTTCCGCCAAGCGGCGGCCCCGGAATGACGGCGTCATTTGGGTCGCAGGGACTGCAAGGCGTGGCTTTTATGGCGCCTGCCTTGCGCCCTGTCCTTCGCCCAGCGCCGGATTGAATTCCGGCACCAGCGCGTGGACGGCGGCGTCGAGCGATTTCCGGTCGCCGTCGCGGGCGGCCTTGATCACTTCGCCAAGGCGCGGGTTGAGGAGCGGCAGGTCGATCATCGCCGGCGACACCAGCAGAACGCCGTCGGCCCCGGTGTTGACGAGTTTATCGGTATCGAGAAGCACTTCCTCGAACAGCTTCTCGCCCGGCCGCAATCCGGTGAATTTGATTTCGATGTCCTTGCCGGGCGCAAGGCCCGCCGCCTCGATCATGCGCTTGGCGAGATCGAGGATGCGCACCGCTTCGCCCATGTCGAGCACGAAGATGCGCCCGTCATGCATCAACACGGATTTCTGCGCGTTATCGAGGCTTGCCGCCTGCAGCACGAGCTGCACCGCCTCGCTCGTTGTCATGAAAAAGCGCTTGATGTCGGGATGGGTAATCGTCACGGGTCCGCCCTGCTCGATCTGGCGCGCAAAAAGCGGAGCGACCGAGCCTGTCGAGCCGAACACATTGCCAAACCGCACGGTCACAAAGCGCGTCTCATTCTGCGCAACATCGAGCGCCTGCGCATAGAGTTCGGCGATGCGTTTGGTCGCGCCCATGAAGCTTGACGGGTTGACCGCCTTGTCGGTCGAAATGAAGACCGCTTTTTCCGCCTTTACCCTCGTCGCATTGTCGAAGACGAGCTTCGCGCCGAGCACGTTGACGAGCGCTCCGGCGCAGCGATTGTTTTCAACGATCGGCACGTGCTTGTAGGCGGCCGCGTGCAAGACGACGTCCGGTTTGATGATGTCGAAGACGCGGTCGAGATGCTCCTTGCAGCAGACATCGGTCAGCGACGTGAACAAACTCTCGCCAAAGCCCGCTTCGCGCAGCTCCATGTCAATCTGGTAGAGATTGAATTCCGAGTTATCGATCAGCGCGAGCCGCTTGGGCGAGAGCCGCGCCGCCTGGCGCGCAAGTTCCGATCCGATCGTGCCGCCGGCGCCCGTGATGAGAATGCGCTTGCCCTCGATCAGGCGCCGCGAAAAACGCTGGTCGATACGCCGCTGCGAGCGGTTCAGCAGCGCGGCGACATCGATTGTCTGGAGAAGCGCGCCAGCAATCTTCGGACGTTTTGGCGGGTTCAGCCGTTGCAACAGTTTTTTCAGCAAGGCGATCGGCTCCTTATGCTGTCGGGTCAGCCCGCTCGGGTCCGCACAGGCTGACCTTCAGACGCCGTCCATCCGGCGAAAACTCCACTTGACGACGATATCCGCCTCCGCGCCGCCTTCCAAGGCGCCCGCGCGCGATGGCGTGATGACGATTTGCTCAGTTGCCTGCGGCAAGCCGCCGGCGCCGCAATAGACGCTTTTCTCAAGCGCGACGCCGTCAACGCTGGAGCGAAAGCGCCAGCCTTCCTTGTTGGGCAGGGCCAGAATAATCGATCGCCCGTCGCGCGCCGTCGAAGCTTTCACGCCCGGATGGAGATGAAAGCGCAAGCGCCACGCGCCGCCAATGCCGGGCGAAGTGCGCGAGAGGCGATCCTCGCCGCGCAGATCGTCGCCGCGCGAGGCGAGATAAAAGCGCCGCAAATGGGTGATGCCGCCCTGCCCCTCTTCGGCGCAAGCGCGCTCAATTTCGAGGAGATGACCGCGCATTTCTTCGGCGCGCCGATGGGTGATCACCGCGCCGCGAAAGAGCGCTGCGCCAATCGATGGAGGCTCGACACTCAAGGATGAGTGCGCCGCCGCCTGGCGAAGCGCGCCCGTCCAGTCGCCCGGCAGCCGGTCGCCCGCGCCGCAATTGACGACGATCCGGCTCCGCCCGGACGAGAAATGGAACGAGGCGCCGCTCTGGTAGGCGTTTGGCGCGATCGCCCCGCCGCGCGCTGCGCCGACATCGGCGATCAGGACGCTGCGCGCCGCCTCGAGGCGCTGGAAACCCGAATGGCGCGCAAAGCCCGCGGGCTCGACATCCTGTTCGACCGATTGCAACGCCGCGACGAGTGCGCCGCCGTCGTCTTCATAGCCGCCATTAAACACGGCGAGGCGCCCGTCGCCGGCGCGGAAGAGCTGCGCGTGTGCTGCTGCTCTCCCGACGATATGCTTGAGGAACCCTGGCGGCGTCAGGCGGCGCGCCTCCAACGCCTGAACAACCATCTGTAGACGAACGACAAGTTCGAGCTGGCGTGACGGATTGCGGCCAATGTGCCCGCCATCGGGCCTGATTTGCAGACGAAGTTCACGCCGCAAAAGCTCAAGGCCTTTCTCGCTCGCCGCTTCGCATCCCGGCAGCGACAGCGCGGCAACCGTCAGCGCGGTTGCCGTCATGAGCCGGTCGTAGGCGCCGACAGCCCGGTGGCCGGTGCGCGCCAAATGGCGCGTCTGCCGCGCCATCGACGACAAAACGCGGCTGCGCCACAGTGCATCTCCGGCGGCCAGCACAAGCTGGCCGTGGCAGCACAGCTGAATCAGGCGCTCGCCGGTTGTGTGCGGCGCCCAGCCGTCGGGCGACCAGCGCTCATGCGCATCGAACCAGCCGCGCGCAAGGCGCATCGCCGGCTCCTTGGCGCGCACGCCAAACCGCGCGAGATGCCGCAGCCAGAGGAACTGGTGTAAAAAATCGTGCAGCGCCCCTTCGCGGCCTGCGAGATCCCAGAGCCGCTCCAATTCCCCTTCGCAGTCAATTGTCTCGGCCCCGATCGACAAGCGCCCGCGCAGGATCGCATCGCCAAACTCGGCATCCGGCTCGTAAGGGTCGATCGGCTGGTGTCCGAGCCGGTCGGGCGCCGGACCGTCAAGCTGGGCCTGATAAAACGGGCTCTCGCCCCAAGCGCGCGAGACGCGGTCAAGGACGCCGTGCGCAATCAGACGGTCTGCGGATCGCCTTTTCATCGAGGAGGTCATTGTCAGACGCCGCTCAAAGCGCGGCGTTATTGCCGGCTGAGCTTGCGTATCGTGATGCGCACGGAACGCACAATGAAATTGCCGCAGGAGCGGCAAGTTTTGTCAGAGTTTGAGAAGCTGAAAATGAAACCGCCCGGTCGAAACGTGCGGGGGGAGGACGCATCGACCGGGCGGCTTCTGGGTGCAGGGCAGGCAAACGCTCTAGAAGCAATGATTATGGTATGACGCCTCAATTTGGCAGAATTGAGGCGCGCAGGGACTTTCCGTCTTTTAATGTCTTGAAATCATTGATTAATAAGACCTTACCGGCGAACGAAAATCCGGCTGACTTTGCGGGCCCCAAGCGTGCCTGCGACCGCAATCGCCGCGCCGGTCGCAAGACCCGCCAGCCACTCGACGTCCAAAAAGCTGATGCCCGTAAAGGCGAATAGCGACAGGCCGCCGGCGACGAGCAGAAATCTGAACGGCGAGGTAACTGAGTCCTTTACGAAACGGACGGCGGCGCCGGGCACAGCCGCGATCGCGGGGCCGGCCCGCTTGATCGCAGCTGATAGGGTCGTCCAGCCAAAAAGCTGCAGAAGCCCGGCAAGCCCGGCCGCGACAGCGCCGCCAAGCAGCCAGCGATTGACCGCAATGTCGGCCTTGGCGGCTTCCTGCTCGCTCGTTGTGTCCGCATATTCAATTGGCGCCGGATCATACGGCGCAGCAAGCGGCGCGACGGCAATACCGGCGGCTGTTAGCGATGCCGCGGCAAGAAACGCAGTTTTCAGTGAACGAGCTTTTTTCATCGGACCCTCCGACGGTACGATGTGGTGTGCGAGGCCGCCGGCGGCAATGGCCGCGACACGCTCAAACGGCGGGATCGGCCATCCCGCGCCGCCGCGCGACAGCGAGCACGGTGTTCCGCAACAGGCAGGCAATCGTCATCGGGCCAACGCCGCCAGGAACGGGCGTTATAGCCGCCGCGCGTTGACTCGCGGCCGCGAAATCAACGTCGCCGAGAAGCCGTTCGCCCGCCCGGTTGATGCCAACATCGATCACGATGGCGCCGTCTTTGACGAAATTTCCTTTGATCAGTTCGGCGCGGCCGACAGCCGCGCACAGAATGTCTGCTTGCCGGCAAATTCCGGCAAGGTCCGCCGATTGCGAATGCGCGAGCGTTACCGTGCAGTTCTCGCGCAACAGCATCAGCGCGAGCGGCTTGCCGACAAGAATAGACCTGCCGACGACAACGGCGTTGAGCCCGGCGAGTTTTGGCGCGACGGTCTTGATCAGCATGACAGCGCCTTGCGGCGTGCAGGGCTCCAACCCCGTCTTGCCAAGCAGCAGGCGCCCGGCATTGGCTTGCGTCAGCCCGTCAACATCCTTGCCGGGATCGATCTCGTTGATGACGCGGTGCGCGTCTATGTGCGCGGGCAACGGCATTTGCACGAGGATGCCGTCGATCGCGGCGTCGGCATTCAGCGTCCTGACGAGCGCGACGACCGCTGCCTCGGACACGTCCGCAGGCAGACGATGTTCGGCGCCGGTTATGCCAGCCTGCCTTGCGGCGACGCCCTTGTTGCGAACATAAATCTGGCTCGCCGCGTCTTCGCCGACAAGGACGACCGCGAGCCCCGGAGTGACGCCGCGAGGAAGCATTGCAACGGCGACGCGCACTTTTTCGCGCAACGCCGCCGCAATCGCTTTTCCGTCAATAAGCGTCGCTGTCACGTCACGACTTTCACGCGCACGATGTTCAGATCTGCGGGGCTCACATCAGCGGGCGGATGATGTAGCCATTCACCGCCTGCAGCACGACCAACACAAGGATAGGCGCAATATCGACGCCGCCAAGATTCGGGAGAATCCGGCGCACAGGAGCCATTACCGGCTCCGTCAAGGAAGCACACACGCGCCAGACGGCATCGACCGCACGGTTGTGACGATTGATGACATTGAAGCCGATCAACCAGCTCATGATTACCCACACAAAGACGACAAGAATGTAGAGGCCAATCAACTGGTTGAGGATATAGGCGATCATCCCCATGCGCGCACGCGTCCCTTGCTGTTTAATCGGGACTTATGGTGCATCGGCCTCTGGCGCAACTGTGGGCCCCGCAGCGCGCGTGCAACGAAGCGGCGTTGCAAATCCCCCGGCCCTGACGAAGCCGACGCCATCTTTGGCGATGACAACGAGCGTGACGTCCGTGCGCGCGCCATCGGAAGCAGTCGAAAAGCGAAAATCGTCGCCTGACCAGAGATACCGGCCGCCAGCGCGGGCAACGGCGGCTTTCCCGGACCAGCAGCCGCTATAGGCGCAAACGCTGAGTGCCCCGCCCGCGTCGGCAGTGATATCCATAGGCGTAAATTCGTCGGCATTGGTCGCGGCGCACCCATCGGCTGCGCACCAAACGTCCACCTGATTGCGGCAAGTCCAGCGCGTCCCCGGAATCCCGTCGAGCGAGGCGCTCATCATCACCGCCAGCATGAATTCAATCATCCCGCCTCTCTCCCTTTCGACGCCAAACCATCAGCCCGGAATTGACACCGCGCAAGCCCGCGCCTAGAGGGACGCTTCCTAAATCCTGGGGCCGAAAAGGCCGTGAAGGGGCTGTAGCTCAGTTGGGAGAGCGCGTCGTTCGCAATGACGAGGTCAGCGGTTCGATCCCGCTCAGCTCCACCATAACTTATAATACATTCTCCAACCCCGC
The DNA here is from genome assembly GCA_046154725.1 of Parvularculaceae bacterium. GTDB lineage: Bacteria > Pseudomonadota > Alphaproteobacteria > Caulobacterales > Parvularculaceae > Amphiplicatus. The sequence goes on along the minus strand of JBJXFO010000099.1, from coordinate 1,887 downwards.
CCAGCCTCACTCCCAGCGCCAGCCGTGGGGAGTTCAATTTCAGCCATGCTGCGATGTGACCAAAGAGGAGTGGAAATTCTTATTTTAGGTCGAAATTGGCTGCTACAGTCAGCTTCAAGGAGTTCGATTAGGTTTGGAGCATTTCTTTAGAAGATGGAAATATTCCCTCTTATCCTCTGTGACATAAACCCCGCCCGTAGTGAATAGGATGCCTTGCAGTTCAGGTATCAACGCCGGTAGCACGTCGCTGCCTGTAGTATTTATTTGCTTATTGGGTATAGAGCGCGGCGAAACGCCTTCCAAGCTGCTTAGCAAAAAGATGTCGCCCCGAGTTAGAATCGCGATGTCCTTGTTATCTGGTGTAGGAATAAAATGAGTAAAGAGTAGTTCGCCTACATCGCGGGGCAATGTAATTTTTTTCAGCTCGTACCCATTGTGCTGCCCTATGATCTCATAAATTGCGGAACGAATCGCATAAAATGATCTATTCGAACTGGGCACGTCTTGAATAAGTCCGGCCTCTAATATTTTACCGCCAACAAAATAGGGCTCTACTTTTCCATTAGAAACCAGCTTAAATTTTTCGTTTTTATATGAGTATAATTGGCCATTATTCGATTTGAAAAATGCGGTCTTTAGCCGCTGAATATCCCCAACGTACGTTTTTGCCTGTCCTCCGCCAAACTTTACCAGCTCTCCATTTTTAAATTCCATTGATGAGGCAGGATAAAAAAGTTTACGCAACGCCTCACTATAAACAGCATGCCCATCTACTCGTGTAATCGCCGCTAAATTGTCCCGCTTGATTTCTTCGGCATCCATTCCGAGGGCAAGACGCCCCAACCGGTCACCCACACTTTCATTTTCTTTTAGGCGTATAATTTTATCGGCCTGCCATTGCTGTTGAGCATTTATTTTCAAATGAACGGCGTGATTGTATTGGGCACCGTCAACATATAGCCAATTATCTTCCAATTCATAAATAGCATCCCAGCTGCTGTGACCCCCGACTATCGACCAGCATGATCTAGAGTCGGCGACTGCATCATGCCCAATTGAGCGGTTTGAGCAACGGGGTGGTGCGCAGAGCCATCAAACAGCTCAAGCGCGCCGCCCCGTTGCAGTTGAATGGCGTTCGCGTATGCGGACGGGGTTAAGTAGCCGAGCGCTGAATGAGGGCGCTCATGGTTATAATCGCGAACCCATTTGGCGATAACCGACCGAGCATGGTCGAGATCGCGAAACAGGTTTTCGTTCAGGCATTCATCACGGAATCGACCATTGAACGCCTCACAGAATGCATTTTGCGTCGGCTTGCCGGGCGCGATGTAATGCCAGTGAAGATCGGCGTCCTGCGTCCAGGCGAGGACGGCGTTGCTGGTGAGTTCGGTTCCATTATCTGAAACAATCATCTTCGGCCTTCCGCGCGTGGCAATGATGCGGTCGAGTTCGCGGATGACGCGCCGCCCTGAAAGCGAGACATCAGGGATCGCGCCAAGACATTCCTTGGTGACGTCATCGACGACATTGAGAACGCGGAAACGCCGGCCGCAAACAAGCTGGTCGTGGACAAAGTCGAGCGACCAGCGCGCATTGATGGCGCTCACGATTGGAATCGGCGCCCGTGTTCCAATGGCGCGTCGTCGTCCGCGCCGCCGGCGGACCTTCAGCCCTTCTTGCGCGTAGAGCCGTGCGGTCTTCTTGCGGTTCTGGACGAGCCCCGGGACTGTCAGGAATCTTGTGCGGGGGGCCATAGAGGGGGGAAGAAAGGAACCCAGCTATGGCGATCGAGAAGGACATATTGGACCAGCTTCTTTCGGGGCGCGACCCGAAGGAGATTTTCAGCCGCGACGGGCTTGTCGATGAGCTGAAGAAGGCGCTGTCGGA
>JBJXFO010000063.1:0-26025 GCA_046154725.1 Parvularculaceae bacterium | reverse complement strand
CTTCGCTCAATGCACCCTACCTCTCAAAACACATTCAGCGACGACCCCGCGACCCCCACCGGCCAGCGGCCAAACTCGAACAGGCGGAATTTCGCCGTGAACGGATGATCGTCCGCCTCGAAGTCGGGGTCGATCGCCGCAATCAGCACCAGCATCGCCTGATGCGCGGCTTGCACCGCAGCGCCGACGGCAAGTTGCTGATGCGCTTCGTCCTCGACATCCCAGATGAAGCTTGCCTGTTCCATCGCCTCGCGCGCCGGCTCTGACACGGTGTCAGCGACCATCGCCATGGCGATTTTCAGCGCCTCTTCGGAGAGAACCTCGAGCGCGCGCGAGGTGAGGTCGGCGCGGAGCGATTCCTCCGCCTCCCACGCGGAACTGTTCCAGTTGAGGTGTTCAGCCGCCGCCGCCGCGTCCTCCCAGTCGACGAGGATTGCGACGCCGGCGTCGGGAAAGCCGAGCCCTTCGGCAAAAGAGCGCGCGGCGGCGCGCGCGCCCGGCGTCATCGGCTCGCCAAGATTGGCAAACCACGGAACGCCCTGCAGCGAGTGGGCAAAGCGGCGCACAGCGGAAAGCGCCGGCAATTCGCGCTCCAGCGCTTCGAGATCGGCGTCATCCATGCCAGCGATCCTATACGCCCCGCAAAAGAAAAAAGCGCCCGGTGCTGGAACACAGCACCGGGCGCCAAGCTGCGCTGTTGCGCCTACGCCGGGAGGGGATATTCCGGCGACGTGGGCAACGACCGGACCTGCTAGCGGGGGGGCAACGCCGATCCGGTAGAGTGTCGTCCACGCACTGTTACTATAGAGCCTCAGGCGCGAAGTTTTCAATAGTTATTTTAAAAAAAAGCTTGCGTGTGACCCCTTGACCTACGCGTTTGTGATGACGGCCGCGTCGGTCTGACTAGTTGTTAATGAACGCGCCGCCGGCGTCCGGCGCTCGGAACAGCCGGTTGTCGAGTTTGCCGCCGAGCGTTGCGCCGCTGAGTTCAACAAGCGTCACGCCGCCTTGCGCATCGGTCACCGCCCATTGAAGGATCTGCAAATCCGGCGCGGAAAGATAGAGCGTCAATTGCCCTTCCGTTTCGTCATCCGTTGACGCCCAGGTTACAGCGACCGCGTCTTCAAACCGCTCGACGCCAGCAAGCGTCGCGTCGCTGATGTCGATGCGCTTGCTCAATAAAAAGCGCAGCGGCGTTTTGCCGAGCGGATAGGAATCCGTTGTTTCGAGATCGGTGTTCTCGACATAAACAACGCCGCCGGTTGCAACGATCGTAATCGGCGAAGGGTCGTCATAGTCGAACCGCACCTGGCCCGGACGGCGCAAACTGACCTTGCCCGTCGCAACGCCGCCGCCGGGCGCGGTCTGGCGAAACGTCGCGGCAAGCGTCGTCATCTGCTCGATTGATTTCAACGCGGCGTCCGCAACCGCCTGATCCGAAAGATCGGCGAAGGCGACGCTTGAGGCCGGCGTCAATACCGGAATGTCGGACGCTGAATCGTTCGGGGCCGGCGCAACAGCTTGCGCAGCGATTGCCGGCATTGCCGCCTGAACCGCAATTGCCGGCGCGGCGAGCGCAAAGCTCGCCTCGGCGCAGAACAGCGCCGCGGATGACAAAAGCGCAACGATCATCAAACCCTCCAACCGATAACACCTGCCATAGACGCTCCAACGGGATGGCGAAAGCGAGGGGCGCGACGGGCGAAATTGCGGCAGCGGTCACATCGGCGTTGGCGCGCCTGCACCGCCCGCGTTACCAGAGGCCCACGGAACAAGTCCGTGGGCGACTTTGTTTTGTGGTCGGATGGTTTCCACGACCAGTCCTCCACGGGCTTGTCCCGTGGATCTCAAGACCCAAAGCGCCGCCGCCCGCTTCGCGAGACTTTTCGCCTTGAACACCGATAGCTACGCCAACCCGTTCACTTCCTCATCGCTCAAGGCGCGCGCTTCGTCGCTGAGCATGATCGGCACGCCGTCGCGGATCGGATAGGCAAGGCGCGCCTTTTTTGACAGCAATTCGCCCGCCTCGCGCCGGTAGACGAGCGGGCCTTTCGTCAGGGGACAGACGAGCAGTTCGAGCAGGCGCGGATCGAGGTCGTGGCTGCGGGCAGCAGCGGGTTCAGGTTCGGCTGGGGCGCCTTCTTGGGACATCGGTCGCTCCTCGGTCTTCACTGAATGGTCGGTTCATGGGGCGGGTCGCCGACGCTCATGTGCATCAACGTCATCAGGCATTCGGCGCGGTCGGCAAGCGACGGCGCCTCGAGCAGAGCCTGTTTCTCGTTCGGGGCAAACGGACAGCCCATCGACAGCGAATTGACGAGGCTGTCGGTCGGCGCCGACGAGGCTGAATCCCAGTCGGTCGACAGGCTTTCGGCTTCGAGATAGCTGCGCATGGCGTCGAACAGCCGGTCGCGATTGACATCGGCCGCGGACGCGTCGCCGCCAGTATCGCCCGCGAAGGGTGCGTAATCGACGCGCGCCTGACGATAGGGGGTTCCGGCCTCAACCTCGCCCGCGACGCGAAAGCGCGTCAGCCCGGTCAGCGAAATGAGGTAGCGCCCGTCGCCGGTTTCGGTGAACGACGTGATGCGCCCGGCGCTGCCGACATCATAGAGTGGCGGCTTCGCCGAGCCGTCATCCTCGCGCGGCTGAATCATGCCGATGATGCGCGTAAGGCCGAGCGCGTCGTCGATCATGCGCAGATAGCGCGGCTCAAAAATATTCAGCGGCAAAAGCCCTTTGGGCAGGAGGATGCACCCCGCAAGGGGGAAAATCGGGAGGACGGGCGGCAGATCGCGCCCGCTGCGACGCGTGGGCGATGGCGCGCCCGCGGTCACGAAAACAGCGCCGATGAGAGGCGCCGGCGTCCCGACAGCGTGTCGGCGTGCTTGGGTCCCAGCGCCTCAAATATCTGCACGAGCTTTTTGCGCGCGGCGTCGTCATTCCACGCCCGGTTGGCAACAACCATCGCGAGCAGTTCATCGATCGCCGCCGGCATGTCGCCGGACGCGGCCAGCGCTTCGGCGAGCGCATAGCGCGCCTCGAAGTCCTTGGGGTTCGCCTGCGCCTTGCGCGTCAGCGCCGCGATGTCGCCGCCGCCGCCTTCGGCCAGATCGATCTGCGCGCGGACAGCCGTAAAGACCGCGTCCGCCTGTTTTGCTTCCGGCGCGAGCATCAAGACCGCCCGCGCGCCCGCAACATCGCCAGTCGCGAGACGGCAGCGCGCAAGGCCGGCGAGCGCGCGCAGCAATGTCTCATCGCCCGCCTCCTCGGCGATCTGCGCGACGTCGGCAAAGGCTTGCGCGGCCGCCGCCGCATCGCCAGCGGCGAGCGCGGCATCGGCCGCGTCGAGAACCGCTTTCAGATCGATTGCCTCATCGGGCGCAGGCCCGACGCCGAGCTGACTGGCCGCTTTGGTCAGGCGCTCGATGAATGCCTTCACCTGGCTCTCGGGGACCGCGCCCTGAAACCCGTCAACCGGGCGGCCCTGCAGAAACGCGTAAACCGTCGGCACCGACTGGATGCGCATTTGCGTCGCCAGCATCTTGTTCTTGTCGATATCGATCTTGACGAGGCGCACCGCGCCGTTTGCCGCCGTCACCGCTTTTTCAAGCGCCGGGGTCAACTGCCGGCACGGCCCGCACCATTCCGCCCAGAAATCGACAATCACCGGAACGGTCATCGAGGCTTCAAGCACATCGCGCTCAAAGGTTTCGACGGTTCCGTCCCTGATCAGATCTTTGACGCCCGGTTGAGCAGTTTTCGGTTGGGCAGGCTTGGCAGGCATCAGCGTCATGGAAGTCTCCTTCGCCGCGTTAAATGAGGGCGGACGGGCGCGAAGGCAACAGGCTCCGCGATGATTAAGCCCCGTCTTAACCCCGGTTTTGCAGGTCGATGAGGCGCGGCTCGAAGCCGCAGGCGCGGATAAAGGCAATCAGGTCCGACGGGGAAATCCCGGTTGAGGCCGTATTCTCCAGCGGATGGAACCAGACCTCGGGAAAAGCCATCAGCGCGGCATCGACAGCAACCTCCGTCAGCAACCGCGCGCTTTCGTTGAAGAGCGCAAAGGGCGTCACCGCGCCGGGAACAACGCCCAAGGTCGCGGTCATCAGGTCCGGTTTGCCGAACGAGAACCGTCCCTTTGCGCCCGCGAGCCGCCCATAGCCCACGAGATCGACCGCCGTGTCGCAGTGACAGACCACGAGAAAGAGCCGGTCCTTCTTGTCTTTGAGAAAGAGGTTCTTCGAATGCCCGCCCGGCATTGTCGCCTTCAGGTCGCGCCCCTCATCGACCGTGAAGACCGGCGGATGCTCGACCGTGCGGTGAGCTATCGACAGCGCATCGAGGCGGGCAAAGAGGGCGGCGCGGGCAAGGGCCATCTGGGTATTGGGGATTAGGGATTGGCTAGGACAAAGCGATCGCGCTTAGCAATCCGAAGCGAGGCGCGCCACTCGTCTTCTCTAATCCCCAATCCCTCCTTGCCAATCTGACGCCCCTCGGGCATATCCCTCGCCTCGCGGCGACCAGACTTCGCGGCGAAAACGCCGAGCGGGCGTAGCTCAGGGGTAGAGCATCACCTTGCCAAGGTGAGGGTCGGGCGTTCGAATCGCCTCGCCCGCTCCAGTTTTTCACGATTTCTTTGTCATTTGATCTGCGCCCGGAATTGCGCGGTGAAGGACGATGTGGGGCTTCCTGCCGCCATCGCGCCTTTCGGGTTGAGGCAGAGGTGCAGGACGTTCGGGTCATAGCCCGCAACCGGCGTGTAGGCGCAGGCGGCGAAGGTCGCCGGGCGGACCCCCGAATTTGAATAGCGCACATCGGTTGCGAGCGTGAACGTCAGCCCGGCGCTGGTCTGGGTAAAGAGGATCGCGCCGGTCGCGGGCCCTGGTCCGTCCATGTCGCCATTGAAGAACGTCACCTGCGCCGGCAGCGTGTCGATGATCAGCACCGTATCGGCGTCAACCGCGCCCGACCCGGAATTCTGGACCGTCAGAGCATAGACAACATCATTGCCCGGAACGGAATAGGGCGTCGTGCCGGAGGGATTGTAGACCGCGACCGACTTCGACGCGGTCAGCGTCGGCGACGCGATGCAGACCTGGCTGTACTGGACGCCATCGACGAAGATGTCATCGTTATCGACCGTCGTGAAGCGGATATACCGCGCGCCGCCGGTTGGCGCCAGAATATTGTTCCGTTCAAGGATGTCCTGCGCGGTCGAGTTGTAAGTCGCGACTGCCGTCCCATAGGTCACGGCAGTCGAATAGGCGACGTTGTCGGTCGAGAACTGGATATTGACCCGCGCGCTGTTGCCCTGATTGCCACCGTCGCGCGCCGCAGAAAGAACGATGGTCCCGTTCTGCGGCACGCGCACCCCGAAATCGAGGACGAGCGTGTCGCCGGTGTCATCGATTTCGGCGGAACTCGCATCGGGCGGCGTTGTGCCGGCGGCAGTGAGGGCGCCCACCGCGCGCGTCGAATTGACGACCCCCGTCCCGGTCAGCACGGCTGTCGCGTTACCGCTGCTGTTGAGGAGAAGCTGGCCCGCCGGACAGGACGGCGCGCCGCTGATGGGGTTGATGTTGATCGCATAGTCTTCAACCTCGCCGTTCGCCGCGATTGCTGTCGCCGAAAGGGCGCTCACCGTCGACCACCGGAAGCGCGCATAGGTCTGACTGGTCGTCGCGCCGGCCGGCACGGCGAGCGCAAAGCCGATTGCGCCGGCAGCAAGGTTGGTGTCGCCGGCGCCATTGTCCTGGATGTTCGTTGCGACCTGTTCGCCCGCGTCGGCGAAATCCCCGTCGCCATTCCAGTCGATCCAGCCTTGCAGGCGCCCGCCAGCGCCAGCGACCGTGGCGCCGACCGTCCCCGCGCCCCCTTGCGTCAGCGTACTGATCATCACGCCGTTCTCGTCATCTGCGCCCGCGGCGTCATCGCCATTGGCGCTCACCGAAGGTTGCGGCGCGATTTCCGCATCGGGATTGCCGGACCCGAGCGCCGTGCCGGAGACAACCCGGTGCGACGGCGCGCCATAGCTTGCCGGCGCGTCGCCATAGTCGGTGTTGGCCGGGCAAAAACCGATATCGTGCACCGATATCCCCTGCTGGGCAGGGTCGGCGATTGAATTTGGTCCGGCCCGGTAGACAATGACAATCTGATCGACGGGGGTTGAGTATTTAATGGTGAGATTGCCGTTGCCGGAAGCGCCGTCCGACGCGTTGCCGCCAGTCGCCACATTGCCCGCCGCACTGTTCGACGGCGACGGTGTAAAGACCGGATTGCCAACGCCGGCGCCACCGAGGGTTCCCGTCACCGTGATCCGGTCCTGGAACTGGAAGGGCGCTGTCGCGGCGTCGGTATCGACGTCAAAAAGCGTGAACTCGATTTCGCCGACGCCCTGCCCCGCCATCCCCGCCGTGATGGTGAGGGTCAGCGTCTCGCTGGTATTGGCGTAATTGACGGCAAACAGCAGGTTCTGCTGGGCCGGCGCGAGCCCGCCCGTGAAGTCAACGGATTTGAACGGCGTCTGCGCGCCGAACACATTGATGAGCCGGTTGGTGTTGCCTGTGAAGGCAAGGCCAATCGCATCATTGCCGACCGTATAGCTGTTCGACAGCGACCCGGCGGTCCAGGCGACGGCGCCCGAATCCCAGTCGAGCACCTGCGCCGCGGTTCCGCAACTCAGCGCCGCGCGCGCCGGGGCGGCAAAGATCAGGGCCGCTGCGGCGATCATCAGGAGGCGGATCATTGACCCGCCCCCGTTCCCGATGCGCGCGGCGAGATCGCATCGAGAAGTCCCCTTGCCGTATGCTGGTCGAATTTGATGCGCAGCTTCAGATAGGGCCCGTTGCGGGAGTATTCCGCTGCAGTGAAATCTTCATCCGCAAAGCCGGCAAAGTTCCAGCCGAACGACAGCCAGACGTTCTTGGCGGGCGACACGCCGACAGACGGCCCATATGAATACTGCACAGCGCCGGAATTCCATGAATAGAGCGCCTCGCCATGGGCGCCGATGTCGATCTTGTCCGTCACGTCGTAGCGCGCCTCAAAGCCAGCCAGTTGCGTCACGCCGGAAAGAGCGGACCCGTCCGCAGAAAACGCCGAATATTTGACGCCGTGGTTAACGGAGAGTTGAAGCCGCTCAGACGCCTGCGCGTTGAGGGCGAAATTATGAACGACCTTCCAGCTCTTCGTTTGCTGATCGATGGATTGCTGCTTCACGTCGAGGCGGTTGAAGACAACAAGGCCGTCTTCGTCATGCGGGCGCCATGACGCGCCGAGGCGCAACTCGAACCGGCGCTCATCTGCGCTCGCGTCATTATTGTCCTGCTGGAACCTGCCTGCCGCGCCGAACGAGAATTGTTCGGAGACCTCGCGCGCCGCCGCGCTCGCGAGCGTATAGCGCTGGCCCTCGGCGGACTTGCGCAGTTCAAACCGGCCGGAGCCCGATGTCGCCTTGTCGCGATAGCCGGCGCCGGCATACAGCGACGTGAAGCCTCCCGATTGCGCTTCGAACGGCGATTGCGGGGCGTCCGGAACAATGTCGTCGAAGGCGTCGCTGAGCCCGCTGTCGTTCTTCAGGTCCTGACGGCGGGAGAGCCCGAGCGAGCCGGTCCACTTTTCCGACAGCTTCACCTGCTGATCGACGCCGAACGTCGCGCCGATGCGCTCGCCTGTGTCCCCGGTCAGCCGGTCGCCGGCAAGCGTGATGAGACCGCCTGACCAGGGCTCCGCTTTCACCCCGACTGTCGTGTTCGACTGCGAGACCGTGTCGCTGTTCAGAATTTCATGCGTCGCGCTGAGCGTCACTGCGCCGAACAGCTGCTGGTCAAAGCCGACGCTCGTCCGTGTCGGGAACAAGGCCGAGGCGTCGTCGCCCGCGACCGGCTGCTCGCGCGCAGCGCGCAACGAGAGGCCCAGGTTCTCGAAGCGCTGGCGCGCCGAGGCCGTGACGAACAGCCCCTCGCGATCCTCGCCCGATGCCAGCTCCTCGCGCACGGCGCGCAGGCCAACCGCGCCGGAGGTTTCCGCGCCGTCCTGGCGCAGTCCGATCTCGGCGACGGTGCGCGCGGCGCCCGTTGACAGGTTTTCTTCGCGATACGCTTTGGCCTCGACCGAGCGCGACGCGGTTTGCGTTGACAGGCCGCCGTCGAATTCGTCAATGCGCAGCCGCGCTTCCGCGCCGAACCGGCGCACGCCGACCGTCGCAGATGTCTGTTGATCGACGCCAAAGCCAGGGGCGACATCGCTGAAAAACGCTTTGGCGTCGAGGCGGTCGCCAGTGTGGCTCGCCTCGACAAGGATCGCGTCCGCCTCGGTTGACCCCGAAGGACTGTCGCTGAACGAGCGGGCGTATTCGACGCGCAACTCGTCTTCGTCGGTCAGATTCAGTGTTGCATCGACGCCGGCGAGATTGACTGTTTCGGCGTCGGCGCCGGCGCCCTCTTCGTGGATGAATGTTGCGCCGGCCTCGCCCCGGCCATCGAGGAATTTGACAGCGCCGCGCCCGCCCGCCGTCAGCGCGCGGCTGACCGGCGCTGACGTTTCATAGTCGATGACAAGGACATTGGGATTGAACGCCGCATCCGTAGCCGGCACGGGCAAACGCAAGACGATCTCGCCCGTGTCGAAATCAATCTCATAGTCCGCATACCGAGCAAGTGTCGTCGTCGCGACGATGACATCCGGGCGGAAGCGGTCGCGCGTTTCAATCGTCAGGGTTTCGGAATTCCTGACCAGCGGCGCGTTGCTCAGGCGATAGGGGCCGGACGTGCCGTCGGCGCCAAGCTCGTCGCGCACAAACGCCTGATTGGTGTCGGCGGCAAAGCCGGAAAACTGGAAGCGCGCGCCCTGATAGCCGGCGCTGACCCCCGAAAGGCGGCGCGAATAGCGCGCGAGTTTTGTCTCGTCGAGCCCGGTGTCGAAATCGCCGAAAACGCCGCGAAAGCCGTCCTTCTCGGCTTTGAGATAGAGCGGGAAGCGGCTTTGCGCCTCATAGTCCTGAACCGAGCGGTCGCCGAACAGCGGATAGCGCTCGTCCGGATTGACGTCGAGGAGGAGATCGCCGTCGGCGCGCCCGCGTCGCTTTGCGCTGTCGCCCGCGACGGTGACAAGCCAGCCGCCCTTGACGACGCCTTTGGCAAAGCCCGCAACGCGCCCGTCGCCAACAAGATCGAGTGCGTTGGCGCCCGCGCTGTCGCTGCTGTCGAACCCGCCCTGCCCTTCGGCAAGACCAACGACGATCCAGTCGCGCGGGGCCGGTTTCACATACGCCTCAAACGTCCGTGTACGGTCGTCTTCAAGCTCAACGGTCAGGCGCAGCGGCCCCGTCTCGACCGTCGGCTCAAGCTCGATCAGTGCGACGCCGCCCTGGCCCACCGGAACGCCCGATTGCGCCGACAGCGGCGCATCGAGCGCATTGCGCTCTTCGGCCGCCGCGCGCGCCGTCGTGCGATAGGGGGCCGAGACCTCAACCGACACTGTCCGCCCCGCGCGGACGGGGCGGCCGGCGCCGTCCGTCACCTTGATGGCGATGACGGGCCGTGTCTTGCCGTCGGCGAACAGCTTCGTTTCCCCGTCGAGGAGAACCGCGCGTTCCGCGCGGCTGATGAACGCAACCGCGCGCCGGAGGCGTGCGACTTCCGCGCCTTGCTCATTCCTTAACGAAACCTCGAAGACGTTATCGCCTTCTTTCAGGTCAACGCCGCGCCAATGCGTCAGCGCCATGGTGCGCAGGAGATTGACCTCGCGGCCGGCAAAGTTCTCTGGCGGAACCTCGCGACCATCGAGGAGAAGCGTCGGGCGCAGGTTCACGTCGTGCTTGACGCCGAGATTGACGCTCGCCGCGGACGGCGTTGAGCCTTCCGCCGGATAGGCGAAAGCCGCTTCCGGGGTTTGCCCGTCGAGCCATTTTTTATCGAAGGCGCGGTAGGCCGTTTCCGGGTTGAACGCTTCGACGGCGGCTGCCGCTGGCGCCGCTTCGCGCACTTTCTTCACATGGAAGTTGGCGCGCCAGACCGACCCGCCGCGCGCATCGACGAATTGCGAACCCGCATTGCCGGCGGTGCGCGTGTTGTCCTTGCACAGATGAAGGTCATATTCGGGAGCGAGGCTGTCTTCATCGACCTGCACGACATGCGTGCCGGGGCTGACCCCTTCAAAGTGGTAGAGCCCGTTTTCGTCTGTGACCGTCGTTAAGCCGTTTTCGAGGTAGAGCCGGACGCCGGCAACGCCTTTACCGGATTTGTCGCCGCAGCCGTCCTCCACAACACGCCCGACAATTGTCAGGGACGAGCGCAGGAAATCGTCAACGATGTCGACCGCCGCCTCGGCGCGGTTCGAAGCCGGCGCCCCGCCAGCGCTGACGGCCTGCGCGCTGTTGACCGCTTCGCCAAGGCGCGCACCCGCCGTCACCTCGACGACATAGGCAAGCGTCAGCGCGGCGCCCGGGTCGAGGACGCCAGCGTCGAATGTGAGGGTGACGCCGTCGGGCGCGATGACCGGGTCCGGTATGGCGTTGCCGTCAACGCGCGCCGAGCCCTTCTGGTAGCGAAAGGCCGGCGGAAGCGTATCGACGATGCGTGCCGGGACCGCTGTCGCGGCGCGGTTCTCAACCCGGATGCGATAGCGCAGGAAATCGCCTGCCGAGGCGGCCGAGACATCTGCCGCCTTTGTCAACACGACATCCGTGGACGGATCGAGTGGGTAGTCGAATTCAAGATCGCCGCCCCCGGCCGTCAGCGTGAACGCCTGGCCATACGACCCGGGGATAATCGTGAACGGCGCGTTCGACAGCGCATCGAAGGCCGGCGGCTGCGCCGACGACGGGCCGGTATAACCGGACGGGGGCGTCACAAGCACACGGTAGGTCCCGGGAAAAAGGATTGGAAAGCGGAATTCGCCCGGCCCAAGCGCGTAAACGAGGCCGCCGGCGTCGGTAACAGTCTGCCCGCTGACAATCGTCGCGGGGTAGGCCGAAACGCCGTCAATGCCGAAGACGCTGGCGGGCAGCCCCGTCGCGTCATTGACGATCGTCACGATCGCCCCGTTGATGAGCGCGCCGGTCAGGCTGTCGAAGAGGCGCCCGAACGGGTCAACCCCGGCCGTGTCGGTCGAGACCTCCGTCAGATCGAACGGATCCTGGTAGCGCGCGGTAAGGCCTGCGCCGTGCGCGATCGTCAGCGTTGCATCATCCGTAACGATTGCGCCGGTATTACTCGGAACCCACGCGAAAAATTCACCCGTATCGGGCCCGCTCTCATAGAGCCTCAGCGTGACGAAATCGCCGTTCTCGGTCGCAATCGTTGCGATGATCGTCTCGACGAGCCCGCTATTGCCGTTCTGGCCGGGGTCTGTCACGCGCACGATGACCGGCTCGCCCGCAAAGTAAGACCCGGCTTCGGCAAGCGGCACGGGCGCGCCAGTGTTGACCGGCGCGCCGCCCGCGGCCTCGAGCGGCCCTACGGCCGAGAACGCGCCAACGGCGCCGTTCTGGAAGTCCGACCCGTTAAGAGAAACGGACACCGCGCCTGGCGCATTCGGGGCATACCGGAAGAAGGTGATCGTTGACGGGGTGCGCACCGCTTCGATCGCAAACGTCGCATTGGGGGTGGCGACCGTCGTCGTCGTTGCGCCAAGCGTGTAATCGACCGTCGCAACGTTATCGACAACAGCGCCGAGCTGTGCGCCGGCCGGTCCGGCCGGTCCGGTCGCGAGAGCGAGCGCGGCGGCAAGCCGCCGCATCACCCGTCCGATTGCTCCCGCCTTCTTCACGCGCCTAGAGCCCTTTTCGGCCCTGAAACTCAACTTTACCCAACTGCCCCTAGATGCGGACGCCGCCGCGCCGGGAGATCCGGAGCGGCGGCGCCGTTATTCGTCCAACGCCGTCCGCGCTATCTGACGAGCGCGCGGATGGTCACCGTTCCCGTCGCGCCCGGCGCCAGCGACGCGCCCGTCAGCGCGACCGTGCACGCGCTCGTGCAGCCAACCGCAGGCGTCGTCAGCGTGCCGGCAGCAGTAAAGCCCGCCTGCGCCGCGACGACATATTGAACTTCGTTCGGCAGCACGTCGCTGATCGCGATGCTGGTTGCGGTTGCGGATGCGCCCGCCGCGTTCGACGCCGAGATTACGTATTCGACGCACGCGCCGGGTGTTGCAAAGCCGCCGGTGATCGTGTCGGTCGCGCAAGCCGTCGGATTGGTGCGCACGACCGCAACCGTCTTGTTGGCCGTCAGCGCTGCCGCCGAGACGGTGTAGCGCGCGGTTGACGAATGCGCGCCGTCATTGGCGACGTCTTCGGGCGAACCGGCCGTGCCGGCGCCGTCGGCGAGAACATCCTGCGCCGCGCCCGTGAGCGTATTTGCCCCGGCGGCAGTGATTTCCGTGCCCGGCGTCGATGCATAGGCGGGATCGAGCGAGGCGGTCGGGTAGAAGGAATTGGCAATCAGCGCGACGTCGTCGAACTGGCCATTGGTCGCGCCCGCCGGAATGTTCCCGGTGAGGATGACCCAGAGGCGCGCATCGGGCGCGACGTTCGCGGTGACGCCCGCGCCCAGCGTATAGGCAATCCCTGCGCCCGCATCGTCAACGCCCGGCGTGAAGACGCCGTCATTGCCGGCGTCGGTGTAATAGCGCGCCGTATAGGTTGCGATGTCGAACGTGTCGGCGGCGATGTCCTTCACCGACAGGCGCCACGCTGTATTGTCGTTGCCGGCGTTCAGGACGCCGTAAACGACCCGCGCGCCGGTCTGGCCTGGCGACACGGTCGCATTGCTGACCGTCGTCACCGTCAGATCGGTCTTGCGATCGACGGTGAAGAGGGTCGGCGTTCCCGACGTGTTGATCTGCGTCTGCGAGACGCCGCCAACCTGATAGTCGAGGGTGAAACTGTTTGAAACGCTTGAGCCGGCGCTGGTGCCGGCGGCAAACGCGGGGCCAGCCCCCGCGAACGCGGCAATTGCCGCCACGAGACTGGCTGACTTCCTGTTTAAACGCATACGCGACCAACGGCTCTTCATGCGCAATTCCCCTTGCACCATCTGATGATGCAAATCGCACAGAACTTGTAAAGAAAGCGCTAAAGTTGATCGGTTGCAATGATTGTGCATTGCTTATTATACGTGTAGTTAAAGATGCGTTTACAATGAACAGAAAGTTGAAGCGCAATTCTCCGGCCCCGCCCGCCGCGTTAAGCCTGCGTTTACCGTGCCCGCTTTAGGAATACTGGGGAATTTGTTACGAAAGGATCGCCGCAATGGCGCGCACAGTTTTCATCCTCGCCGCCCTCATGCCGCTGGCGCTGTCATCCGCGCACGCATCGATGAGCGCGCAGCAGGTCGTTGAAAAGGAAGTCACGACCGTCAGCGCCACCGGCGAACAGACCGTCAAGCGCGTTGCTGCTGACAAAGTGACGCCGGGCGAGACGGTCGTTTATTCGATCCGCTACAAGAATGACGGCGCGGCCCCCGCCGCCGACATCGTGCTCGTGATGCCGGTGCCGGGCGAGGTGTCCTATGTCGAGGGCTCGGTCGCTGGCGGCGATGAGGCGAGCGTTGCATTCTCGGCGGACGGCGGACAGACCTATGTTGCGCGCGGACGCCTGACAATCGTCGAAGGCGGCGAGACGCGGCCTGCGCGCGGCGATGAAATCACGCACATAAAATGGACGCTGACAACGCCGGTGCCCGTCAAGGCCGACGGCGAGGTCTCGTACAAGGCCGTGCTGCGGTAAGCGGCGCAGGTCTCAGCAAAACTGCTCGAGCACGCGCGCCAGCCGGTCCACATCCGTCTCGTCCGTGTAAAGATGAGCCGACACGCGGATGCCGCCCATGCGCTCGTCATGGGCGATCGCTTCTTCCGTCAGCGCAAGGCGCGCCGCCGCGAGTTCCCGCGGCCGGACGACCAGCGCCGATCCGCGCTCGCCGTGGATCGCATGCGATACAATCGCTTCCGCCGGCAATCGCGCGATCAGCTGGTCAAGAAGCGCCTGATTGTGCGCCTCGATCGCCGCAACGCCTGCGGACCCAATCTCGGCGGCGCCGGCCCTCGCCATGACGTAAGGGGCAACCGACGGCGTGCCGCCCCAGAAGCGCGCTGCGCCTGACGCATAGACAAAATTCCGGATGTCGAACTCGAACGGGTTTTCATGACTGAACCAGCCGACATCGGCGGGCGCGAGTGTCGCCGCAATCGCCGGATTGACCCACAAGAACGCGGCGCCCGGCCCCCCGCACAAATATTTGATCGACGTGCCGACGACAAAGTCGGCGCCCCATCCGGTGCAGTCAACGGGGACGCAGCCGGCCGATTGCGCGACATCGACGATGACAATTGCGCCCGCCGCTTTGGCGCGCGCGACAGTCTCGGCAACCGGCGCGCGCACGCCCCGGTTGGAAAAAATGTGCGTGACGTGAACCAGGCGAACGTCATCGCCAAAGGCTGGCCCCCACGCATCCGGGTCGGCAAGCGGCGCGCCGCGTGCGATGAAGTCAGGGCCGAGGCCAAGGCGCGCGCCTTGCGCAAGGACAAAGCCCGCCGTCGGGAAATCGTCCTCGGCAAGGACAATTCGTTGCCGGCGCGCGTCGCCGGGCAGCGAGAACAGGATTTTCGTCAGCGCCGACGATATGTTCGTCTGCGGACAGATATCGGCGGGACTGGCGCCAATCACGGGCCCGAGCGCCGCGCGCCACGCGTCGATCGCGGCAAGCCAATGCGGCCACAGATCGCTCCGCCCCGCCGCCCACGGATTGAAGAAATCGCGCGTCAGCGCGGCTTCCGCTGTGACCGGCAACAGGCCAACGGAATGCGACAGGAAATAAGGTCCGGGCGGGATGTTGAAATTGGCGGTGAGGTTATTTGCGCGCATGGCGCTTATGCTAGAGCGTCGGGTGGAAAAGTGGAATCACCGGTTTTTCGGAACCCGGCGCGACCACATAAAGATTAGAGCTAGAGGCGTTTCCTATCAAACGCCCGTAGCTCTAGGCTGTTTGCTTTCCATTCGCGACCGTACACAGGGGCGTCATGCGCGGCTATTTCGGAATAGGGTCTGAACGCATTTCAAAGCCGATGAATCTCGGCGCGGTCTTGCGCACGGGCCACGCATTCGGGGCAAGCTTTGCCTTCACGATCGGGTCAGCGCTTGACCGCTATCAGGCCGAACTGTCCGACACTTCGAAAAGCGCCGGGCATTTGCCGCTATACCAATGGGCGTCGATCGATCAGATGGTTTTGCCGGACGGGTGCGTGCTCGTCGGCGTCGAACTTGACGAACGCGCCGTCGATCTGCCGACGTTCCGGCACCCGCTGAAGGCCGCCTATATCCTCGGGCCGGAACAGGGCGATCTGTCGGATGAGGCGAAAGCGCGTTGCGCGCACCTTGTCAAAATCCCGATGCGCTTTTGCGTCAACCTCTCGGTCGCCGCCGCGCTCGTCATGTATGACCGTATGCTGACGCTTGGCGGGTATGAACGGGGCGGGTATGAGCGGGGCGCGCCGCCGCCTAATGGCACTCGAAGGTAAGGCCCGCGCCCGCCCAATTTCCGGCAGCGAGATCGCCGGGCGAGATCCAGAACTGATAAACGCCATTATCGCCAAAGCGCCAGTCGATCATGTCATCATAGGTCAGCTGGAGGAGAAGCAGGTTGTTTGCATTCGCCGATACGGCATGCCCTTGGATGTCAATGCCCGGCCCGAACATCTGGTGCCAGCCGCCCGTCGGCAGAAGATAGCGCTGATTGATCAGGTCACGGATCGGCGCCGGCATCGCGGCATAGGCGCGCGCATCGCCCGTCGCCATGGCGAGCAGGGTGCCGGTGACAACGTCTTCGACGCTAAAGGGTGTCCGGAACCGGACAAGATCCTCGAATTCCTTGCGGCCGCGCATAAAGAGCGCCCGGAACGCTTCGGATTCTGCGCGCGATAAGAGCGCGAACGGGTCGGCGCCCTGTGCAAGGTCATCCGCCGCCTTGATCAACGCCGGAAAGTCCGCGAGCTGCCGACGGTATGCCGCATCAGCGGCCTCAAAACGCGCCAGATCGTTCAGCGCTTTCTTTAAAGCTTCGTCAGGTTCGGCGCCGCGCTTTCCGAAAATGCTGACCGTCTTCTTCGGCGTCAGCCGCGCGACATCAGCGCGGGCGTAATCGAGAGACGGCTGGCGCGCGCGCGCGATGTCGCCTGCGTGAAATTGGGCAATGCGCAGATGCTTTGCATAAGCCTGCGCGGTGTGGCGCCACACGGGCGGCGCGCCGGCGCCGATCTGTTTGTAGGCGTCGCGCGCGGAGAGATGATAGTCGCGCCGGTGAAGGCGCTTGCTGACCGCCGCCGCCATGGCGGCCTCCAGCGCCTCGCGCGCCTCCTCGTCATCCTCGGCGGGAACATCGGCTCTGACGTTCAGCCGCGTAAACTCGACCGGCCAGCGCGGGAACGATTGGCGCGCATGGGGCGACGGGTTCTGGGGGAAAATATCGCCGCACGGCTCCGTCGCGAAAATCGCATCAGGCGGCGGCTCTGACGGCGCGCGGGGCGAGCCTTTCGGGACAAAGACGACAGCGCCCTCGTCGAGGAAGAACGCAAGCGATCCTTCTGACGGCAAACCGGAGGGCGACGCCGCCGCCAATTCCGCCAGATCGAACTGCGCAGCGAAGGGGAGCGGCTTGCCATTTTTTTGCCCGCGCGGCCACGCCAGGGCGCCAAGCTGCGGCGTGCCGCCGAACCACGACCGCGCCCCGGCCCAGGCAGCCTCATCAAGGCGCGGGACGCGCGAGACAACGACAGGAGAGGGAGAGATCATGGGTGCGCCTTGCTGCGATCGCCGCAGAGCGTAGCGGTTCGACTTTAAAGCGCGTTTAAATCAGATTGCTTCAACGCCGACACCTCCCCCGCTTCGCGGGGGAGAAGAAGGTCCTTGAGACCCAATAAAAAAGCCGCCCGGCTGCCCGGGCGGCTTTTCAATTCTGAACCGTCAAACGGTTAGCGCTTGGCTTTGGCTTTCTTGCGGCCGGGGGCTTTCTTCTTTGCGGCTTTGGCCGTCTTTTTTGCCGGCGCAGCTTCGCCCATCGCGTCGAGCGCTTCGGCATAGGCGCCAAGCGCTTTCATGAACGCCGATTGCTGCGATTTCGGCAGCACGCCGAGCGCGCCCGCATCGGCTTTCGCAACGCCCGTCATCGCGCCGGCAAGCACGCGCTTTCCGGTCGCCGTAATGCTGACCGCATTGGCGCGCGCGTCTTCCTTGGTGCGCGAGCGCGAGAGGAGGCCTTTGTTCAGCATGCGCGCGATCATGTCAGCGAGCGTCGAGCGGTCGATGCCGGTCGCGTTCACGAGATCGGTCTGGCTGAGGCCGTCGTTCTTCGCGACAACGTGCAGCACTTCGAACTGACGCGGGGTCGGGCCGTCGGCGCCAACCGCTGTCGCGTGCAGGTCATGCGCATATTGCTGCGCGCGGCGCAAAAGGTGCCCCGGGGATTTTCTGAGATCATAGGCCATTCTTTGAAGTCTCCCATAAGTGGCGCGCCCGATGCGCTGGAATGCGCGGGCGGGGCGCCGCGATACTTGACGTCTTGTCACGGCGCTGACTGCCGCAATGACCGGTACAAGGTCTGATACGCGCCGGTTTTGACTGGATTAGGCGTCCGGTCAAGGGATATCGTCCGCGCGCGCGCGAATTTAACCCTCGCGCGCGATCACAATCTAAAAAACCTGCTTCCTACGGATCATCCGGGGGCGGCGAATTGGCTAAAATTGATAGGGACGCGGACGATGACGCGGCGCGAGTAATGACGGGACAAGGACGATGACGGGCAAAACCTTGCTAAGCCCGCAATTCGAAAAGATGGCGCCGGCAGGCGACGACCGCGCGCGCGACGTCTGCGGCCATTGCGGGTTTGTCGATTACCAGAACCCGAAGATCGTTGTCGGGTCGGTCGCCTCGTCCGGCGGGCGCATCCTCCTCTGCCGGCGCGCGATCGAGCCGCGATTAGGGTTCTGGACGCTGCCCGCCGGCTATCTTGAACTCGGCGAGAGCGCCGAAGACGGCGCGCGGCGAGAAGCCTGGGAGGAAGCGCGCGCGCACCTGTCGATCGACCAGACGCTCGCCGTCTACAGCGTGCCGCGCATCTCGCAAGTGCAAATCATGTTTCGGGCAACGCTCAGACAGCCGGACTTCGCCGCCGGGCCGGAAAGCCTTGAGGTTGCCTTGTTTGCTTACGAAGAAATCCCGTGGGCCGAACTCGCGTTTCCTACAGTCTCATGGGCGCTAAGGCATTGGCGCGAGGTCGAGGGCCGCGAAGCATTTCCGGCGTTTTCCAATCCCCCAGATTGAGGGATCAGGGATTGGGGATTAGGGACAGCCGTCTCGCTGTGTCCTAGGATCCATACTCAATCGGAATGACCGGCTTTGGCCCATTTCGGACAGATCAACGCTCATGCTAAAATGGCGGTATGGAGAGCCTAATCGCCATCATTGAACGCGCCTGGGGCTGGGCCGGTATCGCTCCGAAGGTTGTGCTGGAGCGAAACGCCTTCGGGAATCTTTTGGTTCTGGATCAGTTAGGTCAGTATTGGCGGATTTGCCCAGAAGATTTGTCCTGCGCGGTGATTGCCAAGTCGGAGGAAGATTGCCTGGCACTCCGCGCGAGCGCCGATTTCCAGATCGATTGGAACATGGTCCGCTTACGTGAGATCGCTGAAAGTTCCGTCGGAAAAATCTCCCACGACCGGGCGTATTGCCTCAAGATTCCGTCCGTATTGGGCGGCGCATACGAGCGAGAGAACTTAGGCGAAATGTCCGTCGCTGAGCTGATTTCGCTTTCCGGCGACCTGGCTCACCAGATCAGTGAATTGCCGGATGGAGACACTGTTCGCTTGCAGCTTTCTGAATGACTGTTCTCGGCGAGGTCGCGCCGGTCTAAAGCGGGGACTACGAATGCCGCAGAAGCTTGAAGGCGGGCATTCGAGCAGGCCTAAGCTGTTTGGTGCGAGTCTGCGGTGACTGAAAGGCGAAGTCCCATCGCCTTTAGCACACCGAGCAGAGTGGTGAGCCTTGGATTGCCCTCGGCGCTGAGCGATTTGTAGAGCGCCTCGCGCGCAAGACCTGTGCGCTCGGCGATCGTCGCCATACCTTTGGAGCGGGCGATGTCGCCAAGTGTTGCGGCGATTATTTTGGCGTCGCCATCTTCCAGCGCCGCTTCAAGATAAGCAGCGACCGCCTCGGGCGTGTCGATGTAGTCGGCGCTGTCAAAGGGACGAGAAGTGGTCTTACTAATTGTCGCGCTTCCTTCCAATCCTTCCAAAGTGCGAGCGCCGTTTCGATATCGCGCGCTTGCGTGGACTTATCTCCGCCGGCGAGGAGAAGGATCGGTTCATCCCCAATCTCCGCATAGGAGAAGCGATATCCAGGACCCATATCGATCCTCAACTCGCTTACGCCTTTCCCGGCCGGGCGGACATCGACAGGATTTCCGATTGCAAGGCGCTTTATGCGCATGTCGTTGCGTGCTCGACCTGTGAGATCACGCAAGCTGCGAAGCCAGTGATCAAACACATCGGTTCGCGACATCTGCGGCACATCCCGAAAGTAATTTATATATTACAGATATACTACAGGATGTCAAGCGGCTGGAATCGGCAATTTCCGGTCGTTCTGATTGAGCATGGACCCTATTCCCCAATCCCTAATCCCCGCTTGAACCGGCGCCCGGCGCGTCGCATCTAGGAGGGGCCGCCGCCCGGAGCGTTCCGATGCTGAAACACCTCGCCGCTATCCTCATCCTCGCGCTCGCCGCGGCGTGCTCGTCGAGCCGCAATCTCGACCAGAGCTTTACCGACATCGGCGCCGACGGCGAATTGAAGGCCGTGCTGTTCGCCGATCGCCAGCACGATTACAGCGATATCGATATTACGGTCTTCGAGGGGCGTTTGTTGTTGACCGGCAGCATGCGGTCGGAGGAGGGGCGGCGCAAACTCGTCGAGAATGCGTGGAAAGCGCGCGGCGTTGACCAGGTAATTGACGAGATTGTCATCGGCGACAAGACTTCGATCGGTCAGGGCTTTGCGGATGCGCGCATCGACGCGGCTTTGCGCTCGAAACTGATCGTCAATGACGATGTGAAAAGCGGCGATTACAAGATCGCGGTGTCGGACGGCGCCGTCTTTCTGCTCGGCGCGGTCCGCAGCGAGCGCTCGCTCACGCAAACGCTCGAGATCGCGCGCGCGATCAGCGGCGCGCGCCGCGTCGTCAGTCACGTTATCGTCCGGCCGCTGTAGCCGCTGATGAAAATCGCCATCCAGATGGACCCGATCGAAGGGGTCAATGTTGACGCCGACACGAGCTTTGATCTGGCGCTCGAAGCCTATGGGCGCGGGCATGAGATCTGGATCTATCAGCCGCAATCGCTGGCCTTGAGGGACGGGCGCGTTAGCGCGCTGGCGCGCAAAGCTGTCGCGCTGAAACGCGAACAGGGCGCGCACGCAAATTTGACCGCGCCCGAACGGCTGGGCCTGCACGGCATGGATGTCCTGCTTGTGCGGCAGGATCCGCCGTTCGATATGGCCTATATCACCGCCGCGCAGATCCTTGAGCGCCTGTCGCCGGGCGTTCTTGTCGTCAACGATCCGCGAGGCATTCGCGATGCGCCGGAAAAACTCTTTGTCACCGATTTTGCCGACCTGACGCCGCCGACGCTAATCACGCGCGACCTTGACGAGGTCCGCGCCTTTCGCGCCGAGCATGGCGATGTCATTTTCAAGCCGCTCTATGGCAATGGCGGCGCCGGCGTCTTTCGTCTGACCGCGGACGATGCCAATTTCAACGCGCTGACGGAACTTTTTACGCAAGCCTTTGCCGAGCCGTTCATCGCACAGAAATATATCCCGGCCGTCCGCGCCGGCGACAAGCGCATTATCCTCCTTGACGGCGAGGCGGTCGGGGCGATCAACCGCGTGCCGGCGGCTGGCGAGACGCGCTCGAACCTGCACGTTGGCGGGCGCGCCGAGGCAATCGACATGACGGAGCGCGATCAGGAAATCTGCGACCGCATTGGCCCGGCCTTGTCGGAGCGGGGACTTTTCCTCGCCGGGATCGATGTCATTGGCGACTATTTGACCGAGATCAACGTCACCTCGCCGACTGGCGTGCAGGAAATCCGCCGCTTTGGCGGCCCCGACATTTCCGCGTTGTTCTGGGACTGGGCCGAAGGGCGGCGCGAGGACTGAACGCCCCGTCTCGCTCAGAACCGGCGCACGCAATCGCGCGTATTGTCAGCATGAACAGTTTCACCAGCGCGCTTGTCATCGGCGCTTCCGGCGGCATCGGCGCCGCCATTGCGCAAAAGCTCGGCGCGCCCGCGCGCTTGTCGCGGCGCGAGGACGGCCTTGACATTACCGATGAAGGAAGCGTCGCCAGCGCAGCCAAAGACCTCGCAGGCCAGGAGTTCGATCTCATTTTTGTGGCGACCGGCGTTCTGGCGGCAGAGGGCGCGCGGCCTGAGAAATCCTTCGCGGAGGTCGAGCCGGAGAGCTTCGCACGCGCGCTTGCCGTCAACGCCATCGGCCCGGCGCTCGTCGTCAAGCATTTTGCCCCGCTGCTGGCGCGCAAAGGCCATGCTGTGCTCGCCTTCCTCTCCGCGCGCGTCGGATCGATCGGCGACAATAGGCTCGGCGGCTGGATGAGCTATCGCGCCTCGAAAGCCGCGCTCAACCAGATCGTCCGTTGCGCGAGCGTCGAGATCGGCCGCACGCGGCCCGGGGCGGTTGTCCTTGCCCTTCATCCCGGAACGATCGAGACCGCGCTGACCCGCGACCATGCCCGCGGGCGCTATACCGCAACGCCCGACGCGTGCGCCGGGCAGCTCCTCGGCGTTTGCGCCAGCGCAACGCCCGCCATGTCGGGCGGCTTTTTCGCCTATGACGGCGCGCCGATCGTGTGGTGAAGACGCGCGCGCTCATTGTCGTTCTCGGCGACCAGCTGTCGCTTGGGCTTTCCGCGCTGAAAGCGGCCGACCGCGCGCGCGACGTCGTTGTCATGGGCGAGCCTTTGCGCGACATCGGCCACGCCAACCATCACAAGAAATCGATCGTCCTGATCTTGTCCGCCATGCGCCATTTCGCAGCCGCGCTGACCGGCGAGGGGTTTCGCATCGACTATGCGCACCTTGTGGACGACGGCGCGCCTGCAAGCTTTACCGATCTGATCGCCAGCGCGGTCAAACGCCACAAGCCGCAAAAGATCATATTGACCGAGCCCGGCGACTGGACGGTGCTGGAGGAAGCCAAAGGCTGGAGCGACCAAATTTCCTTGCCCGTTGAAATCCTCGACGACGACCGGTTTGTTGCAAGTCACGCCGAATTCGACACATGGGCGATGGGCCGCAAGACGCTGCGCATGGAATTCTTTTACCGCGAGATGCGCCGCAAGACCCGCCTTCTGATGAACGGTGCCGAGCCCGCCGGGGGGCAATGGAATTTCGATCACGACAACCGCAAGCCCGCAAAAGGCGCGAGGCGGTTTCCGGGGCCGCTGCGCTTTCAGCCCGACGAGACGACGCGCGCCGTGATCGACGTTGTCAATGATCGGTTTGCGGATCATTTCGGGATCGCCGAGCCATTCTGGTTTGCAACGACGGCAATCGACGCCGAAAAAGCGCTCGCCCATTTCATCAGGACCGGCCTTGCGGGCTTTGGCGAGACACAGGACGCGATGCTGACGGATGAGCGCTTCCTCAGCCATTCGGTCCTGTCGATCTATATCAATATCGGCCTGCTCGACCCGCTCGATGTCTGCCGCCGCGCGGAGGCGGCGTATGAAAAAGGAAAAGCGCCGCTCAACGCTGTCGAGGGCTTTATCCGCCAGATCATCGGCTGGCGCGAGTTCATGCGCGGCGTCTATTGGCGCGAGGGGCCGGAATACGTCCGCTCGAACGCGCTCGAAGCATCGCGCCCGCTGCCGTGGTTTTACTGGTCGGGCGAGACGAAGATGGCCTGCATCAAGGCGGTTGTCGATCAGACGCGCGAGGAGGCCTACGCCCATCACATCCAGCGCCTGATGGTGACGGGGACCTTCGCGCTGATCGCCGGCATTGATCCGTATGCAGTGCATCAATGGTATCAGGCGGTCTATGCCGATGCGTTCGACTGGGTCGAGGTTCCGAACGTCATCGGCATGTCGCAGTTCGCCGACGGCGGCATCCTCGCGTCAAAGCCCTATGCGGCGAGCGGCGCCTATATCAACCGCATGTCGGATTACTGTGGCGGCTGTCACTACAAAGTCGCGAAGAAAACCGAAGACGACGCCTGCCCGTTCAACGCGCTCTATTGGGATTTCATCGCGCGCCACGAAACGAGCCTCGGCGGCAATCCGCGCATGGGGACGATCTATGCCTCATGGCGAAAGATGGCGCCGGCGCAAAAGGCGGCGCTGTTAAAACGGGCGGCGTACGTGCTGGAGACTATTGAGGAGTTGTAGCCCCCGACGCGCGCGTCATTCACGGGCTCGTCCCGTGGATCTAGGGCCGCAGGCGCCCGTTGCGTGAGATCCACGGGACAAGCCCGTGGATGACTTTTTTTGGGCGCCTTTTAAAGCGCGAGACGATAGCCGCCCGATTCCGTCAACAGGATGGTCGCGGACGAGGGATCGGGTTCGATCTTCTGGCGCAGGCGATAGACGTGCGTTTCCAGCGTGTGCGTCGTGACGCCGGAATTATAGCCCCACACTTCATCGAGCAGCACATCGCGCGTTACGGCCTTGCCGCCGGCGCGATAGAGGAATTTGAGGATCGAGGCTTCTTTTTCGGTGAGGCGAATTCTTTTGTCGGCCTCGGTCACAAGCATCTTCACCGCCGGGCGGAACTCGTACGGCCCGATCTTGAAGACCGCGTCTTCGCTCTGTTCATGGCTGCGCAGGTGTGCGCGGATGCGGGCGAGCAGCACGGCGAATTTGAACGGCTTCGTCACATAGTCATTGGCGCCGGAATTGAGACCGAGCACTTCGTCGGCGTCGGTGTCGGCGCCGGTCAGCATGATGATCGGCGATTTGAAGCCGTTCTTGCGCATCACCTGACACGCTTCGCGCCCATCCATGTCGGGAAGCCCGATATCAAGGAGCACGAGATCGATATGCGCCTCGTCCTTCGTGCGCGCGATCGCGGCCCCCGCCGTTGGCAGCGCTTCGACGGAGAATTCCTCGTGATGACCGAACTGGTCGAGCAGCGTCTCACGAAGGAGCTCGTCGTCATCGACGAGGAGAATTTTTCTGGCTCTCGCCATGGGGGTCACGCCTTTCGTCCGGTGAAGTTCGCGCGGTGAAGTTCGCGGGGGCCTGTTACCCCTAAACACAGCAGGAACAGAAATCAAAACAGGGTCACGCTGACGTGATCGGCAACGCCTGCGCCCCGCGCGCGCCGAACAGCGCCGTGCCGATGCGCACATGCGTCGCGCCGAGCTGAGCGGCGATCTCAAAATCGCCGCTCATGCCCATTGAAAGAGCGTTTAAGCCATTACGCGCGGCGATTTTTGCCAGAAGCGCAAAATGCGGCGCGGGCGGCTCGTCCGCAGGCGGAATGCACATCAGCCCCTCGATTTCGAGACCGAAGCCGGCGCGGCATGATGCAATAAATGCATCAGTTTGATCCGGGGCAATGCCGGCCTTTTGCGGCTCGTCGCCGGTGTTGACCTGGACGAGGAGGCGGGGGGCTCGCCCCTGTTTCTGGATTTCATCGGCAATCGCGCGAGCAATCTTCGGCCGGTCGATCGATTCAATCGCATCGAACACGGCGACGGCCTCGCCGGCCTTGTTCGACTGCAAAGGGCCGATCAGCCTGAGTTCAAGCGCCGGATGGTCCGCGCGGATCGCCGGCCATTTCGCTTTCGCTTCCTGCACACGGTTCTCGCCAAAGACGCTAACGCCCGCCGCAATCGCATCGCGGATGCGCGCTTCGTCCTGCATTTTGGAGACGCCGACGATTGCCGGTTGCCGGTCTCGCGCCGCCTCCGCAAGCGCGCGATCAAGCCGCGCCTTGATTGCCGCCAGATTGGCAGCGATATCGTCGGAGGGATGGAAACGCTCTGCCATGACGGCCTTCGCACACGGGCCGCACACCTAGCAGCCGCAGCAGCCGCGCTCAAACGGCGAAGCGACGCGGCAGCCAGTCAGAAAGGCGCGCCGTTCAGCCTCGCCTTCCTGACCGACCGCCGGCGCATAGCAAACCCCGAACCGGTCTTGCGCGCACTGCCGCCAGGGAGCGCCGTTATCTATCGCGATTACGACGACCCGCGCCGCGAGGCGTGTGCGCGGCGCTACCGTGCGATCTGCTCCGGCCGGGGGGTGCTGTTTCTTGTCGCTGGCAATGCGGCGCTCGCCGCGCGGGTTGGCGCGGACGGCGTGCATTGGCCGGCGTCCGGGTCCCCAATCCCGAATCCCCAGTCCCGCCTCGTCACCGTTTCCTGCCACACGGCGCGCGAGCTTGAAGCTGCGGCCGCGATGGGCGCGCACCTTGCCTTCCTTTCGCCGGTTTTTCCGACGCAAAGTCATCCGGGTGCGGAGCATCTCGGCCCGGCGCGGTTCAGGGCGCTGGCGGCCGGCGCGCTCTTGCCGGTTCTGGCGCTGGGCGGCGTCACCGAGAGCAATGCGGCGCTTCTTGGCGGAAAGAACGTCGCAGGGATCGCGGCGATTGGCGCGTTCAAAGTTTGAAGGTTGAGACGGATCAACCAACCCGCATCCGGCTACCTAGACTTTCACCCACACCGCCAATGCATTCCCGCACGGATCGGTGAAATGAAACCGCCGCCCGCCGGGAAACTCGTGGCGCGCGCCGATGACGCCGCCGGCCTTGATCACGCGCCGTTCGGCATCCGCCAGATCATCCGCATAAAGAATGACCGTCGTCGAGCCGGCGACCGGCGTTTCGCCGCCGCGCACGCCGCCATCAATCCCGGCGCCCTCGAAGCTTACGTAGTCGGCACCCCAGTCCTGAAATGTCCAGCCGAACGCCGCGCCATAGAACGCCTTGAACGCCGCGAGGTCAGCGGCAGCGAATTCGA
>JBJXFO010000061.1:0-10640 GCA_046154725.1 Parvularculaceae bacterium | reverse complement strand
GAGAGAAGTTCATCCCAAAGACCGAAGACGCAAAGCAACGGACTTGTCCCGCGCGCCACTCTTCCGAAACCTTCGGGAACATCCGTTCCGCGATGACGAAACCCCGTGTTCCGCAAAAGCTCAGCGGACGCGGGGTTTTGCGTTCGGGGGTTTCGGCGTTGGCGGGGCGTAGCGTTGGGCGCGGGCCGTCCGTGTACGCCTCTTTTCTTCACGCTGGCGGGCGATGCCGCCTGCGCCTTAATGCTGCGTAAAATGCAAGTTGCCCGCCCTGTACCCCAGGCGGTCGAGGGTCGTGAGCAACTCGGCGCGTTCCGCTTCCGGTATCGCGGGCTCGCGCGAGAGCACCCACAAATACCTCCCCGACGGTTCGCCGACGATCGCGCGCGAATAATCGTCTTTCAGGTCGATCACCCAATAGTCGCCCCAGAAGGGGCCAAAGAAGCTGACTTTCAATTTCGCATTGGTCGCGGCATCGACGATCTTTGCGCGCCCGATCGCCTCGCGCGGTTTGCTGCCCGCAAAGGCCCCGCATTGATTGACAACCTTGATGAGGCCATCGTCACGCATTGAGTAGGTGGCGGTGACCGCTTCGCAGTTTTTCTGAAAATTGTTGGGGAGGCGCGCAATCTCGTACCAGCGCCCAAGATATCGGTCGAGATCGACGCGTTCGACCGCTTCAAGCGGCGGATCGGCGCGCCGGTTAACGGGCTGCGACGCGCAAGCAGTGATTGTCAAAAGCGCGGCAACAGCGATCACAAAGCGCATGTCGTATCTCCCTGGCGGACCGCGCGCTTGGTGCAACGCGTCAATTCCTGTATCATACGCTTTTGGTCGGAAGGCGGTTCCATGTCAGCGCAGTCAGTGAAAAAGCGGATCACCACGGCCGATATAGCCGCGCGCAAGGGCGGGGAGCCCATCGTTTCGCTCACCGCCTATGACGCGCCGACCGCCGCGATCCTTGACGAATATTGCGACATTCTTCTTGTTGGCGATAGCGTTGGCATGGTGGTGCACGGCCTTCCCTCGACCGTCGGCGTGACGATGGAAATGATGATCCTGCATGGTCAGGCGGTGATGCGCGGCGCGTCACGGGCGCTGGTTGTTATCGACATGCCATTCGGCAGTTATGAGGCGTCGAAGGAGCAAGCCTTCGAAAACGCCGCGCGCTTGTTGAAAGAAACGGGCGCGCAAGCCGTCAAGCTTGAAAGCGGGCGTTATGCGGCTGAGACGATCCGCTTTCTTGTCGAACGCGGCGTGCCGGTGATGGGTCATGTCGGTTTGCGGCCGCAAGCGATCAATGTCTACGGCGCCTTCAAGGCGCGCGGGCGCACGACAGCCGAGCGCGCGGAAATTCTTGCCGAGGCGGAAGCAACCGCCGGCGCCGGCGCCTTCGCGGTCGTCGTTGAAGGCGTATCGGAAGACCTCGCGCAGGAAGTGACCGAGCGCATCAAGGCGCCAACGATCGGCATTGGCGCTTCGCCCGCCTGCGACGGCCAGATCCTTGTCACGCAGGATATGCTGGGGCTGTTTGACTGGACGCCGAAATTCGTCAAACGCTATGCCGCGCTAAGAACTGCAATCCGCGGCGCTGTCGAGGCTTATGCCGGCGAGGTGCGTCAGCGCAGCTTCCCGGAAGCGGCGCAGGTCTACCGCCTCGATCCGGCAAAGCCGGTCAAGCCCAGCTAACGGCGGCGGCGTCTCGCGCCGAAAAAGATTGCTGCGACGATGATCGCCAGCCAACCGGCCGCCAGCACCGGGAAAACTCGCTTTGCCTCGGCCAGAAACATGAACGTATCGACATTGCCGGTGCGCCAGAACACCCACTCGCCGGCAATATTCGTGGCGAGGCGCTGATTGCCGGTGACGAGCGCAATGACGCCGTCGCCGGTCGCCGGGTCAACCCTTGCCGCCGTGTTGATCGCCGGCGCGTTGCTGCCGTCGTGGCCAATGATGAAATCTCCGGAATTATTGTCCGCATAAAGAATAGTGCCGAGCCCCCAGATCGCGGCGCCAAACTGCGACGCATGCGGACGGCGCATTTCCTTTAGCGTCGCTGGTGACAGCACGCCGCGTCCCGCCGGCTCGCCATTGCGGCCAGCGACATGCGCCTGCAGCAGGCGGGTCAGATCAGCGGTCGAGGTGTAGAGCGAAGCCGCCGCAGTCGCCGTGAAGCGGTAATGCACCGCAGGCTTGCCATCCTCCCCGTAGAACTCGGCGAGATTGCTGACGCCTCCCTCTGGCAACACGAATGCCGAGCGCGACATGCCAAGCGGCGCCAGCACGGCGCGCGTCATGTAACCGTCGAAGCTTTCGCCGGAGACTTCTTCGACAAGCAGCTGCAACAGCGTAAAGCCGCCGCCGGAATAGTGGAACTCGCTGCCAGGCGCATAACCGACCTTCACTGTGCCATCGGCGCCGGGCGACGCATCGGCAGTCGCCTCCAGCGACGCTTCCAGCGACTGGATCTCTTCCCCGGGCCCAAATCCGGCATAGCCAAGCCCGTCGGAAAGGCCGGCCCTATGACTGAGCAGCCGTCGCACGGTGACGCCGTTGTTATCGAACTCGCTGTCCGGCAAGCGCCAGCGCGTGAGATACTTTGAAACAGGCGTGTCGAGGTCGATCTTGCCGGCCTCGACAAGCGTCATGACGCCCCACGCCGTAATCCATTTGCTGAGCGATGCGACCTGAAAGAGCGTGTCATCGTCGACGGGCAAGCCGATCGACACAAAATGCCGGTCGTGAACGTCTCCATCCTCGATGACGACGAAGGCGGCATTCCCCTTGTGGTCGCGGTCGATTTTAGCGACGGCGGCGGCCATGATGGCTTCAGTCCCCGCGTCGCGCGGCGCCAGCGGCTGGCGCCACCATCCTTCCAGAACGCCGGCAAGGATTGCGCCGGTCCAAAGCGCCAGCGTCAACAGCATCACCGCCAGAACACCAGCAATTTTGCGCATTTATCTTCCCCGATGCACGTCCACCCGCCAGAGGGGCGAGGCCGGACGGCAAGCTCCCGCCAGAATCATGCGTCGCTCAAGCGCGGACTACAAGCCGTCTGCGATGACCAGGGGCTCAGTTGCCGAACCCCGCCAGCTCCGCCCGTCGTTGCGCCCCTATCGAAACGCCGGTAGAAGCAGCATTGCCCCATTGCGGCCCCAACCGCGCCGCAGAACAGCGGTTCCTTTTCACCCCAACCGGGAAGAGTGCTGACCTCCGTGACCAACGACGATACAATCCTGCGCGAAGTCGATCAGGCGCTTGCCGAAGACAAGACCGCAAGCGTTCTGAAAAAGAACCTGCCACTCATCATCGCCGCCGTCGTTGCGGCGGTGGGCGGGGTCGCTGGCTATCAGCTTTATCAGGCAAACCGCGCCGCATCGGCGGAGAAGTCGTCGCGCGCTTACGAAGCCGCGCTGAAGGCGGGCGAGGGCGATGAAGCTGAAAAGGCTTTCGAGGCGCTCGCGTCCGGCGGCGGAGGCTATGCGGCAATCGCCAAGATGCGCCTTGCCGGCGAGCATGCGTCGCATGGGGAAACGGCCGAAGCGCTCGGGTTGTTCCGCGAGGTCTACGGCGCGGCCGGCGTCTCTAAACGGATAAAAGACCTGGCGCGCATCCGGGCGGCCTATCTGTCAATTGCCGAAGGGCGCGATGCTGTCATCAAAGACGCCGGCTCGCTCGAAACCGATACATCACCGCTTGGCGTCTATGCGCGCGAGATCCTGGCGCTGGCAGCGCTGAAGGCCGGCGATTATCAGACGGCGGAGGGAATGTTTTTGAAGGCGGCCGCAAGTCTCGATGCGCCCGAACCGGTGCGCGCGAGAGCCAAAGAATTTGCCGCGCTCGCGGCCGCCGGAAAATCGGGTGTCGTGTTGCCGAGCTTTGAAGCAAGCCGAAAATCAGACGCGGCTTTGCTCAAAGAGCAGCTGGAAGCTGCTGGCGCTGATCTTTCATCCATCATTGCGCCGGCAGCGGATGCGGCGCCTTCTGTCGACAATACCGCGGCGCCCGGGAAAGAGTGAGCAGCATGATGAAAAGCGCGCCGATAAGAATAGTTCTCGTCGCTGCGGCGCTGATGGCGTCAGCATGCTCGTCGGGGCCGCTTGGCGCTGTCGCGGGCGTCTTCGGCGGGGATGGCGATGACAGCAAGGAAGGCGACGCGCCGGACGAAGAAAACCGCATCTCGATTCTTGCACTCGAAGAAACGATCGAGGCAGACCCGCGCTTTGCCGGCGTGCCGATAGAATTGCCGCCGTCCTACGCAAACATCTCCTGGCCAACTGCCGGCGGAGAGGCCGACCACACCTTGCATCACCTCAGCGCCAGCGGCGCGCTTGAAGTGATCTGGAAGGAAGACGTCGGCAAAGCGTCGTCGAAGCGTGCGCGCCTGACATCGCCGCCGATTGCCGCCGACGGCAAGCTCTACGTCATCGATGCCGAAGCGACCGTTTCGGCAATCAATATAGAAGACGGCAAGACGATCTGGACGTCGGAACTTGCCCCGTCGGTCAAGGAAAAATTCCGGGTGCGGGAGATCATGACCCGCACAAAAGCGTCCGAACTCGGTTTTGGCGGCGGCGTTTCGTTCGACGACGGTAAAGTATTTGTCACGTCGGGCTTCGGGTTCGCCGCCGCGCTGAACGCGGAGACGGGCGAAGAATTGTGGCGCTACCAGGCTGGCGCGCCCGCCAGAACGCCGCCGACCGCTTATCGCGGCGGCGTCTATTTCGTGACGAACGTCAACGAGATGGTGGCGCTGTCGCAGGAAAGCGGCGAGCGTTTGTGGAATCATCAAGCTTTTGAAGAGGCCGCGCGCATTTTGTCGGCGGCGAGCCCCGCAGCGGCGGGCGATCTCATCGTTGCGCCATTTTCTTCTGGCGAGGTTGTCGCGTTTCTTGCCGGCTCGGGACGCCCCGTCTGGACCGACACGCTGGCGCGCAATACGCAGATCACTGCGCTCTCCTCGCTGAATGACATCGCTGGCGCGCCCGTGATCGATCGCGGGCTCGTCTATGCGGTCAGCCATGCGGGGCGGCTTGTCGCGATTGACATCAGAAGCGGACAGCGCGCCTGGGAATCGCCGATCGCAAGCCTGCAAATGCCATGGGTTGCGGGCGACTTTATCTTCGTCGTGTCGATTGATTCAGAACTTGTCTGCCTGTCGCGCGCGGATGGCGCGGTGGTCTGGGTCTCTCAGCTCAAGCGTTACGACAACGAGAAAAAACGCAAAGGCCGCATCGCTTGGTCGGGCCCGGTGCTCGCGGGTGAGTTTCTCATTCTCGTGTCATCGGACGGGCGCATTGCGAAAGTGTCGCCGCAGGACGGCTCGCTCGTCGACACCAAGAAAATCGACGATGGGTCTGTCGTCTCGCCAATCGTCGCCGATGAGCGCATTTTCGTGTTGACGCAAAGCGGCAAGCTCTACGCGTTCCGCTAGAGCCGGGCCTGCAGCGAACGCTGACGCCGGACGAAAAACCGATGCCGAATACCGTCAAAGTCGCCATCGTCGGGCGCCCGAACGTTGGCAAGTCGACGCTCTTCAACCGGCTCGTTGGAAAGCGGCTGGCGATTGTTGACGATACGCCGGGCGTCACGCGTGACCGTCGCGAGGCCGACGCAAGCCTTGGCGATCTCGCCTTCATTCTGATCGACACGCCCGGCCTCGAAGAAGCGCCGGAAGCGGCGCTCGAAGGGCGCATGCGTCAGCAGACCGACAAGGCGATCGAGGAATCGGCGGCGGCAATTTTCATCATCGATGCGCGCGCCGGCGTGACGCCGCTCGATCAGCGTTTTGCTCAGATGCTGCGCGAGAGCGGCAAGCCGATCGTTCTGGTCGCCAACAAGACAGAAAGTTCCGCCGGCGATGGCGGCATCCTCGACGCGTGGTCGCTGGCGCTCGGCGAACCGATTCCGGTTTCGGCCGAGCACGGGCAGGGCATGGGCGATCTCTTTCGCGCGCTGCGCCCGCTTCTTCGGGCCGCGATCGAAGAGGACGCGCCGGACGAAGAGACACAAGAATGGGACGACCCGCTAAAGCCGCTGCGCGTTGCCATTGTCGGCCGGCCGAACGCTGGCAAATCGACACTGGTCAATCGGCTGCTTGGCGAAGACCGCATGCTGACAGGTCCGGAAGCGGGCCTCACGCGCGATTCAATCTCGACGGAATGGCGCTGGCAGGCGCCAGATCGCGTGTGGCCGGTGAAGCTCTTCGATACGGCCGGCATGCGCAAGAAAGCGAAAGTGCAGTCGAAACTCGAAAAGCTTTCGGTTGCCGACGCCTTGCGCGCTATTCAGTTTGCCGAAGTGGTCGTTCTGCTGATCGACGCGCAATCGCCGCTTGAGAAGCAGGACCTGCAGATCGCCGATCTCGTTCTGCGTGAAGGGCGCGCTCTCGTTATTGCAGTCAATAAATGGGATCTGATTGACGACAAGGACGCCGTGTCGCTCGCCATTCGTGAGACGGCGGAATTCAATCTGTCGCAATCGTCGCGCTTGCCGCTGGTGTTCTTCTCCGCCGAGACCGGGCGCGGCGTCGACAGGCTGATGCCGGCGGTGACGAAGGTCTATGTCGACTGGAACGCCCGGGTCAAAACCCACGATCTCAACGAATGGCTGAGAGCGGCGGTCGAGCGCCATCCCCCGCCGGCTGTCGGGGGCCAGCGCATCAAGCTGCGTTACATCGCGCAAACAAAGACAAGACCGCCAACCTTTGTCGCCAAATGCACAAGGGCCGAAGACGTTCCCGGCGCCTATAAGCGCTATCTCGTCAATGGCCTGCGCGAAGCGTTCGACCTGTGGGGCGTGCCGATCCGGCTCATTCTCGACAAGCCACACAATCCTTACGCGGAAGAATAATCTCGCGCCGGTGTCACCGCAATACCATGCGCTCCGCGATCCCTTTATAGCTTGGCGATGACGCCTCGAGAATGAGCGGCGCAATCGCTGACGGGTGCGGCAAGGCGTCGGCATTCTCGCCGGGCATCGCTTGTGCGCGCATCCTCGTTCGCATTGCGCCGGGATCGACAATCGCCACCCGCAGCAGCGTCGTCCGCATTTCCTCCGCATACGTCTTGACGAGCATTTCCAGCGCTGCCTTTGACGCTGCGTAAGCGCCCCAGAATGGCCGCGCGATTTCGCCGCCGACGCGCGATGTCATGACGACAACGCGCGCGGCGCTGCTCGCGCGCAGACAGGGATCGAGCGCGCGGAGCAGACGCCAATTCGCCTCGACATTGATGTCGAAGACCTGCCGCCAGATCTTCGGGGCGATATCGGGAACGGGCGCCAGCTCGCCAAGGATGCCGGCATTAAGAACGAGAATATCGAGTTGCCCAAAGCGCTGCCCGATGGCGGGCGCGAGTTGATCGATGGCAGCGAAATCAGAAAGATCCGCGGGGATCAGCGTTGCCGTGCCGCCGGCCTTTCGTATTTCATCATCGGTTTCCTCAAGTCCGCCAACGGTGCGCGCCAGCAGAATGACATGCGCGCCTGCCTGCCCAAGAGCGATCGCGGCGGCGCGGCCGATGCCGCGCGATGCGCCGGTGACGAGCGCGATCCTGCCGGAAAGGTTGGTTGCCATGGGCAATTACTCCGCTGGCAGAGGAATGTGGCCGGTCTCGCCGGGGGGCAGCGTAAACGCCGTGCCGTGAAACTCTTGCAGCGAAGCCGCTTCCCAGTCGCGCTTTGCCTGTTCGATGCGCGCGTTCGACGTTGCCACGAAATTCCACCAGATGATGCGGGGTCCCAGCGGCGCGCCGCCCAGCAGCATGGCGCGCAACGGCGCCGCCGCGACAAGGCGCGGATTGGCGCCGGGCCTGAAGACGATCATGCGGCCGTCGCCATATCGCTCGCCGTCGATCGCTACGGCTCCTGACATGATATAGAGCGCGCGCTCTTCATGATCGTCCGGCAACGGAACAAATGCGCCATTATCGGCTTCGATCGCGGCGTAAAAGATCGGCGAAAAGGTCTTCACCGGCGAGACAAGGCCAAACGCTTCGCCGGCGATCAGGCGCAACCGAAGACCGCTTTCTGTGTGCGCTGGAAGCGTCGCGGCTGGATGATGATGGAATGACGGCGGCGCCTCCGCCGCATCCTCCGGCAACGCAACCCAGCTCTGGATGCCATGCATGCGCTGGCCGCTCTCGCGCAGCGGCGCGTCGGTGCGTTCCGAATGCGCGATGCCGCGCCCTGCCGTCATCCAGTTGACGTCGCCCGGCCGGATCGCCTGATCGAAGCCAAGACTGTCCTTGTGGCGCAATGCGCCCTCGAACAGATAGGTTACAGTCGCAAGGCCAATATGCGGATGCGGGCGCACGTCGATACCGGTTCCGGGCGCGAAATCCGCGGGCCCGATTTCATCGAAGAAAATAAACGGGCCAACCATGCGGCGCCGGGCGTCAGGCAATACGCGGCCAACAGTGAAGCCGCCAAGATCGCGGCGGCGCAGTTCGATGATGAGGTCAATCGATTGGGTCATGCTGGTCCCGAATAGTGCGAAGCGAGATATGCGGCTTCGTCGATCGCGAGCCGCTCTGACCGAAGAAAAGAGGACCACGCTTGCGTCTCGCTCCAGACTGCCGCCATCTCCCATACGCAAAATGTCGGTTTGTGGCGCGCGTCGCGCGGAAACAGCGAAAAGCCGGGGGCCGCGTCTTCGGGCTTGAAGTAGACCGTCTCCCAAAGTTCGTTACTGCCGCGCCACGTGTTGAGAAGCAGAAAATAGAACTCTGCCCCGCACCTGTGCAAGATGACGAAGCCAAGGTCGCGGCCAAGCGGCCAGTCATCGCCCGTCGATTCCTTTTCCAGAAACGCTTGCGCCATCGTCCGGATTTCATCGGGGACAGCGTTCCCCGCCGGCGCGATATCATACCATTTCAGGCGCGCTTCTTTTAGTGCAATCAATTCGCGCGCATCGACTTGCTTGGCGATGTGCCGGTATGCCGAATTGACGATGACGGGAGTGGCCGTCATCTCGCGCCGCGAAAAGCATTCGCGACCGGCGCGGAAAGTTCAGCGTCCGCCGCGGCGATGTCGGCGACGACGCTGGCGAAGGCCGGCCGCTCAAGCAACCGTCGGTACCAAGCGGCAAGGCGCGCAAAATCGCCGATGCCAGGGCCGCCGAGCCGCAGGCTGTAATGGATCGTCACAAACAGGGCGATGTCGGCGACGCTCAGCGCATCGAAAAAATAAGGGCTCGGCCCTAGCCGCCGCTCAAGGTCGGCAAATTGCTCCGCAAGCGTTGCTTCGGCGCCCTCCGCCTTGCTCTCGAGATCGATCCAGCGCGCGGGGTCAAAAGGGCGCGGCGCTGTCCGGTGCATCAGCTGGCGCACCTCCGCCAGCATGATTTCGTCTGCGTAAAGCTCAAGCAATCGGCAATCGGCGCGCAATGCTGCGCCGGCAGGATAGAGCGGCGGCATTGGATAGGCGTCTTCGAGATATTCAAGAATGACCGTTGAATCATAGAGCGTGACGTCAGCATCGATCAGCACCGGGACTTGTGCTTTGGGGTTTGCCGCAACAACATCCTTGTGCTTTGGCGCATAGCCGGTTGTCTGGCTGAACGCGACCAGCACGCGTTCAAAGGCAAGCCCCTTTTCCGCCAGCGCGATCTCGACTTTTTTCGCGAAAAGGCTGAGCGGCGCGGAATAAAGTTTCATCCCATTTCATCCAATTGAGCGGTTCCGCGCCGTCTACCACGATCGCCGCGTCAGTTCGACGTGATTATGCGTCTGGCAAGGTCGCGTATGTGAATTTCCGCTGTCATCAGCGCGCCGTCTTCGTCGGGGCCCATGCCGATAAAGAGTTTTACGCCCTCTTCGAGACTGAAAAGCTGCAAGACGATTTCTCTTGCGCGCAAGTCGCTGACGTCGGGGCGTGCTGCGCGCACAAGGAAATAGATGAACCGCCCGATCGGCCGGTACAGCTCGCGGATC
The DNA here is from genome assembly GCA_046154725.1 of Parvularculaceae bacterium. Lineage (GTDB taxonomy): Bacteria > Pseudomonadota > Alphaproteobacteria > Caulobacterales > Parvularculaceae > Amphiplicatus. The sequence goes on along the minus strand of JBJXFO010000061.1, from coordinate 711 downwards.
AGCGCTTTCTCGGCGTTGCCGCTCGCGGCAAACCCCCACATGTGAAAGAACAGCGCATGGGTCGCGCGTGCATTCGAGACGTAGAACGCGACAACATTCAACAAGATGTCGGTTGGCGAATCGCGCGTCGCTTCGAACTGCGCGATGTGCGCCTCGATGTAATCGGCGAGCGCTTCGCGCAGCAGCGCTTCGATCAGCGCGCGCTTTGTCTCGAAATAGTAACTGACATTGCCGACGGCGACATCCGCCTCGTCGGCGACCTTGCGCAAGGAGAGACCCGCATGGCCGTCGCGGATGAAAACGCGGTGTGCGGCGGCGAGAATATGCGCAATCGTTGCGGCGGCTTTCGCCGAGCGGCCGACGCTGAGCGCAATGCTCGGGCGCGCAGTTTGCTGCGCCGCGAGATAGGTTTCGATCTCGGCAATGGCGCGGTCTTTTTGGGGATCTTCCAGCACGCATCCTCGGCTTGTTATCTTTTAACAAATGTTGATCGATCCGAGCTTGACGCGCAAGGAGTGCGGGCTTAAACCTCGCGCCGATTTTAGGACAGTTGAGCTAATTTCAGCTCCGGGTTTTGCTTCTCCTTCCTCAAGGGTTCGGACAGCAAACGACAGTCCAACACTGCGGCTATTCTCCCCCAAGCCGCGGGAAGGGCGGGCCGCTGCGTTTTACCGCAGCGGCCTTTTTTTAATTTATTCAGAAGCTTGTGCG
>JBJXFO010000055.1:0-40709 GCA_046154725.1 Parvularculaceae bacterium | reverse complement strand
GGGCGCTGTCATCAGTATGCGGCGCAGTGGTGGGGAGCGCGGCGCTGATCAAGCGCCTGATTGATAGTATTGAACCGGATTTCCTGCAGCCCCAGATCCTTGCAGAAGCGCAAGCGTTACTCGCGCCGCAGCGCCTCGCGCTCCTTGAAGGGCGCGTCAAGTCGCAAACTGACGAACGCGCGCGACTTGCAGAAGCCCTGAAGTCTGCGGGATTGGGTCTCGGCATCCTCCTGAGTGATGGTCCGCAAATCGTTGTCAGCGGGGCCGATGCCGATTTGGTGCTTGCGCGCGCGCGCGCGCTCGATGCGCCCATTACCCGGGGACCTGACGGGTTTGTGTGTGTGGCAGTCTTTGAGGCCGCCGCCAATGACAGGACGCTTGCGGCTTTTGGCTCGCCAGCGAACCGACGCGTGCCGCGCATCGCGGAGGTCGTGCGCGAGACAAAGGAGACGAAGATTGCCGTGCGCGTCGATCTCGATCGGTCGCGCGACATCGTAATCGATACCGGCATCGGCTATTACGACCATATGCTGGAGCAGATCGCGGCGCATGGCGGCTTTTCGCTGCGACTTGCCTGCATCGGCGACCGCCATGTCGATCTCCATCACACGATCGAAGACTGCGCGCTCGCGCTCGGCGCGGCATTGTCGCAGGCGCTGGGCGAGCGGCGGGGAATTGCGCGTTATGGTTTCTTGCTGCCCATGGATGAGGCCGAGGCAAAGGCGTCGATCGACCTTGGCGGGCGCCCCTATGCGGTGTTTGAGGGATCGTTCGCCGCCCCGATGATCGGCGACTATCCGACGGAAATGACAAGCCATGTCTTTCGGTCGCTGGCGCAAACGCTCGGCGCGGCTATTCACATTGAGGTCAAGGGCGAGAATGATCATCACAAAACGGAAGCCGCGTTCAAGGCGTTCGCACGTGCTCTCCGCGCCGCGATTGCTGTCGATGGCGACGCCATTCCTTCGACTAAGGGGATCATCTCATGACGGTCGGTGTCGTAAAAATTGGCGTCGGCAATACGGCGTCGGTGATATTTGCGCTGGAGCGTCTCGGCGCGAAGTCTGTGCTGACCGACGATCCGCGCATTATTGGGGAGTGCGACCGTGTGATTCTGCCGGGCGTCGGCGCAGCCGGGTTCGCGATGCGTGCGCTCGCTGAAACTGGCCTTTCTCGGGCGCTGATCGCCTTTCAGCGACCACTCCTCGGGATCTGTCTTGGCCAGCAGATGTTGTTTGATTCGAGCGAGGAGGGCGATGCGACCGGTCTTGGCGTGTTTGAGGGGCGTGTCCGAAAGCTTCCTCAAAATCGGCAAACGCCTGCGCCCCATGTCGGGTGGACACGGCTGATAAAATCAAAACCGACACCTATGTTCGAGGGCGTCACCGATGGCGCCTACGTCTACTTCGTTCATTCCTATTTATGTCCGTTGTCGGAGGATACAACCGCCATATCAAATTATGGCGAAGATTTCAGCGCCGCAGTCGCACAAGGAGCAATTTGGGGCTGCCAGTTTCATCCCGAACGCTCCGGCGCAGCTGGCGCGCGCATTCTCGCAAATTTTCTGGCCGCGCCATGCTGATTATCCCCGCCATAGATCTGAAAGACGGCCGCTGTGTTCGCCTTGCGAAAGGCGCTTTTGACGCGGTGACGCGCTATGGCGATCCTGTCGATCAGGCCAGGGCCTTCGCCGGCGCCGGAGCCCAATGGATCCACGTTGTCGATCTCGATGGCGCACAAGCGGGCGCTGCGCGACAAACCGGGTTGATCGGCGCGATCGCCAACGCCGCTGACGTCAACATTCAATGCGGCGGCGGCGTGAGGTCGGCGGCGGATGTAGCAAATCTTCTCGACGCGGGCGTCGCGCGGGTTGTCGCGGGATCGATCGCTGTCAAAGACCCTGAAGAATTTTCCGGCTGGCTTGATGAATTTGGCGCAGAGCGGCTCTGCGCCGCTTTTGATGTGCGCCCGGAAGGCGGTCATTACGGTGTCGCGACCCATGGCTGGACCGAGCACAGCGGCGTTTCGCTGATGGCGGCTATCGGGCGAATTCCGGAAGGCGCCTTGCGCCATGCATTAATCACGGATGTCTCGCGCGACGGCATGCTGGCGGGCCCGAATGTCGCTCTTTATGCGGAGGTCATGCGCCGGTTTCCAGCGATTGCGATGCAGGCGTCCGGCGGCGTCGCCACTCTCGAAGACCTTGCCGCCTTGAAGCCGGCAGGCGTTGCCGGCGTAATTGTCGGGCGCGCACTGTATGAGAAGAAATTCACGTTGGAGGACGCTCTTGCCTGCTAAGCGCATTATCGCTTGCCTCGATGTAAAGGCCGGCCGCGTCGTCAAAGGAATCCGCTTTGAAGGGCATCGCGACATGGGCGATCCGGCCGAACTCGCGCGCCGCTATTGTGAAGACGGCGCCGATGAAATCGTCCTCTACGATATTACCGCGTCAGCGGAGCGGCGAACGATAGATTACCGTTGGCTGTCAGGTATCGCGGCGGCGCTTGATGCGCCGTTGTGCGTTGCGGGCGGGATTCGCACCCTCGATCAGGCAATTGCCTGCCTGGAGAATGGCGCCGACAAAGTGTCGATCAATTCCCCAGCACTGGAGAGCCCCCGCTTCATCAGCGAGATTGCCGAGGTTGCCGGGGCACAATGCGTCGTCGTCGGTGTCGATAGCCGCTGTATTGATGGCCGCTGGGAGGTCTTTCAGTATACGGGCGATGCGCGCACAATCCGGTCTGCGGGACGCTCGACGCTCGACTGGATTGTCGAGGCGGAGCAGCGGGGCGCCGGCGAAATCGTGCTGAATTGCATGGACCAGGACGGCGTCGGCGCGGGCTATGACATAGAGCAGCTAGCAGCCGCACGCGCGCGGCTTTCGATACCCATCGTCGCTTCCGGCGGCGCCGGTGCGGCTGCCCACTTCTGCGACCTCTTTACAGCGACGGACGTCTCTGGCGCCCTCGCCGCGGGCGCGTTTCATTCTGGTGTCCTGACAATCGGCGCGGTCAAATCGGCACTCGCAGCGTCCGGCATCGAGGTGCGGCTGTGAAGCTCCTTGAAGCGCCCGAGATCGACTTCGGCAAAGGCAACGGCCTTGCTCCGGCAATCGTTCAGGATGCAGCGACTCTGCAGGTCTTGATGCTCGCGTACATGGACGATGCGGCGTTGAGGGAAACAGTTGAAAGCGGAGAAGCGACGTTTTTTTCGCGCTCGCGCGGCGAGCGCTGGCGCAAGGGTGAAACCTCCGGCAACCGGTTGCGGGTCCTTTCAATCGAGGCGGACTGCGATGGCGATGCGATCTTGTTGATGGTCGCGCCTCAGGGGCCTGCCTGTCATCGCGGTACGGTCAGTTGCTTCGGCGCAGTCGAAGCGCCGGGCGTTGGCCGTCTTACCCTCCTTGAACGGACGATCAGATCGCGCGCAGCCGCGGGCGCCGACAGTTATACGGCGCGCCTGATCGCAGCAGGACCAAAACGAATTGCGCAGAAAGTCGGTGAAGAAGGCATTGAAGTAGCGCTCGCGGGCGCGGCGGGCGACGTTGCCGAACTCTGCGAAGAGTCAGCGGATCTGATCTATCACCTCATCGTTCTGTTGACGGCTCGCGGCGCGCGCCTTGATGACGTTCTCGCAGTGCTCGCTCGCCGCGCGGCTGGAGGGAGCGCATGACTGGCCCGGTCCCGCGTGCAGCGCTAAAAAAGATCGGCGTCTATAATCCTGGAAAATCGCGCGCCGACGGCGCCTCGCGTATTATCAAGCTGTCGGCAAACGAGAATGCTCTCGGCTGCAGCCCAAAGGCGCGCGCGGCCTATCTGGCGGCTGCTGACGATCTCTTTCGATATCCGGACGTGCGCGCCGCCGCTTTGCGGGCGGCGGTGGCGCAGAAGTTCACTATCGAGCCTGAACGCCTCATCTTCGGCGTTGGCTCTGACGAGATCTTCTCGCTTGCCTGTCAGGCGTTTCTCGACCCCGGCGACAACGCGATCCAACCCGAATTCGGCTTTGCAGCGTGGAAGTTGGCGGTTGGGGCGTCCGATTGCGAGATGCGGTTTGCGCCGGAGCGCGATTACGCCGTGGATATCGACACGATCCTCGGGATGGTTGATGCGCGCACGAAAATCGTGTTCGTCGCAAACCCGGCCAACCCCACAGGTTCCGCCATACCGTATACGGAGATAGTGCGGCTTCACGCAAATCTGCCCACGACCGTATTGCTGATTCTCGACGGCGCTTATGCCGAATTTGCGCGCGCAGCGCCGTGGTTTGATGACGGGTTGGCGCTCGCCCGCACCGCGCCAAATGTCCTTATGACCCGAACATTTTCCAAGCTTTACGGCCTCGCCGGCCAGCGGATCGGGTGGGGGTATGGCGCGCAAGCTGTTACCGACGCGCTCGACCGTGTGCGGCTGCCTTTCAATACGACGGTGCCGGGGCAAGCGGCGGCGGTCGCGGCCCTCGGCGATGACGACTTTGTCGATGCATCAATTGCACATGTCGATCGCGAGCGGGCGCGGCTTGTTGCCTTCCTCGATGGGCTCGGCGTCCGGACAATCCGGTCCTACGCAAATTTCGTCACGCTGGTGTTCGACAAAGCCGAGGAGGCGATTGCGATCGACCAGACGTTGGCGGCGAGGGGCGTCCTCGTGCGCGGCCTTGCAAACTACGCGATGCCAAACTGCCTTCGCGTAACGGTTGCGAGCGCTGGCGACATGGAGATATTCCGTGACGAGTTCGCGCGCGCGCTAGGCCGGTGATTGCGTGGACGTCGATGCGGATTCGGACTAGTAAGGTCCGGTGACGAGATCTGCGCAGAGCCGGGGCCATGAGTACGAACGCCGAACGCTTCAGTCATTGGATCCGCGGCCGCTTCGTCGACCTCAATTCGGAGCTTGAAGAGCTTTACTTCAGGCAAGCCAACCGCTCAGTCGTCGATGGTGTCGGCGAAGCGCAGAAGACAGCGCTCGCGGAGGAAGGGCGCATTCATGTCGAAGCGTTGCGCCGCGAAGGCAATACCGACGAAGGTTTTGATCAGGCATTCGACGTGCTCGGCGATCTTGGACTGTGGCTCGCCGCGCTTCGGCGCCATGAGCTGACGAACCCGGCGCGCGAAACGAAGTCGCCGTTTCAGGAGGCCTCTGCGCTTGGCCTTCATATTGGCGCGTCAATCGGCGTCGCGCCGCGCTTCGCAACGAGCCATCTTGCAACGCATAACCGCGCACTCAACGGCAAGGCCAAGAGCTTTACCTCGCTCGCTGACGAGAAGCTTTTCCTTGACTACAACACGCGCGGCATCTTTGCCTATATGCGCGCCGCCGACGCGCTGATGCGCGTTGTGCCTCTTGGCATTTCGCATCCTGTCGCCGAGACGCTCTTCAATGATGCGCTGGCGGCGCTGACGGACGTCGCGCGCTGGAACGCGGTTCTGTTTGATGATCTTGATGCTGACCGCTTTTTCTTCAGTGTGCGGCCCTATTATAAACCCTATCGCGTCGGGCGAAACGAGTACCGCGGCGCCAATGCCGGCGATTTTTCTGGAATTAACGAGATCGATTTGCTGACCGGCTTATGCCAGGCAAACGACCCCTATTACTCGCAGCTCCTTGTCGACAAGATGCTGTTCATGCGGCCTGAAGACCAGACTTCGCTGCGTGACTGCATGCGCCGGCGCGATTTTCTCAGTATCTTCCTCGAGAACGCGGCGCAGTCGAAGAGCGAGCCATGGTTTCGCATGAATGCGGCAGCGTTCATCGCAGTCTGTGAGGCGCATGGGCGCGCTGCCGCGCAGCATCACGATCTTCTTGTCGCGCGCTTCATCGAGCAGCCGTCAACTGAGCTCGATGCATCGGCGCTGGCGCAAGTCACGGCGAGTGGTCCGCCGCTGGGCGTGCTGATTTTGGCGCTCGAAACACTCCGCGACCTCCGCCTGGCAGCGCCGCGCGCTGGCATCCTGACACGCCATGACGATCTTCAACGCCTGAGGGCGTTTGTCAGCGCCTGAGGACATCGGCAATGGCCGTGCAGATACGCCCGGCATTCCCGTCATTGATAGCGCAGAGATTGATCCGGCCGCTGCCGACGATAAAAATAGCGTGACGATCGCGCAGGTCGTCAACTTGTGACGCATCAAGCGGCAGGAGCGAAAACATGCCATTCTGACACGCGATATGATTGAACCTGTCGCCCAGTTGATGCGCCTGTGCCGTGTCAACAAACAGTTGCCGCGAGCGTTTGACGGCGAGACGCATTTCTTCCAGTTCGGCGCGCCAGGATTGCTCCAACTCGGGCGTCGCAAGAATGTCCGCGACGAGAAGCGCGCCATGCGCCGGCGGCATCGAATACATCTGACGCCCCACATTGACGGCGTGAGTCGTCAGCGCGTCGGCGGCGCGCGCATCGGAGCCGGTCAGCGCGACAGCTCCGGTGCGTTCGCGGTAAAGCCCGAAATGTTTGGAGCATGAATAGGCGACAACAAGTTCCGGCAACCGTGCTGCCATGGCGCGGGCCATATAGGCGTCTTCCTCGAGGCCGTGTGCGAACCCGTGATAGGCAAAATCGATGAACGGCAAAAATCCGTTCTTTTCCGCAAGATCAATGACCGCGTCGATCTCTTCGCGCGTCAGGTCGGCGCCCGTGGGATTGTGGCAGCCGGCGTGCAGCAACAGCGCATCCGCCGGGCCGAGGTGCGAGGCTGCCGCATAAAAAGCAGGAAAATCGACGCCGCCGGTGTTGGCGTCGTAATAGGGCGCGGAAACAACCTTGAGGCCCGATGCCGATAAAAGCGGGCCATGATTGGCCCAGGTCGGCGTGCTGACATGGATTGCCGCGGCGCCGGCGCGCTTGAGCACCTCAGCGCCGACGCGCAAGGCGCCCGACCCGCCCGGTGTCTGAACGATCGCTGTCCGCGGGTCATTGGACCCAATGCCGAAAATCAGCTTGCGGATTGCCGCTGCAAATCCAGGCGCGCCGTCGGCGGGCAGATAGACTTTCGATTTTTCCGTTTCGACAAGCCGCGCCTGCGCGCGCGCAATGGCGGCCATGACCGGTGTTTCGTTTTGCCGGGTGCGGAAGACGCCGACCCCTAGATCGATCTTGTCGGTGCGCGGGTCTGTGCGAACCCTTGCGGCAAGGCCAAGCAAGGGATCGGGCGGCAATTGAGCAAGATCGGCAAACATCGATAACTCCTTTCAGGCAGCAGCTGCGGGGTTCTTCTGCGGCGCATCAACTTTCGCCAACAGGGCGTTGCGACGCGCGTTGGTCTGTTCAATCGAAACAAGCTTGACAGGGCCATAGCCGCGTATGTCCTGAGGCAGGCTCGCAATCTCTATGACGGCGCCCAGCGTTGCCGTATCCAGTCGCCCTGCGAGCAATTCGATGTCGCGGCGATAGTCCGCAATCAGCGCCCGCTCCAGCCGGCGCTCCTTGCTGTGGCCGAAAATATCGAAGGGGCTGCCGCGCAAAAACTTGAGCTGCTTCAAGATCGAGAAGGCCGTCATCATCCATGGGCCGAATTCGGACTTCTTCGGGCGGCCGAGCGCATCGACACCAGTGTTGAAAAAGGGCGGCGCCATGTGGAATTTGAGCCGGAAATTGCCCTCAAACTCCCCCTCAAGCTTGCGCCGATAGTCAACGGACGTATAAAGCCGCGCGACTTCATATTCATCCTTGTACGCCATCAGCTTGAATAGGTTTTCCGCAACCGTTCGCGCCAGGCGCTCGTCAAGGTCGATTGCTCGTGTTGTCTGGATGATGCGTACAACAAAATCGCGATAGGCGTCAGCATAGGCGCGATTTTGGTAGGCTTCCAGGAAACGCGCACGGCGATCAATCAGGGCATCGAGCGTCAGCGGCGCGGGCGGTTCTTGCGAGAGGCCCGCGATTTTGTAGAGGCTCTGCGCGTCCACCGCCGCTGCGCGCCCGATGTCGAAGGCACGCAGATTTTTGTCAATCGAGACGCCGTTAAGCGTAATGGCGCGCACAATCGCGGCATGCCCGAGGGGCACGAGACCGCTTTGCCAGGCAAGCCCGAGCAGCAGCATGTTCGAGTAAACAGTATCGCCGAGCAAGCGCCGCGCGAGATCATTGGCGTCAAGGGCGGCAAACGACTGAGCGTCGCAGGCCTCGCGCAGGGCCTTCAGGCGGCGCGCTGCTTCAAAATCGACATTGCGATTGCGTATGAAGTCAGCTGTCGGCGCAATTTCAGTGTTGACGACCGCGCGCGTGACGCCCTTTTGCAAGACGCATAATGCCCGCTCGTCGGTTGCGACAACGAGATCGCTGGCGATCAACGCCTCGGCTTCGCCCGCGTCGATGCGCACCTGATTGACCTCGTCTGGCGACGCGGCGAGGCGGACATAGCTGAGAACGGCGCCGCCCTTTTGCGCAAAGCCCATGAAGTCGAGAACGGTGGCGCCTTTGCCTTCGAGATGCGCAGCCATCGCGATGATCGCGCCGATGGTCACGACGCCGGTGCCGCCGACGCCCGCGATCAGGAGGTCGTAGACGCGCACAATCGGGGTCATTGACGGTTCCGTCAATTCGCCGATCAAAGCGTTGAGCGCGCTGTCGTCAGCCAATACAGATGGCTTGCGCAGGGTCCCGCCTTCGACCGTAACAAAACTCGGGCAAAAGCCTTTCAGGCAGGAATAATCCTTATTGCAAGACGACTGGTCGATGCGCCGCTTCCGGCCGAATTCGGTTTCGATCGGAACAACGGAAAGGCAGTTCGATTGCACCGAGCAATCGCCACACCCCTCGCAGACAGCCTCATTGATGAAGACGCGCTTTGCCGGATCGGGATAGTCGCCGCGCTTTCGCTTGCGGCGCTTTTCGGCGGCGCACGCCTGATCGTAAATGAGCGCGGTGACGCCCTCAATCTCGCGCAATTCGCGCTGCACGGCGTCGAGATCTTCGCGGCCGCGCACGTCGATGCCGGCAGGCAAGCCTCCAAGGGCAAGAACAGCTTGTGGATCCTCCGACACAACCACAATCCGGGCGACGCCTTCCGCGGCAATCTGGCTGGCGATCGAGGCGACGGAGATGGCGCCATCGACGGGCTGTCCGCCGGTCATCGCAACGGCGTCGTTGAAGAGGATCTTGTAAGTGATATTCGCGTTGGCCGCGATTGCCTGACGGATCGCCATCGATCCGGAGTGATAGTACGTGCCGTCGCCGAGATTTTGGAAGATGTGCGGGCGACCTTTCAAGAATCGCGATTTCGCGGCCCAGTTGACGCCTTCGCCGCCCATCTGAATGAGAGACGAGGTGTCGCGGTCCATCCATGACGCCATAAAGTGGCAACCGATACCGGCGAGCGCCTTCGAGCCTTCCGGCACCTTGGTCGAGGTGTTGTGCGGACATCCGGAGCAGAAATAGGGCTGGCGCCGTGCGCCGCCAGGTGAGGTAACAGCTTCAGAAAGCCGTGCAATGCGCACAAGCGGCTCCGAAAAATCGAGGTCTGGCATAACTTTTTTTATTCGCGACGCGATTATCGGCGCGAGCATGGACGGCGACAGTTCGTCGACCCATGATATCAGCGACGCATTCGTCTCATCGTGCTTGCCGAGAATAAGCTTGGGCTTGGCGACCGCGCGGTCGTAGATATACTCTTTGATCTGACTTTCGATTATGCCGCGCTTTTCTTCAACGACCAGCACCTCCTCCTTTCCCGCCATGAAGCGCTCGGCGCCCGCGCATTCGAGCGGCCAGACCATGCCGACCTTGTAGACATCAAGGCCGATGGCGCGGGCGCGGGCCTCGTCAACGCCAAGGAGCGCCAGCGCCTCCATGACGTCCAAATGGGCCTTGCCGGTAGTAATGACGCCGTAGCGGGCGCCCTTCACGCCATAGATCGCGCGGTCGATCGGGTTGGCGCGGGCGAAAGCTCTGACAGCGTCTTTCCTGAACTTCATGCGGCGCTCGATCTGCATGCCGGGAAGGTCGGGCCAGCGGAAATTGAGACCGCCCTCCGGCATGACGAAATCGCTCGGCATACGGAAAGAGCGCGGCGGGGAGAGCATGACGCTTGCCGCGCTCTCGACAGTTTCTGAAATTCCCTTGAAGCCAACCCACATTCCGGAATAGCGCGACAGCGCAAAGCCGTAGAGGCCGAAGTCAACATATTCAGCAATCGACGCAGGGTTTAGTGTTGGCATGTACCATGCCATGAAGGCGACATCGGACTGGTGCGACATCGACGAGGACGCGCAGCCATGATCGTCGCCGGCAACGACGAGAACGCCGCCATGCGGCGACGATCCGTAGGCGTTGCCGTGTTTCAGCGCATCGCCGGCGCGATCAACGCCCGGACCTTTGCCGTACCACATTGAATAGACGCCATCGACGGTGCGGTCCGCTTCAATCTCGACCTGCTGCGTCCCAAGGACGGCGGTCGCCGCGAGGTCTTCATTAATGGCAGGCAGGAATTCGACCTGCTCTTCGACCAGGAATTTTTTCGCGCGCCATAACGCCTGATCGACTGCGCCAAGCGGCGAGCCGCGATAGCCGGAGACAAAGCCCGCAGTGTTGAGACCCATCGCGCGGTCAAGCCGGCGCTGATGCAGCATGATCGCCACAAGCGCCTGCGTGCCGGTCAGGAACACGCGTCCGGTCCGGCGCCGATAGCGGTCGTCAAGTTCGTAGGCGTCGAGCACAGGCGACGCATTTTCAGCGAACGAAGTCGCGGACACGGGGGTAGGCCTCCGATAGCTCGCAAGGGGATCCCCTTTGCAACCTACTCCCAAGGGCGGGAGCGGGTTGCGGGCGCCTTGTTTGTTTGGCGGAGGCCTACATCAATTTGCCGTTGGTGTCGCCTTAATCGACCGGGAAGCCCCGGTCGCGCAACAACGCCGCAGTGTCGACATCGCGGCCGCGGAACTGGCGGAAACCCTCAGCCGGATCGATCGAATCCCCGACCGACATGATGTGGTCGTGGAAGCGCTTGGCCGTCGCTTCGTCGTAGAAGCTTCCGGCCTCCGTGAAGGCTTCGGCGGCGTCGGCGGTGATCGTGTCGGCCCACAGATAGCTGTAATAACCGGCAGCATAGCCTTCGCCCGCGAAGATGTGTCCGAACTGCGGCGTCCGGTGGCGCATGACGATTTCGGACGGCATGCCGAGCGCGGTCAGCGTCTCGCGTTCGAACGCATCGGGGTCAATGTCCGCGTCGCCCGCGAGGTGAAGCTTCATATCGACCAGCGCGCTGCCGAGAAATTCAACCGTTGAAAATCCCTGATTGAACGTCTTGGCCCGCTTGATCTTGTCGACGAGGTCCTGCGGCAGCGCCTCTCCGGTCTCGTGGTGGACAAGAAACTGCTTCATGACTTCCGGAGTCGACAGCCAGCGCTCAAGAATCTGTGAGGGGAACTCGACATAATCGCGCGGCACATTGGTTCCCGCTTGCGATGGATATTTTACGTTCGACAAGAGGCCGTGCAGAGCATGGCCGAATTCATGGAACAGCGTCTCGGCGTCATCCCATGAGATCAGCACCGCGTCACCGGGCTTGCCTTTGATGTAGTTGCAATTGTTCGAAACGATCGGCTGGATATCGCCGGCAAGCTTTTGCTGACCGCGGTATTCCGTCATCCATGCGCCCGAATTCTTGCCAGCGCGGGCGTAGGGGTCGAAATACCAGAGGCCGGCAAAGGCGCCCGTAGCGTCCGTTACGTTCCAGACGCGTACGTCGGGATGGAACACGGGAACGTCGGACACCTCTTCAAACTTCAGCCCAAAAAGTTCGCCGGAAACCCAGAACATCCCTTCACGGAGCTTTTCGAGTTGGACGTAGGGTTTTACTTCATTGAAATCGAGATCGTACTTCGCCTTGCGGACTTTCTCGGCATAGAAACGATAATCCCAAGGCTCGATCTTGATCCTCGCCCCTTCCGCATCGGCAACGGCTTGCATATCGGCGACCTCTTCCTTGGCGCGCGCGATCGCTTTCGGCCAGACTTTCAGCATGAGATCCATGGCGGCTTCGGGGGTTTTAGCCATCTGCCGTTCGATCGCCCAATGCGCGTAGGTCGGATAGCCGAGCAGTTTCGACCGCTCGGCGCGCAGCTTCAGCGTTTCGGCAATGATCGCGTTGTTGTCTTGCGCGTCGCCATTGTCGCCGCGATTGACGAACGCGCGCCAGATCTTTTCGCGCGCTGGCCGGTTTTCGGAATAGGTGAGGAACGGATCAACGGCGGAACGCGTGTTGGCCACTGCCCATTTGCCGGATTTGTCCTTTGCCTTCGCTGTTTCGGCGTAAGCATCGACAAGCTGCTGCGGCAGCCCTTTCAGATCTGCGCGTTTGTCGATCAAGGTGAACGTGTCTTCATCGGCAAGCTGGTTCTGCGTAAACGTCGTGCCAAGCGTTGCAAGGCGCTGGTTGATTTCGGCGGCGCGCTTTTTCCCGGCCTCGTCGAGATTGGCGCCGTTGCGCACAAAGCCCTTATAGCTATCCTCGACTAGCCGGCGCTCTTCAGGCTTAAGCTTTTTCAGGCCCTTGCCGTTATAGACGGCGGCAACACGGGCAAAAAGCGCGGCGTTCTGGTTGACCTCATCGCCGAAGGCGGCAAGCTTCGGATAAACGATCTGTTCGATTGCGGGAACCTCGCCGACGTTGAGGTTTCCCGAATAGACGCCAAACAGATTTTGCAGGCGGGTCAGTTCGGCGCCCGCCTTCTCCATGGCGACAATGGTGTTTTCAAATGTCGGCTTGGCTTTGGCCGCAGTGATCGCAGCGATCTCGGCGCGCGCGCTGTCGATCGCATGATCGAACGCCGGAACGAAATCGCTAGCGCTAATCTTGTCCCATGGCGGAATGCCGCCATAGGCGCCAGTCCATGGCGCGATCATCACATGATTGGCGTCGATGGCCCCAGTGGCGGCGGGCGCGGCCGCCTGTTCAGCGGCGGGGATTTGCACCGTCGTCTGCGCCGACGCTGTGTTTCCCATTAGCGGCGCGCCGCCGAGCGCGAAGGCAAGTGCGGCTGCCGAAACGGTGATATGTTTTTGCATGTTGAGTTCTCCATAAAATTGACCAGTCGCGCCTTTTCGCGCCCCTCTGATTTGATCGCAGACCATGCCGCTATTCCTGTCGTGCCGGCAACGGTTCAGCCCGGCTCCCGGCGCCAAACGACGCCATGGCGCGCCGAACGGATCAGGTTGCAATTGAGATCGCCGGAAGTTCTATGAATAACGGATTTTCTAGCGTTTCCTGCTGCAATGCTTGCAGCTCATCGGCAAAGTAGCGGTCCTGTGTCCAGGGCGCCGCCTTGGCGCGGATGGCGGCCTGCACTTTCTGCAAAGGGACGGATGTTTTCAGCGGAGCGTGGAACTCCAGGCCTTGCGCGGCGGCAAGGAGTTCGATGCCGACGACGCCTGCGGCGTTGACGGCGATCTTGCCGGCTTTGCGCGCGGCGCCCGTCGCCATCGAAACGTGGTCTTCCTGATTGGCGGAGGTCGGAATCGAATCAACGCTTGCAGGAAAAGCCATCGACTTATTCTCGGAAACGAGCGCTGCCGCCGTCACCTGCGCGATCATGAACCCGGAATTGACGCCGCCGTCTTCGACAAGAAATGCGGGAAGACCGCTCATTTTCGGATCAACGAGAATCGCCGTGCGTCGTTCAGACAGCGAGCCGATCTCACATAGGGCGATCGACAGCATGTCGGCGGCAAAGGCAATCGGTTCGGCGTGAAAATTGCCGCCGGAGATCGCCTCGTCCGTATCCGGAAAGATGATCGGATTATCGGTGACGGCGTTCGCCTCGATTGTAAGCGTTTTGGCCACTTGGCGCAAAAGGTCGAGCGCCGCGCCCATCACCTGCGGCTGGCAGCGGAAAGAATAGGGGTCTTGCACGCGGTCGCAGTCGATATGGCTGAGATTGACGGCGCTGCCTTTCAACAGGTCGCGGACCGCCCGCGCAACGTCGATTTGCCCGGGCTGGCCACGCAGCGCGTGAATGCGGGGGTCAAACGGCGCGAGCGAGCCTTTCAGCGCGTCTACCGACAGCGCGCCGGCGCAGAGAGCGGCGCCAAACACATGCTCGGCCTTGAACAGCGCATCGAGCGTAATCGCGGTTGAAACCTGCGTGCCGTTGAGGAGCGCTAGGCCTTCCTTCGGCCCCAGCTCAATTGGCGGAAGCCCCGCATGCTGGAGCGCCTCAGCAGCGGGCATGCTCTCGCCCTTCGCGCGAATTGCGCCGACGCCCATCATCGCCGCCGTCATGTGGGCGAGGGGGGCAAGATCGCCCGACGCGCCGACGCTGCCCTGCTCCGGGATAACGGGGAGGAGACCGCACTTCAGGAATTCAAGCAACCGATCGACAACAGCGCGCCGGACGCCCGAATGCCCCCGTGCGAGGCCAACAACTTTTAACGCCATGACAAGCCGCGTGATGCGGTCGTCGAGAGGAGCGCCAAGCCCGCAGGCATGGGAGAGAACGATCTTTTTTTGCAATTCGACAAGGCGTTCATTCGGAATGCGCGTATGCGCGAGAAGCCCGAAGCCGGTGTTCAGGCCGTACACGGTCTCACCCGACGCGACGATGCGCGCAACGCTTGCAGCGGCGGCCTCGATTGCCGCGTATCCGTCGTCGGAAAGCGAAACGCTGGCGCCATTCCAGATCGCGCGCAGATCTTCAAGGGTGACGGCGCCGGACATTAGGGGCAAGGTCATTGATCGACCATTGGCAAATCCAGCCCCTTTTCCCGCGCGCACGTCACAGCGCTCTCATACCTCGCATCGGCATGCCGCATCACGCCCGTGCCCGGATCATTCCACAACACACGCTGCAATCGCCGCGCGGCGTCTTCGGTGCCATCGGCGACGATCACCATGCCCGCATGCTGGGAATAGCCCATGCCGACGCCGCCGCCGTGGTGGAGCGAGACCCATGTTGCGCCGCTCGCCGTGTTGAGGAGCGCATTCAAGAGCGGCCAATCGGATACCGCGTCGCTGCCGTCTTTCATCGCTTCAGTCTCGCGATTGGGGCTGGCGACCGATCCTGAATCGAGATGATCGCGGCCGATCACTATTGGCGCTTTCACTTCGCCGCTTGCGACCATGTCGTTGAACGCGAGACCAAGTCGATGGCGTTCGCCGAGACCAACCCAACAAATGCGGGCGGGCAGGCCCTGAAACCTGATCCGCTCGCGCGCCATGTCGAGCCAGCGGTGGAGATGCGAGTCGTCGGGGATCAATTCCTTCACGCGCGCGTCGGTGCGGTAAATGTCTTCGGGGTCGCCGGACAGCGCGACCCAGCGGAACGGGCCGACGCCGCGACAAAAGAGCGGGCGCACGTAAGCGGGCACGAAGCCCGGAAAATCGAATGCGTGCGCGACGCCTTCGTCGCGCGCGACCTGGCGGATGTTGTTGCCATAGTCAAAGACCGGGACGCCCATGGCGCGAAATGCGAGCATCGCCCTTACGTGTGTCGCCATAGACGCGCGCGCGGCTTTTTCAACGCTCGCGGGGTCGCATTCGCGGGCCGTGATCCACTGATCGACAGTCCAGCCGATTGGCAAATAACCATTGACCGGATCGTGCGCCGAGTTCTGGTCGGTGACAGCGTCAGGCCTGACGCCGCGCTTGATGAGCGCGGGCAATATTTCGGCGGCGTTGCCGAGCAGGCCGATTGAAACAGCGCGCTTTTCCTTCGTCGCGCGCGCGATGCGGGCAAGGGCGTCATCGAGGTCGTCGGCTTTCTCATCGAGATAGCGCGTCTCCAGCCGCTTTTCGATGCGCGAGGCCTGGCATTCGATCGCAAGGCACGCAGCGCCCGCCATTACGGCTGCGAGCGGCTGCGCGCCGCCCATGCCGCCAAGGCCCGCCGTCAAGATCCAGCGGCCCGCAAGATCGCCGCCATAGTGCTGACGGCCTATTTCAACGAAGGTTTCATACGTGCCCTGAACGATGCCTTGCGTGCCGATATAAATCCATGAGCCGGCCGTCATCTGGCCGTACATCATCAGGCCCTTGCGATCGAGCTCGTTGAAATGCTCCCAGTTTGCCCATTTTGGCACGAGATTCGAATTGGCGATCAAAATGCGCGGCGCATCCTTGTGGGTTGGAAAAACCCCGACGGGCTTGCCGGACTGCACAAGCAGCGTTTCGTCGTCGTTGAGGCGTTCCAGCGTTTCAACAATCTTGTCGAAACATTCCCAATTGCGGGCCGCACGCCCGATGCCGCCATAGACCACAAGCGCATGCGGATCCTCGGCGACATCCGGGTCGAGATTATTCATCAGCATGCGAACGGCAGCTTCCGTCGTCCAGTGCCTGGCGGACTTGTCGGGTCCCGTACGCGCTCTGATGGTGCGCGTGTTGCGGCGGGTTCCGGTCGTGCTCATTTCCACCCTTTTTTGGTGAAGCGGTCGATCGCCAGCATGATCCTTTCATGCGCGACCTTCAGCGTTCCCCATTCGCCAACCGTTGCGGTCTTGCCGGGTTCGAGGTCCTTGTAGTGCTTGAAGAAGTGTCCGATCTGCTGGACCAGCAGGGGAGGAAGGTCCTTGTGAGTCTTCACGTTCGAATAAAACGGGTTCAGGGCATCGACCGGTACGGCCAGAATCTTTTCGTCAACGCCCTTTTCATCCTCCATCAACAAGACGCCAATCGTCCGCGAGCGGATGACAGCGCCCGCAACGACCGGAATGGGCGTTACAACGAGGATGTCGAGCGTGTCGCCATCCTCGCCTAGAGTTCCCGGGATGAAGCCGTAATTCGAAGGGTAAATCATCGAGGTATGCAGAAAGCGATCGACGAACAACGCGCCCGACTTCGTATCAAGTTCGTACTTTACCGGCTGCCCGCCTTGCGGGATCTCGATGAAGGCATTGACCTCGTGGGGCGGCTTTCGGCCCGGCGGAATTTGCGCGATATCCATCAACTCTCCTTGATTACTTTGCCGCCGACATAAAGCATGTCGGGTCCCGGATGGCCGATCCAATAGGAAAGTTCAGCCGGATGGTCGATGGACCAGACGGCGAAATCGGCTGCGAGGCCTGTTTTGATGACGCCGCATTCATGGGCAAGGCCGAGCGCCTTGGCGGCGTTACGCGTCATGCCGGCAAGGCACTCTTCTGGCGCCAGGCCGAACAGCGTCGCGCCCATGCTCATCGCCAGCGCCGGCGCCAGCATCGGCGAGGTGCCGGGATTGAGATCGGTCGCGAGCGCCATCGCAACGCCGTGCTGGCGGAACAGATCGACCGGCGGTTTTCTCGCCTCCCGCAAGGAATAAAAGGCGCCGGGCAGCAGGACGGCGACGGCGCCGGCTTTCGCCATCGCCGCGACGCCCGCCTCGTCGATATATTCGAGGTGGTCGGCGGACAGCGCCCCATAATCGGCGGCGAGCCTCGCCCCTTGCAGATTCGAGAGTTGTTCAGCGTGGAGCTTGATTGCCAATCCGGCTTTCTTCGCCGCGTCGAATACGGCGCGCGTTTCTTCGCGTGTAAATCCAATCCCTTCGCAGAAAGCGTCAACGGCGTCCGCGAGGCCAGCTTCCGCGATTTCCGGGATCATCCTCTCGCAGACGTGGCGTACAAAGCCCGCGCGATCAGCAGCAAACTCCGGCGGCAGAGCGTGCAGGGCAAGAAGCGTGCGCCTAACCCGCATTTTCGCCGCGCGCGCTGCTTCGCCGGCGGCGATCAGCATTTTTGCTTCGTCGCCGACAGTGAGCCCATAGCCGGACTTGATCTCGACTGTCGCAACCCCGCCGCGACGCAACATCTCAAGGCGGGTTAGGGCGCTCTCGACAAGCTCTTCGAGAGAGGCTGCGCGCGTTGCGCGCATGGTGGAGAGGATGCCGCCGCCAGCGCGCGCAATATCCTCGTAGGTTGCGCCCGCCTGGCGCTTCTCGAAATCGGCGGCGCGGTTGCCGCCAAAGACGAGGTGCGTGTGGCAATCGATGAGCGCCGGCGTCACCCAGCGCCCGCCGAGGAACTCGACGTGTTGCGCCGGCGGCGCCGAAGCGGCGGCGCCGACAAAAGCGATCCGGCCATCCTTGACGCCAATGGCGCTCGCGGCGATGGCGCCATAGGGGCTGGCGACCAACGGGTCGATCGTCGCAATGCGCGCGTCGGTGAGGAGGAGGTCGAGCATCAGGTCTTGCTTTTGGCCTTTTCCGCATCGGTGAACCCCGCTGTATACAGAGTTCGAACAGAACCCGCCATTTGGGAGACCCCGATGCAGGACGCCGCTCTATCCGAATGCCGAAGCTGGCGCTCGCTGGCGGACCTCCTCACCACGGACGTGTCGGCGCCAGTCGCTCTGATTGGCGCGCCGCTCAACGAGAAATCGCTGACGCCCGGGCGCTGCGATCTTGCCCCAAAGGTTTTACGCGAAGCCATGAAGCGGTTCTCCGTGTTTGACGTGGAAACTGGCGCAGACCTTTCCGCTGTCCGGGTGCTGGACGCGGGCGATTTGTTTCTGAAGACGCTGACGCCGGAGCAATCCTTTTCGCCGATTCGCGACGGCGTCCTTGAATTGGTGACGAAACGGCAGCTGACGATTGTCGCGGGCGGCAACAACGCAATCACGCGTGGTGGCGTTCATGGTCTTGGCCCGCTTGGCGGGACGGGCCTCATCACGCTCGATGCGCATTTTGATTTGCGCGACACCGATTGCGGCCTGACCAATGGCAATCCCGTCCGTGCACTGATCGAGGATGGCTTACCCGGCGCCAACATTGTTCAGATCGGCCTTGCGCCGTTCGCTAACACGCAGCGCGCGTTTGACTTTGCGATGGCGCAAGGGATTGCTGTGCGAACGATCGCCGATGTCAAGGCATGCGGAGCCGTTGCCCTGATCGAGGAAGCGATCGAGCAGCTGTCAGGGCGCTGCGAGCGTCTCTACGTCGATTTCGATATAGACGTGATTGATCGGGCGCAGTGCCCGGGTGCGCCGGGCGCACGGCCGGGCGGCATGACGGCCGATGAGTTTTTTGCAGCGGCGCGCGCCGTCGGGGCCTGTTCCGCCGTCGCGGCCGTCGATCTCACGGAATTTGACCCTTCGCTCGATGTGTCAGACATTACAGCGTTGACGGCCGGGCGCTGGCTCGCCGAACTGCTGGCAGGCTTTGCCGGGCGAAAGTGAGGCCAATCCTTTGTCTGACGCGCGCGTCTTGGCCGAAGTCCGGCAGCCCGTCCGCGTGCTGGCGCGCGAGGCAAAGCCGCTCTTCGAGATCGCGGCGGCGCGCGGCGCCGACACGTCTGCAATCTTAAAAGCGCTGGGCGTCGGGCCGTCGATCTTTGAGGACAGCGGCGTCATGGCGCTCGCCGACTATTTTCGCGCGCAGGATCTGATCGCCGCTGCGCTGCAGGACGAAACAATGCGCATGTCGTCGCGCCAGCTGCTGCCGGGGTCGACGGATTTCGTGCTGGCGCACCTCGTTGGCGCAACTTCGCTCAATCATGCCATGGAGACGCTTGCGCAGTCTTACAACCTCCTTCACGGCGGCGCGTACAACAGCGTTCGCCGCCGCGGTGATGGTATTGCGTTTGTGATTGACGACCGGCTTTTTCCGTACACGATGAAAGACAATCCGGCGTTCCTGAGATTCTCGCTCGAATGCGTTCAGATCTTCCTCCATTGCATTCTGGCGACAGTGTCGCGGCCGCACGCCAACGCCGGGCTCAGACGCGTGTCGGTTACGCGCGAGGGCCGGTCCGCGGACGCGATCCATCTCGACTTCTGGGGCGCGCCAGTGCGTTTCGGCGCGCCGGTTTATTCGCTTGAATACAGTTTTGACACGGCAACCGCCGCAATTGCGCCGCCGGGCGCCGAAGCGCTGAAAGCGTCGGCCGTGCTCGCCGAAATTACCAGCGCCGCGGGTGCTGTCCACGGCGCGGGCCCAGGGCCCGAAACGGCTGATTTCGTGCGCCGCTCTTTAGCCAAGGGCGTGATTGACCAGACCCGCATTGCGGCGCTTGCCGGCGTCAGCGCGGCGACCCTTCGCCGAAGACTTGAGGCAGAAGGACCGAACTTCCGCGATTTGCGCCGCGATGTTTTGAACGAGGCCGCGAAAGCGCTCCTCGATCGCCGCAAGACTGTCGCCGAAGTTGCTGACGAACTTGGCTTTTCCGACTTTCGTGCATTTAACCGGGCGTTCAAGGCCTGGAATGGCGAGACGCCCAAGGCCTATGCCGAACGACGCAACAGGAACGCCGATTGAGCGAAAATGTCCACCTAACCCGATCAGTCCCGTCATGGGACAGGTCGGCCGTGGACCCTATTCTGTTTGATAACGCGCAGGGCAAAGGCGCGAATTTGGGAGGCTAGAATGCAAAAACGATTCTTGACGACGTTGGGCGTGCGCGCAACCGCGCTTGGGTTTGCGTCAGCGATAGCAATGGCGGCGGGGACGGCTCCGGCCCTCGCGCAGGAAACTGCGGCGGGCGAGGCAACTGACGAAGTCATCGTATCGGCGCGCCGGCGCGATGAATCGCTGAAGGATGTGCCGATCGCCGTGTCGGCGTTCAGCGGTGACAAGCTTGATGAAATCGGCGCGCTGGACCTCACCGACATCGAAGCGATCACTCCAAACGTGACGCTTGAAGTCTCGCGCGGCACGAACTCGACCTTGTCGGCATTCATTCGCGGCGTCGGTCAGCAGGACCCGGTCGCCGGCTTTGAGGCGGGCGTCGGCCTTTATATCGATGACGTCTATCTTAATCGTCCGCAGGCGGCGGTTCTCGATATCTATGACGTCGAGCGCATTGAAGTGCTGCGCGGACCGCAAGGGACGCTCTACGGCCGCAATACGATTGGCGGCGCCATCAAATATGTCACGAAACGTCTCTCCGACGACCCTTCGGCAAGCCTGCGCCTCACCGGCGGCACCTATGGCCAGTTCGATGCGGTCGGTTCGTTCAGCCTGCCGGTGCTCGACGATTCGTTTATCGGCGATCTCAAGATCGGCGGCGGCGTCGCCTATCTGACCCGGAACGGTTTTGGCGACAATTTGAACCTCACCGACCTTGAAAATTATAACAAGGACGTGCTTGCGTTTCGCGCCAGCGTCGAATGGGACCCGGCGGACAACCTTTCAATCCGCTTAAGCGGGGACTGGACCGAAGATAACTCCGATCCGCGCCAAGGTCATCGCTTGCTGCCCTTCACTGGCTTTCCAGTGCTTGAGAATGTCTTTGACACGCGATCGGGTCTGAATACGCCCGAGCAGGGCGTAGAGGCGCGCGGGTTGTCGAACGTTGTCGAGTTCCGTGCAACGGACACTCTTACGTTCAAGAATATCGTTTCTTATCGCGACAGCGACACGACGACGCCGATCGACTTTGACTCGCTGCCCTTGATCGACCTCGATGTCGCGACCGAATATCGCGACCACCAGTTCAGCGAAGAATTCCAGGGGCTCTATCAGGGCGACCGCCTCAGTGGCGTGCTCGGCTTTTATTATCTTTCAGCGAATGCGCGCAACGATTTCGACGTGCTGCTTGGCGGCGGCGCGACCAATGTCTTTACATCGAGCGATGTCGATACGCGCACATGGTCCGTGTTCGGCGATTTCTCGTTTGACCTGACCGATAGGCTGTCGATTGCCGCCGGCGGGCGCTATACGGAAGACGAGCGTTCGATCTTCCTGCGCCGCCAAATTTTCGTGAACAACGGAACAACGTTCCCGCTCGGAACTCTGTCGCCGTCGCTTGGCGGGCCGTCTCGTCCGCCATTGCTGACACAGACCAACCTTATCGCGGACGCGACGTTTACCGACTTCAGTCCGCGCGGCAGCATTTCTTACAAGTTCAGCGACGAACACACCGGTTATGTCTCCTATTCGCAAGGCTTCAAGGGCGGCTCGTTCGATCCGCGCTGCGTCGCCTCTTCGGCGCCGAACATCGACGGCGACGCAACGCCGGGCGGTCTCGACCCGGACGATCAGCGCGCCTTTTGCCTGTTCCAGCCTGAAGAGATCGACACCTACGAGGTCGGCCTCAAGAGCCAGTTCGGCAGCGTTGCGACGTCGAATTTTGCGGTCTTCTACAGCGACTATAAGGATGTGCAGATTCCTGGCTCGTTCGGCGTTGATACCAATGGCGACGGCGTCGCCGACACCTTCGCCGGCGTCACGACAAACGCTGCGGCGGCGACGCTCTGGGGCATTGAATGGGAAGGCGACGTGCGCCTTGCCCAAGACTGGTTGTCAGCGGGGGATGGCCTAAACGTGCAGTTCGCGCTCGGTTATATCAGCGCCGAGTTCGACGAATATCTCGGCCGCGGCTCGCCGCCGCCGGATATCACCGATATTGCGGTGTTTCAGAATACGCCGAAAATTACCGCTTTCGCGCAAGTCAACTACGGTCGCCCGTTG
This sequence comes from Parvularculaceae bacterium, assembly GCA_046154725.1. Lineage (GTDB taxonomy): Bacteria > Pseudomonadota > Alphaproteobacteria > Caulobacterales > Parvularculaceae > Amphiplicatus. Next base: position 18,396 of record JBJXFO010000055.1, on the reverse strand, counting down.
TCTATCGTTGGTCACGATGGCGGGCTTAATCTCTACACGTCGTTCTCGTTCCGCGATGACACCAATCAGTTCAACTTCCGCTCGCCGATCGACCAGCCGGCCTATGCGCTTTTCAATGCCGGGTTTACATGGACGACCGATGACGGGCGCTGGAGCGCGGGCGTTCACGGCACGAACCTGACCGACAAGCGGTATATCGTTGCCGGCTATGACTTTGTGACGTCGCTGCCGGCGTTCGGGAATTCGCCGCTTGGCGCCACGGGCGTCCAGACCGCCTTCTTCGGCAATCCGCGCCAGGTGTTCGGCACGATCAAGGTTGCCTTCTGAGGCGAATGGCTTCTCCCTGCCAGCACGGATTTCTCCGGTAATCGGAAAAATCCGCGCCGGATTTCTGGAATGCCCGGCCGGAGAACCCTGTGTTTAGGAATGCAATCTTTTCGCTTGTGGCGTTGGCGCTCGTTGCCGGGTTTGCTGGCAGCTTTGTCTACTGGCGCGGACAGCAGACCGTTGAGACTGCTGGCGCGACCTATCTGACCGCCGACGACCGCCTGATGACGATTGCCGGCGCCAATGTCCGTGTACGCATTGAAGGGCCGCCCGAAGCGCCGCCCATAATCTTGTTGCACGGCTTCATCTATAGTCTTGAATCGTTTGACGCGTGGGCGGCTGATCTGAAACGCGACCATCGCGTCATCCGTTTCGACCTGCTCGGCCATGGACTTTCAGGGCCTGACCCGGAGCGGCGCTATGCGCCGCAGGAACGGGCCGACTTTGTCGGCGATGTCATGGATGCGCTCGCAATCGATCGGGCCATCGTTGCCGGTAATTCGCTCGGCGGGCTCGCCGCCTGGCGCTTTGCCGCAACCGCGCCGGACCGGGTTGCGGCGCTCATTCTCATTTCGCCGGGCGGCTATCCCGACAAGGGCGTTGCTGAGACGCCCTTGTCGCCCCCTGCGCCGGTCGCTTTTTTTCTGCGCAACGCAAGCGAGGCCGGCGTCACTTTCACCATGCAGTCAATCTACGCAGACAAGGCGGAAATCACGCCTGACCGCGTCAAGCGCACCGCCGACATGATGCGCCAGCCCGGCAATGGCGAGGCCTATGTGCAATCGATCGAAGAGTTCACGTTGCCCGATCCCGACCCGCTTCTTAAAGCGATTACAGCGTCGACGCTCATCCTCTGGGGCGCCGACGACAAGGTAATCACCGCCGATCACGGCCGGCGCATGGCGTCGGCGATCCCGGATGGACGGCTCTTGATTTATGACGGCGTTGGGCATGTGGCGCACGAGGAGGCGCCAGAAAAAACGCTCGGAGACGTGCGCGACTTTCTGGAGAGCGTTGAAGGCGGCGCGCCTTGAAGCCGGGATCGGAAACGACGCCAGCCTATCGCGCGTGGGTGCTGTTCGTTCTCGTCGTCGTTTACACGTTCAACTTCATCGACCGTCAGATCGTCGGCATCCTCGCCGTTCCGATCAAGGCGGATCTGGCGCTCACAGATACGCAGCTGTCGCTGATGGGCGGCCTTGCGTTCGCCCTCTTTTATACGGTTCTTGGCGTGCCGATCGCGATGCTGGCTGACCGCAAGAGCCGCGTCTGGATCATGACCATCGCGCTGACTTTATGGAGTGCGATGACGGCGCTGTGCGGCGTCGCGCAGAATTTCACGCAGTTGTTTCTCGCGCGCCTCGGCGTCGGCGTCGGCGAGGCAGGCGGCGTCGCGCCTGCCTATTCGCTGATCGCCGATTACTTTCCCTCTGAAAAGCGCGCCAGAGCTCTGTCGATCTATTCGTTCGGCATTCCGATCGGCTCGGCGTTTGGCATTCTCCTCGGCGGCGTATTGACGAGCTATCTCGACTGGCGCTCGGCGTTTCTCATTGTCGGGATTGCCGGCCTGTTCCTCGCGCCCCTTCTCAGGCTGACGGTCAGAGACCCGGTGCGCGGCAACTTTGACGCCGGCCCGCCGCCCGTTGCCGCGCCAATCAGGGAAGTCGTCCGGACGCTCGCAGCCAAGCCGAGTGTCTGGGGCCTGTCGTTCGGCGCCGCGTCGTCGTCGATGATGGGCTATGGCATCATTTTCTGGCTGCCGTCATTCTTTGTACGAAGTTTCGGCGATGCGCTGCCGGCGTTTTTCTCGTTCATGCCGGACTTCCTCCTGCCGCCTGATCCAAAGCCGGTGCTGTTTGCCGCCTATTTCTACGGCGCCTTGCTGCTGATCGGCGGCATTGCCGGCATCTGGGCCGGGGGCGTCCTCGCCGACCGTTTCGGCAAGACCAACAAGGCGGCTTATGCGCTGGTGCCAGCGATTGCATTTCTGCTGACGATCCCTTTCTTCGTTTTTGGCATCCTGTCGACCTCGCTCGTCGTCACTTTCTTTCTGTTTCTTGTGCCGACAGCGCTGAGCCTCGTCTGGCTCGGGCCCGTCATTGCCGCCTTTCAGCATCTTGTCCCGCCAAACATGCGCACCACCGCGTCGGCGATATTTTTGTTCGTCAACAATCTCATCGGCATAGGCCTTGGCAATCTGGCGATCGGGGCGCTGTCGGACACAATGACCAACCGCTTTGGAGATGAGGCTCTGCGCTATGCGATCCTCTCCGGCACGGGCTTTTACGTCATTGCCGCGGCGCTGATGTTCCTCACGGCGCCGCGACTTGAAAAGGATTGGCATCGTTAAGGCGAAGGACGGTTCGCAATGTGCCCGGGATCGGGTATTGGGGACAAAACGGAGTGACCCCAATGCGCCTAATTTCGATCTTCTGCTTTGCGGCGCTGGCCTCGTGCGCCAGCAGTGGCGGAAAACCCTCCGCGCACGATGCATTCTTCGCGGCGCTCGCCGAACGTTGCGGCAAGGCCTATGAGGGCCGGCTCGTCACCACGGATGCCGCCGACGCCGATATGGCGGGCGCGCGTCTCGTCATGGAAGTCCGATCCTGCACGGCGGATGAAATCCGCATACCCTTTCATGTTGGCGAGGATCACTCGCGCACCTGGGTCGTATCGCGCACGGGGGAGGGCCTGCGCCTCAAGCACGATCATCGCCACGAAGACGGGTCGAGTGATGTGTTGACGCTCTATGGCGGCGATACGGCTGGACCCGGATCGGCGACGCGACAGGAATTTCCCGCTGACGCTTATTCGAAAGAAATGTTCATTCGCGAAGGGCGCGCGGTTTCGGTCGATAATGTCTGGGCAATCGAGATCGATGACGCGCGCTTTGCGTATGAGCTCAAGCGGCCGAACCGGTTTTTTCGCGTCGAGTTCGATGTCACAAGGCCGGTCGAAATCCCGCCAGCGCCTTGGGGCGTGCAGTAACATCTGTACGACGCGCTGGATGGACGCCGCCGGCGGCACGACAATCAAGCCATGAACGCGCACCCCACCTCGCGCCGCTTTGTCTCGCAGCGGCTGAAACTCCATTATGCGGATTGGGGAAATGACGCCGCGCCGACGCTGATCCTCGTGCATGGCGGGCGCGATCATTGCCGCAGCCTTGACGCGGTCGCGCGCGCACTCGCCTCAGACTATCATGTCATCGCGCCCGACCTGCGCGGGCACGGCGACAGCGACTGGTCGCCGGACGGCGACTATTCGATGCTCGCGTTCGTCTACGACTTCGCGCAGTTGATCCATCAACTGGGGCCCGCGCCGGTGACGATCGTCGCGCATTCGATGGGCGGCAATATCGCGATCCGCTATGCGGGGCTTTATCCGGCCAACGTCGCAAAGCTCGTCGCGATCGAAGGGCTTGGCCTGTCGCCCGCCATGCAGGCCGAGCGCGACAAGATCGCGGCGCCTGACCGCCTGCGCAAATGGATCGAAGACAAACGCGCGGCAGCCGCCCGCACGCCAAAGCGCTATGCATCCCTCGACGCCGCGCTCGCGCGCATGCAGGACGAAAACAAGTTTCTGACCGATGAACAGGCCCGCCACCTTACCGAGCACGGGGCGACCGCCAACGAAGACGGCACGTGGAGCTGGAAGTTCGACAATTATGTGAATGTCTGGCCGCCGTTCGACCTTCCGCTCGCGGACGTTCATTCTTTGTGGGCCGCGATCGAGTGCCCGACATTACTCGTTTATGGCGAGAAAAGCTGGGCCTCGAACCCGGAAAAGGACGGGCGCGCCGGCCATTTCCGCAATGCCCGCGTTGCCCTGATCGAGGGGGCGGGCCATTGGGTCCACCATGACCAGTTCATCCGCTTTCTCGCTGAGGTAAGGGCGTTCCTGTCAGCGCCGGGTTCCGCCGCCTGAGGCGTAAATTTTTCCCCGGCTTCCCCGGTTGAAAACTTGCGCTGGACACGAGAACAAAACAGGAATATAGAACGAAAGAAGAACATTATCTCGTAACCGATGGAGACATCCAATGCAAAAGACCTTCGCGCCAGCCCGCTTACGTGTGAATGCCGGGGAAACCGGCGTGTTGAAGGATGCGGCCGGACTCGGGCTACTCCTCCTTCTGATTGCGTCTGTGCAACTGCTCAGCTTTGTCGCCGGCGCCTGAAGCATCCGATCAAACGAAGGCGAGAGCGATGGTCGATCCAATCCGGCAAGCGATGATGGAGCGAGCTTCAGTCGAACGGCCGGTCGCGGATTTTGTCCACTTGCATTTGCATTCAGCCTATTCGCTGTCCGAAGGCGCGATCAAAATTGGCAAGCTGAAAGATCTTTGTCTTGCCGCCAGCATGCCAGCGGTCGCGATCACGGACAGCAATAATCTTTTCGGCGCGCTGGAAGCGTCTGAGATTCTCGCCGCTGCCGGCGTTCAGCCGATCGCCGGTCTTCAATTGTCAGTTATTTGCGACACTAGCCGCGAGGCAAAAGGCGCGCGGCCGCCGTCGATTGTGCTCCTCGCGCAGTCGGAGGCAGGGTTTGCGCGCTTGATGCGCCTCTCAAGCCGGGCGTTTCTAGGCTCTGCGTCCCCCGATCACGTCGCCGCGGCTTTAGGGTGGCTCGACGAGGAGGGGACAGAGGGTCCGATTTGCCTTTCGGGCGGGTTCGACGGGCCCCTCGACGCCGCGCTCCGTCTCGACAGGGGCGATGAGGCGCGTGCGCTTGGCGCGCAGATCGCAGCCTTGTTTCCAGATCGGTTCTACCTCGAATTGCAGCGACATTCCGGGCGGCGCGGGCGGCCCGTCGAGGCCGACCTTCTCGATCTTGCCAGCGAGCAGGGCTTGCCGGTTGTCGCGACCAACGAGCCCTTCTTTCCGACGGCCGACGATTATGAAGCGCATGATGCGCTGCTGTGCATTGCGGACGGCGCCTATGTGCATCAGGAGGACCGCCGCGCGGTGACGCGTGAGCATTTCTTCAAATCGGCAACGCAAATGCGCGCGTTGTTTGCCGACCTGCCGGAGGCAATCGACGCAACGGTTGAGATCGCGCGGCGCTGTGCGTTTCGTCCGCGTACGCGGCTGCCGATCCTGCCGCGTTTTACAAGAGAAGCCGCAAAGGCCGGGGCGAGCGATGACGCCCTTGCCGCCGAAGCGCGTGAACTCGAGCGCCAGGCGCGCGACGGCCTGAAGGCGCGCCTTGAACGCGGTGCGCTTTCCGCTTCGGAAAGCGACTATTGGGACCGCCTCCAGTTCGAACTCGATGTAATCTCCAAGATGGAGTTTCCGGGATATTTCCTGATCGTCGCCGATTTCATCCAGTGGGCGAAGAAAGAGGGCATTCCCGTGGGTCCGGGCCGCGGGTCAGGAGCAGGGTCCCTCGTCGCCTTCGCCCTCACCATTACGGATCTCGACCCTTTGCGCTTCGGGCTGCTGTTTGAACGGTTTCTCAATCCCGAACGCGTGTCGATGCCCGACTTCGACATCGATTTTTGTCAGGACCGGCGCGACGAGGTCATTCGCTATGTGCAATCGAAATACGGCGCCGACCGCGTTGCGCAGATCATCACGTTCGGCAAGTTGCAGGCGCGCGCGGTCCTGCGCGATGTAGGGCGCGTGATCGGTATGCCGTATCCGGTGGTTGATCGCCTCTGCAAGCTTATCCCCAATAACCCGGCCAATCCGGTGACGCTTGCCGAGGCGATTGAGAGCGAGCCGCGGCTGCGGGAAGAGCGCGCGCGGGACGAGGGGGTCGCCGCGCTTCTCGAAAAGGCTTTGAAACTTGAAGGGCTCTACCGCCACGCCTCAACCCACGCGGCGGGCATTGTTATCGGCGACCGGCCGCTCGATCAGCTGACGCCGCTGTACCGCGACCCGCGCTCCGATATGCCGGCGACGCAGTACAACATGAAATGGGTCGAGCCCGCCGGTCTCGTGAAATTCGATTTTCTTGGCCTCAAGACGCTGACCGTCATCGATCGCGCGGCAAGACTGGTGCGGGCGGCTGGCGGCGCGATTGATCCCGACAATTTGCCGCTCGACGATGCGCGAACCTTTGCGATGCTGGGCGAGGGCGCCGCGGTTGGCGTGTTCCAGCTGGAATCAACCGGCATGCGGCAGACATTGCGGGCGATGAAGCCAGACTGCGTTGAAGACATCATCGCGCTCGTCTCGCTGTACCGTCCGGGCCCGATGGAAAACATTCCGACCTATATCGAAAGGAAGCAGGGGCTGTCGCCCCCGGATTATCTCCACCCGTCGTTAGAGGCGGCGCTGAAAGAGACTTACGGCGTCATAATCTATCAGGAACAGGTGATGCAGATTGCGCAGATCCTGTCCGGCTATTCGCTCGGCGAGGCTGATCTCCTCCGGCGCGCGATGGGCAAGAAGCAGAAGGACGAGATGGACCGTCAGCGCGCGCGCTTTGTTGAAGGCGCGGCCGCCAAAGGCGTCGATCCGCGCAAGGCCGCGTCGATCTTTGAGCTTGTCGAGAAGTTTGCCGGCTACGGCTTCAACAAGAGCCATGCGGCAGCCTATGCGCTTATTGCCTACCAGACGGCCTATCTGAAGGCGAACCATCCGCCGGAATTTTTGGCGGCGTCGATGTCGCTGGACCTTTCCAATACCGACAAGCTTGCCGTGTTTCTGAAGGAAGCGCGCCGCAGCGGCGTCGAAGTGCGCGCGCCGCACGTCAACTGTTCGGAGGCGGACTTCTCTGTGAAGGACGGCGCCATCCTTTATGCGCTGGGCGCCATCAAGAACGTTGGCGAAGCCGCGATGCGCCTGATCGCGGACGAGCGGCGTGCGGGCGGAATTTTCCTCGATGTGTATGCGCTGGCCGAGCGTGTCGATCTGAAAGCGGTCGGCAAGCGCGCGGTCGAAAATCTCGCTCGCGCCGGCGCGCTAGACGGCCTTGCGCTTTCGCGCGCGGCGCTGCTTGACAGCGCCGATCTTATCATTCGCCATTCCGCGCGGTTCCACGAAGACAGCGCCAGCGCGCAAGGCGGGCTCTTCGATCTTGGCGGCGGTTCCGCGACCGGCCCCGCGCTCGAGCGTCCGCGTCTTCCCGTTGTGGATGAGTGGACGCCCATTGATCGCCTCAACGAGGAGCGCGGCGCGCTCGGGTTTTATTTTAGCGGCCATCCGCTTGATGACTATGCGACCGAGCTGCGGCGGCTGAAAGCGGTCACCGCCGCCGAAGCAACCGAGAGTGCAAAGGCGGGATTGCGTTTTTCCGGACAGATCGCCGCGGTCGTTCGCGCCGTCCGGATGCGCCGCTCGCGCGCCGGCAAGCAATTCGCTTTTGTCGAGTGCTCCGACGCGACCGGCGATTTCGAAATCGCGGTCTTTTCAGAGGTGCTTGCCGCCGCGCGCGATCTTCTTGAGCCGGGCTCGCTTGTCCTCTTGACTGCCAATGCCGAGGAGCGGGAGGGGGAGGTGCGCTTTGCCTGTGACGGCGTGCGCCGGCTGGATACCGCAGCCGCTCAGACGATCTCCCAGATTCGCATTGCCATTTCCGGCGGAGGAGCGATTGAGGCTGTCCGCCGCCGCCTTGCGGCGGTCAAACCGGCTGCGGCGGGTGAGGCGGGCGAGGTCATCTTGTCGCTGACCCTTGGTGATCAGGGTGGCGGGTCAGGCAGCGGGACGGGCAGCGGGCAGGGCGGGCGCCAGGTCGACCTCCTCCTTAAAGAGCGCGCTGCCTGTACGCCGGCGGTCCGCGGCGCGTTGAAGGCCGTTGCGGGAGTAATTGACGTTGAGCTGGTCTGATTGCGGCGCCTTCAAGTAGCGGTTGATTCCGCAGGTCCGACCGCCTATATCGCGCGCCATCACACATGCGGGGCGCTTACCTCGGTGGGCAGCTTCACGGCTTCCTCCAACAAGCCCCGCAGCGGACAAACCTTGAGGAGACTTGAATGGCGCTGCCAGAGTTCAGCATGCGCCAGCTTTTGGAAGCTGGCGTTCACTTCGGCCACCAGACCCATCGCTGGGACCCGAAAATGAAACCCTATATTTTCGGCGACCGAAACGGCATTCATATTGTCGATCTGTCGCAGACGGTGCCGATGATGCATCAGGCGCTCGTCAAAATTCGCGATGTTGTCGCGGGCGGCGGGCGTATTTTGATGGTCGGCACAAAGCGCCAGGCGCAGCAGCCGATCGCGGAAGCGGCGCGGCGCTGTGCGCAATATTACATGAACGTGCGCTGGCTCGGGGGCACGCTGACGAATTGGTCGACGATCTCGAATTCGATCCGCAAGCTGAAGGAGATGGAGGAATTGCTCGCCGGCGGCGGGCGCGGCCTGACGAAGAAAGAGCAGCTGCAGATCTCGCGTGAACGCGAAAAACTGGAAGCTTCGCTCGGCGGCATCCGCGACCTCGGCGGCCTCCCGGACCTCCTTTTCGTCATTGACGTGAAGAAGGAGGCGATCGCCGTCAAGGAAGCTAAAAAGCTTGGCATTCCGGTCGTCGCCATTGTCGACACCAACTGCCCGCCCGACGACATTGACTACATCATCCCGGGCAATGACGACGCAAGCCGTGCGATCGCGCTGTATTGCAGCCTCGTTGCTGACGCTGTCATTGACGGCATCTCCGCGAGCCAGTCTTCGCTCGGCGTCGACATCGGCGCGCTCGAAGACGCGCCTGTCGAGCCTGCGATCATGGCGCGCACGCCTGTGTCGGAAGAAGCGGTCGCCGCCAGCGCTTGATGGCAGCTTGACGAAGATTATGGCCGGCGCGGCCCAGTGCGCGCCGGCGCCGGAGTTTGATGAACAAGGCAAGGAGAATAGACAATGGCCGCGATCACCGCCTCCATGGTGAAAGACCTTCGCGACACGACTGGCGCGGGCATGATGGACTGCAAAGCCGCGTTGCAGGCGACTGACGGAGATATGGAAGCCGCGATAGACTGGCTGCGCAAGAAGGGTCTTGCCAAGGCTGCGAAAAAGTCGGGCCGCACGGCCGCAGAAGGCCTCGTCGTCGCGGCGACAAAGCCGGGGCTTGGCGTGCTCGTCGAAGTCAATTCCGAGACCGACTTTGTCGCGCGCAATGAAACCTTCCAGAAAATGGCGCGCGATATCGCAGGCGTCGCGCTTGACGCCGGCGGCGATGCCGAAGCGATCAAGGCGGCGCCCTTTCCGGGCGCCGGCATGACGGTCGAGGCCAAGGTCGCGCAAATGGTTGGCCAGATTGGCGAGAACATGGCTGTGCGCCGCTCGGCGATGGTGAAGGCCGAGGGCGGCGTTGTTGCAGCGTACATCCACAATCAGACCGTCGATGGCGCCGGCAAGATCGGCGTTCTCGTCGGGCTTAAGTCGAGCGGCGACCCGGCCAAGCTGAACGCGCTTGGCAAACAGATTGCCATGCACGTCGCGGCGGCCCGGCCGCTCTCGGGCCGCATCGAAGATCTCGACCCGGCGATTGTCGCGCGCGAGAAGGCGATCCTCGCCGAGCAGGCGCGCGCATCCGGAAAGCCGGACGATGTCGTGATGAAGATGGTCGAGGGACGCTTGCGAAAATTCTACGAGGAATCAGTGCTCCTTGAACAGATTTTCGTCATCGACGGCGAAACCAAAGTCGCCAAGGTCATTGAAAACGCCGGCAAGACGATTGGCGCCGCCATCGAATTTACCGGCTTTGCCCGGCTCGAACTTGGCGAAGGCGTCGAACGAACAGACGACGAATAGCCGCGAGCCGCGCCGGACGCGGCGGCGCGGCCTTCCTCTTAACCCCTTCCACCCGCTTGCAAATCGGCCTTCCCCTCGTATGGTGCAAGGCGGGTGGCGGGCATGCATAACGGCGAGTCGGGAAGGCAGAATCGAACCATGGCGCGAGAGTTGAGATACAAGCGCGTCCTCTTGAAAGTCTCCGGCGAGGCGCTGATGGGCGCCAAGCAGTTCGGCATCGATTACGACGTCGTTGAGCGCATTGCACTCGAGGTTCAGGATGCGCAGGCGCTCGGCGCTGAAATGTGTCTTGTCGTCGGCGGCGGCAACATTTTTCGCGGCATGTCGCAAGCAGCTCATGGCATGGAGCGCGCGAGCGCCGATTATATGGGCATGCTCGCCACGGTGATGAATGCGCTTGCGTTGCAGAACGCGCTAGAAAGGCTCGGGCTCTTCACCCGCGTCGTCTCGGCGATCGAGATGACAGCAATCTGCGAGCCGTATATCCGCCGCCGCGCAATGCGCCATATGGAGAAAGGGCGCATCGTTATCTTCGCCGCGGGCACTGGAAATCCCTTCTTTACGACCGACACAGCGGCAGCTCTGCGCGCGGCGGAAATGGGCTGCGACGCCCTTTTCAAGGGCACCAATGTCGATGGCGTCTATTCGGCCGATCCAAAGAAGGACAAGACGGCAACGCGGTTTGAACGGCTAACCTATCACGAGGTCATGGTCCGCGATCTCAAAGTCATGGACCAGGCCGCGATCTCTCTGACGCGCGAAAACAATATTCCAATCGTCGTCTTCTCGATTTCGGAGCGCGGCGGCGTTGTCGGCGCGTTGACGGGCGAGGGCCGCTTCACAACCATCGGCGATGACTGATATCGGCAAAGACCGGCCGGGAACGACCAATCGGGGCCGCGGCAACAAAAGAACGCAGATGCGCCGCACTTCCGCACTGATCCCCGCCTAGAGGAGAAAGCCATGGCTACAACGGGCGCTAACTTCAAAGACCTCGAAAAACGCATGGACGGCGCCCTTGGCGCGCTCAAGGCCGAATTTTCCGGCCTGCGCTCAGGCCGCGCTTCGGCGAGTCTTGTCGAACCGATCATGGTCGATGCTTACGGCTCGCACATGCCGATGACGCAGGTTGGCACGGTCAATGTGCCAGAGCCGCGCATGATCTCGATCCAGGTCTGGGACCGCGCGCTCGTCAGCGCCGTCGAGCGCGCTATTCGCGACGCCGGCATCGGCCTCAATCCTGTGGTTGACGGAACGAATGTGCGCGTGCCGATTCCCCCGCTTACGGAAGAACGGCGCAAGGATTTGACCAAGGTTGCCCACAAATATGCCGAGCACGCGCGCGTCGCGATCCGCAACGTGCGCAGAGAAGGCATGGAGCAGATCAAGAAAGCCGAGGGCATCGGCGAGGACGATCAGAAGCGCCAATCAGATCAAGTGCAAAAACTTACCGACGCGATGATCAAGAGGGTCGATGAGGCGCTGTCGTCCAAAGAAGCGGAAATCATGCAGGTCTGAGACCTGCGGAGAATTGGCGGCATTGAGTGACGACATCTCTCGCGTCTCAGGGGCAACAGGCCGGTCCGGCAGCGGCGCGCGTCGCGCACGTCGCAATAATCATGGACGGCAATGGCCGCTGGGCTGCGGCGCGCGGACTGCCGCGCAGCGCCGGCCACAAGGAAGGCGCCGCCGCTGCGCGCCGCGCGGTAGAAGCCTCGCGCGATCTCGGCCTCACGCATCTGACGCTTTACAGCTTCTCAACAGAGAACTGGCGCAGGCCGGCGGCCGAAATTCGCGATCTCATGGGCCTCCTGCGCCAATTTATTGGCGATGAGTTGCCGACCCTCAAGCGCGAGGGCGTCAAGGTCACCATTATTGGCGACAAGAAAAACCTCGACACGGAAATCAAGCTGCTGGTCGGACGTGCGGAGAAGGAAACCGCCGCTAACAGCGCATTTTTTCTCCAGATTGCTTTCAACTATGGCGGCAGGGATGAGATTGTCCGTGCGGCGCGCAAGATTGCAGCAGACGCGGTCGCAGGCAGGCTCAAGGCAGACGCCATCGACGAGCGGGCGTTTGCGCAAGCGCTCGATACGGCGGCCTTTCCCGATCCCGATCTCGTCATTCGCACGAGCGGCGAGAAGCGGATAAGCAATTTCCTGCTGTGGCAAGCGGCGTATGCGGAATATGTGTTTCTGGATATCCATTGGCCTGACTTCGACGCCTTGCAATTCACCAATGCAATTGCCGAGTACCAGGCGCGCGAGCGGCGCTTTGGCGGCCTTGCCGCTGCGCCCTGACGCAGCAACATGACAGGTTTTAAATCCGACCAGCCGATCAATGCCGCTCGCCCGCGCGCGCGCGACACGCTTGCGCTGCGGGTTGGCTCGGCGGCAATTCTTGCGCCGGCGGCGCTTGCCGCCTCGTGGATCGGCGGGCCGGTCTTTGCGGGGCTTGTCGCATTCCTCTGTGTGCTGATGGCGTTTGAATGGGCGCGGATGATCGAGGGCGCGGAAACCTCGACGGTATTTTACGCACTCGGCGCTGCAAGCGCGGCGGCGCTGACGCTGGCGGCGGCAGAGTATTACGCTTTCGCCTTTCTGGCGGCTGGCGCTGGCGGCGTTGGCGCTTATGCCTTTACCCGAAATAGCGACCGGCGCTTGTGGGCGGCCTTCGGCGCCGCGTTTTTTATTGCGCCGGCGATCGCTCTATTGTGGCTGCGGGAGGAGAACGCGCAAGGCGGGGGACTGACGATCCTGCTTTTTGCAATCGTCTGGGCAGCCGATACGGGGGGATATTTTGGCGGGCGCCTCGTCGGCGGGCCCAAGCTCAATCCGGCCATTTCGCCGGCCAAGACCTGGGCGGGGGCGGCTGGCGGGATGCTTTTTGGGGCGGCGGCTGCGGCAATTGCCGGCCCGCAATTCCTCGGCTGGCAGCATGGGCTTTCGGCTCTCGCCGTCGGCGGCGGCCTCGGGCTTGCCTCAATCGTCGGCGACATGGCGGAATCTGCGATCAAAAGGCGGTTCGGCGTCAAGGACATGAGCGGCTTCATCCCGGGCCATGGCGGGGTGCTTGATCGACTAGACGGGATGATTTTCGCAACGGCGGCGATGACGGCGGCTCTTTCTGTGAATAGTCTCTTTGCCGGGGCGCAAGGGTAGGGCACGGGAGGGCGTGATGGGCCAGGAACAACGCCGCAATACGATCAAGCGTCGGGCGACAGTGCTCGGCTCGACCGGCTCTGTCGGCGTGAATACGCTCGACGTCATTGATTTCTCCGTCCGGCGCGGCGAGGCGGAAGTTGAGATTGAGGCGCTCACCGCCAATTCCAACGTCGCATTGCTCGCAGAACAGGCGAGAAAATTCCGCCCGCGCTTTGTCGCGATTGGAGATCCGCGTCTCAAGGATGATCTTCACGACGCGCTCCGCGGCGAGGGCATCGAAATCGGCGCCGGCCCCGAAGCCGTCGAAGAAGCCGGCGCGCGCGGCGCCGATTGGGTCATGGCGGCGATTGTCGGCGCGGCGGGCCTGAAGCCGACGCTCAACGCCGCTCGGCGCGGGGCGGCAATCGCGCTCGCTAATAAAGAATGCCTAGTATGTGCGGGCGATGTCCTGATGGAGGCTATCCGCACGGCTGGCGGTATCCTCTTGCCTGTTGACTCTGAGCATAACGCGATCTTTCAGGTCTTCGATTTCGAGCGGCCACACCGCGTTGAGCGCCTTATCCTCACCGCGTCGGGCGGTCCCTTCCGCACCTGGTCGCGGACTGAAATGACAGCCGTGACACCAGCTCAGGCGGTGGCGCATCCGAACTGGTCGATGGGGGCAAAAATTTCTGTCGATAGCGCAACCATGATGAACAAGGGGCTGGAACTCATTGAAGCCTCGCACATTTTTCCGATTGCGCACGACAAGATCGACATTCTCGTCCATCCACAATCGGTCATCCACTCGATGGTCGAATACGTCGATGGATCGGTGCTCGCCCAACTCGGATCGCCCGACATGCGCACGCCGATTGCCTCTGCTTTCGCCTGGCCCGACAGATCGCCGAGCCCGTCGGCGCGCCTTGATTTTGCCGCGTTAAAGCATTTGACGTTTGAGCAACCGGACCCGGATCGCTTTCCGGCGTTGCGCCTCGCGCGGGGCGCGGTCGAGCGTGGCGGTGTCACGCCCGCGGTCCTCAATGCGGCAAACGAGGTTGCGGTCGCAGCTTTTCTTTCAGGTCGTCTCAAGTTTCTGGACATTGCGGGCGTTACCGAGCACGTTCTTGATCAAATCGGCCGTCGCAACGGACCTGCGCGCCTGACAAGCCTTGAAGAGGCGATAGCAGCAGATACCGAAGCACGCCAACTCGCCCAGCTGTCCATCGCCGCGCGCGCGGCGGCCTAACATAGTAGAGTAGCGGTCAAGCGTGAGGCGACCTTCATGAACCTAGCCGTCTTATCGGTCGAGAACCTTGTTCTTGCTCCGGTATTCATACTTTCCTTTATTCTGCTTCTGAGCGTCATCGTCTTCGTTCACGAGTTTGGACATTTTTCAGCGGCGCGCCTTCTCGGCGTGCGCGTTGAGGTGTTCTCTATCGGGTTTGGCAAGGTGCTTGCGCGGTGGCGTGATCGTCACGGTACGGAATGGCGCATCTCGCTGTTACCGCTTGGCGGCTTTGTAAAATTCTTCGGCGATGCCGGCCCCGCGTCGAACCCGAGCGACGAGATCGCCGCCGAGCAGGACCGCCAACAGGACGGGCCCGCGACAACCCAATTTCCAAAACCCGGTCAGGAAAACGAACTGGCGCGCCGGATGACGTCGGAGGAGCGCAAGGTCTGCTTTCACTTCAAGCCGGTTTGGGCGCGGTCAATTATCGTTGCGGCAGGACCCCTCGCAAATTTTGCACTCGCCATCGCGATTTTCTGGGGCCTCATCATGGCTTACGGCGATCTCGTGGTCGAACCACGAATTGGCGCGGTGTCGCCGGCGTCGGCGGCTGAGGAAGCGGGGTTCCTTCCCGGCGATGTCATTATATCAGCAAACGGACGTCAGATCTCGACATTTGACGACCTGATGATGGTGACGCGTCTTGGGTCGGGCGAGGAGATCGAATTCGGAATTGAGCGCGACGGCGAAACTATGATGCTGTTGGCGACGCCGCGGCGCCAGATTGTCGAGGATGCCTTCGGCAATAAGACGACCGGCGGCCTTCTGGGCCTTGCGCCGGATCGCAACTCTTACAAGACGGTAAGGCGCGGACCGGTTGAGTCTCTTGGGATCGCCGCCGAACGATGCTGGGACGTCATTGCGTCGACCGCCAAGTTTTTGACGCGATTGATTGCCGGCAAAGAAGACATGAAAAATCTCGGCGGCCCTATCAAAATGGCCCAATATGCAGGACAAGCCGCAACTTCGGGATTCAACGGCGCGGATACAGAGCCGGAATCGCGAAGCCTTCTTGCGCGGCTGCAAACCAGTCTTGCAAACTTCATAAATCTCGGCGCGCTTGTTTCAGTTTCAGTGGGTTTTCTCAACCTGTTGCCAGTGCCTGTTCTGGACGGCGGCCATCTGATGTACTACGCCTATGAAGCTGCGGCCGGAAAACCGTTGGGGGTACGGGCTCAAGCAATTGGCTTTCGGGTGGGAATCGTCCTCTTGGCGTCGTTCATGCTGTTCGTGACGTGGAACGACATCTCCAGTTTTTTCGCGATTAAAAGCTAGGTCGGCGGCATGCGTTTTATCAGGTCGGGGGTCGGCGCCGCAGGCGCGATCATTCTCTCGTTTTATGCCTCGCTTGCCGCAGCGCAACCTGCGGGGGATCCCGCGAGCGCCGGCGTTAGTCCGGATGCAAAGCTGCCAACGGCCGCAGCAGTCGGCGAGCCGCAAGCGGGCGGTCGCGTTGGCCTTGCTAACGCGGCGCCGGCGCCGGTGATCCAGGCGATTCGCGTGTCCGGCAACCAGCGCATCGAGCCCGAGACGATCTCATCTTATCTTGTCGTGAACGCAGGCGACCGCGCCGACCCTCAGTTGCTCGATGTTGGCCTGAAGACGCTCTTCAATACGGGGCTCTTTGCCGACGTTTCGCTGGAGATGCAGCCGGACAACACGCTGCTGATCACCGTGCAGGAAAATCCGATCGTCAACCGCGTCATTCTTGAAGGCAACCGGCGGGTAAAAGCCGACAAGATCAACGAGGAAGTCAAACTTGCTGCGCGCGCTGTGTTCACGCGCGCCAAGGCGCAAGCCGACGTTCAGCGCATCATTGAAGTCTACCGCCGCGGCGGCCGCTTTGCGGCGACTGTCACCCCGAAGATTACACCGCTGGAGCAGAACCGCGTCGATGTGATCTACGAGATCGATGAGGGCCCCAAAACCGGCGTCGCCAAGGTCAACTTTGTCGGCAATCGCCAATTCACAAGCGGCGAACTGCGCGGCGCTCTTTTGACGAAGGAGAGCCGCTGGTGGCGCTTCTTTTCGTCGAGCAACAATTACGATCCGGACCGGTTGGAATTTGAGCGCGATCTTCTTCGCCAATTCTACGCGAAGAATGGGTACGCCGATTTTCAGGTGCTGTCGGCTGTCGCGGAGCTGACGCCCGATCGCAAAGACTTCTTCATCACTTTCACGGTCGAAGAGGGCGAAAAATACAAGATCGGCGAAGTGAAAGTCAAAACGAGCCTCGCCAAGCTTGACGAGAATGCGCTTGAGAATTTCGTGCCGATCAAGCCCGGCGAAACCTATAATGGCGAGCGCATTGAGAAAGCGACGGAGTCGATTACGTTCGCGACCGGCGCCAGCGGCTACGCGTTCGTTGATGTGCAGCCGCGCCTCGAGCGCAATCCTGAAACGCGCACCATTGATCTGATCTTTCAGGTGAACGAAGGGCCCCGCGTTTATGTCGAACGCATCAACATCAAGGGGAACACCCGCACCCTCGATAAAGTGATCCGTCGCGAAATTCGGGTCGCCGAGGGCGATGCGTATAATAAAGTGCTGATCGACCGTTCGAAGTCGCGCGTCCGCGCTCTCGATTATTTCACCGAAGTTGAAATCGAAGAACGCCCCGGCTCTGCGCCCGATCGAACCGAGCTTGATGTGTCGGTTGAAGAAAAAGCGACGGGATCGTTCTCGGTCGGCGTTGGCGTTTCGTCGACGGAAAATTTCATTCTCGATTTCTCGGTCGAAGAACGAAACCTGATGGGGCGTGGTCAATTCCTGCGGTTCCGCGTGCAAAGCTCGTCGCGCACGCGCCTAGTCGATCTGCGCTTCACGCAGCCGTATTTCCTCGACCGAAACCTTGCGGCCGGCGTCTCCCTGACGAACCAGCGGACAAATTTCCGTGAATCCGGGTTTATCCGCGATCGCTATGGCGTTGGCGTCAACGCTGGCTTCCAGATTTCCGAATACTGGCGCGGCAACGTTCAATACCAGCTCGCCCGTGATCGCGTGGATTTTGACCGCGACAACTTCGCGTTCCAGACCGGCGGACAGGTCGATGACGGGACCGATATTTCGAACCTATTCCTGCCAGGCGCGACGCTGCCGACGCTGATGCCGCTCTTTATCGAGCCGGCTAGTGGGGCCATCACCACGACGCCAAGCTCCACGACAACCCGCCTGCTTGACATGAATGGCGATCCGCAGAGCCAGTATGTCACCTTCACCTGCGATCTTCTGGTGCAGGCGTTTTCGCCAACCTGCGAGTCACAAGGCACGTTCGTTTCGTCCTTGGTCGGCTATTCGGTCGGTATGGACAGCCGCGACGATCCTATCGATCCAAAGCGCGGCATCCGCCTGAATTTTGCCCAGTCGCTTTCCGGTCTTGGCGGCGACGTTAAATATCTCCGCACCGAAGCCAGCGGCGCAATCTATCGTCCGCTGTTCGCGGGCCTTGTCGGCAAGCTCCAGTTCCGGGGCGGCTATATTGACGGCTTTGGCGGCGATCCGGTTCGATTGCAGGACCGCTTCTATGAAGGCGCCGACAGTTTCCGCGGCTTCGAAGTCGCCGGGGTGGGCCCGCGCTTTATCCAGCCCGGCACACGGGTCACCGCAGACGGAAATTTCGGTCAAGCTGTCGGAGCCAAGATTTACGCCATAGGCACAGTCGAAATCAAACTGCCATTGCCGCTCCCGAAAGAATACGGGATCCGCGCCTCGCTGTTTTCGGATTTCGGTACCGTCGGTCTCGTCGATGACAGCAGCAAGTTTCTCAATACCGTTGCGTTCAACGACACGGACGGCAACGGGGTCCCGGACTTTGCGATCGATATTGACCCGACGAGCGGCGAACTCTTCATCGAGCCTGTGCAGGACGATCTCTCGCTTCGCATATCGGCGGGTGCGTCGGTCAGTTGGGACTCGCCCTTCGGCCCGGTACGCTTTGATTTCGC
>JBJXFO010000029.1:0-13208 GCA_046154725.1 Parvularculaceae bacterium | reverse complement strand
TCCAGTTCGGCGGCGAGCTTGGCGACGACGCCGCTTTCCAGAACGTAGATTTCCGGCAATTTGCCTTTGGGCGGCGCGATGACGGCGCCGCGCTGCACCGCGAGCGTGCGCGCTGGCCGCGAAAGCTCGGCAAGGTCCTCAGGGGACACGCCGCGAAAAGTCGGCGAGCCGCCAAGGATTTTGACGAGGTAAGACCGTTCGACGTCTTTCTTCGGCGGCGCCATCGCGGCTCCTCCCATTCGTGCTGGCGGCGTGTTGAGCGGCATCATCAGAAAACGCCGCGGTGAGAGCAACCGGCGGGCTGTCGACCGGGGGTTGCATCTGTGCGCCCGTTTTCAACGACGGCGGACACAAAATGATGGAAACGGCCAGACAAGTCCGGCCGTTTCCACACTCTCTCCCCCAAGGCGCGCGTCATCAGGGCAAATGAGGCGCGTTCCCCGCCGGATGAAGGTTTCGGGGCTTTTTCAGGAGGGGCGGCGACGAAACCCTCATCCGTAAACAAGAGATAAGCGGGCGTTTCAGGGGCGCCTGTGACATGCGTCACGGGCAGCTTGTCTTTGTTAATCGCTTACCCGAGATAGCCGTTTGCCTTGAGGTGCTCGACGATATCCGTCGCCGCGTCTGCGGCTGTCACCTTCGAGGTGTCGAGGGTCAATTCCGCGTTTTCTGGCGGCTCGTAGTCGCTGTCGATGCCGGTGAAATTGCGGATCTCGCCGCGGCGCGCCTTGGCGTAGAGGCCCTTGACGTCGCGCTTTTCGCAAACGCTGAGCGGCGTCGAGACGAACACCTCGATGAATTCGCCGTCGTCGAGCGCTTCGCGCGCCTGGCGCCGCTCGCTCTGGAAGGGCGAGATGAACGAGACGAGCACGATCAGGCCCGCATCGACCATGAGTTTCGCCGTCTCGGAAACGCGGCGGATGTTCTCGACGCGGTCGGCGTCGGTGAACCCCAGATCCTTGTTGAGGCCATGGCGCACATTGTCGCCGTCGAGCGTGTAGGTGTGGCGCCCCATGTCGTGCAGTTTTTTCTCGACGAGATTGGCGATCGTCGACTTGCCGGCGCCGGAGAGGCCGGTGAACCAGAGAACGCACGGGCGCTGATGCTTGGCGGTTGCCCGCGCGCGCTTGTTGATGTCGAGGTCCTGCCAGTGGACGTTCTGCGCGCGGCGCAGCGAGAAATCGATCATGCCGACGCCGACAGTGTTGTTCGACCGCCTGTCGATGACGATGAAGGAGCCTGTCTCGCGATTGTCCTTATAGGGATCGAAGGCAATCGCCGCCGCTGTCGAGACGTTGCAGACGCCAACCTCGTTCAGTTCCAGCGTCTTGCCCGACATGTGCTCGAGCGTGTTGACGTTGACCTTGTGTTTGAGTTCGGTGATCGATCCCGAGACGATCTTGTTCGCTGTCTTGAAAAGATACTGGCGCCCCGGGATCATTTCCTCGTCGTGCATCCAGATGATGTGCGCGGCGACCTGGTCCGATTGTTCGGCGGGGGCGTTGCCGGCGCACAAGACGTCGCCGCGGCTGATGTCGATCTCGTCGGCAAGCGTCAGCGTGACGGCGCGGCCCGGGCCCGCTTCGCCAAGGTCGCCGTCCATCGTGACGATGCGCGCAACGCTTGAGCGCCGTCCCGACGGAATGACAACAACCGCGTCGCCGGGCCTGACGACGCCGGAGGCGATCGTTCCCGAGAAGCCGCGGAAATCGAGATTGGGGCGATTGACCCACTGCACCGGCAGACGAAACGGCTGATCCGCGCGGTCGGACGCCACCTCGACGGTTTCGAGATAGGGGAGGAGCGCTGGCCCTTGATGCCAGCGCGTGTTCGCGCTTTTTGTGGTGATGTTGTCGCCCTCGAGCGCCGAGATCGGAATGCAGACGATCGTCTCGAACCCCAGTTTTTCGGCAAAGGCGCGATACTCCGCCTCGAACCGCTCAAAGACGCTCTGTGAATAGCCGACGATGTCCATCTTGTTGATGGCGACGACGATGTGGCGGATTCCGAGCAGCGAACAGATATAGGAATGGCGCCGCGTCTGCTTCAAAACGCCTTGGCGCGCATCCATGAGGATGATCGCGAGGTCGGCGGTCGAGGCGCCGGTCGCCATGTTGCGCGTATACTGTTCATGCCCCGGCGTATCGGCGACGATGAATTTGCGCTTTTCGGTTGAAAAATAGCGATAGGCGACGTCGATCGTGATGCCCTGCTCGCGCTCGGCGGCGAGGCCGTCGACAAGCAGCGCGAAGTCTATCTTGTCGCCTTGTGTGCCGACTTTTTTCGAGTCGGCCTCTAGCGCAGCGAGCTGATCTTCATAGAGGAGCTTCGTGTCGTAGAGGAGGCGCCCGATCAGCGTCGACTTGCCGTCGTCAACGCTGCCGCAGGTGATGAACCGCAGCATCGACTTTTTCTCGTGCGCGTCGAGATACGCGAGGATGTCGTCAGCGGCGAGGGCGGAGGCGTGGCTCATTGTGCGGGACTCCACAGTGCAAGGCCGCGATCTTTGCTCCTCCCGCTTGCGGGGGGTCGAACGCATGCGTTCGACGTCGCGAAGGCGACTGAGGGGGCGCGATGGTTCGGCAAGGGTTTATGCTGGTCCTGACGGCGCCAGTGCGCCCCCATCGTCGGCTTCGCCGACACTTCCCCCGCGAGCGGGGGAAGAAAGGCCTGTGCGCCGCGCATCAGAAATACCCTTCCTGCTTTTTCTTCTCCATTGACGCGCTCTGGTCGTGGTCGATGACGCGCCCCTGACGCTCCGACGAAGTCGAGACCAGCATTTCCTGTATGACTTCCGGCAGCGTCGTCGCGTTCGATCTGACGGCGCCCGTCAGCGGATAGCACCCTAGCGTCCGGAACCGCACAATTTCCATTTTCGGCTTTTCGCCTTTGCCGAGTGGCATGCGCTCGTCATCGACCATGATGAGCGCGCCGTCGCGTTCGACGACCGGGCGCTCCTTCGCGAAGTAAAGCGACGGTATCGGAATGTTCTCGCGGTAGATGTATTGCCAGATGTCAAGCTCGGTCCAGTTCGAGATCGGAAAGACGCGGATCGATTCGCCCTTGTGGATTTTCGTGTTGTAGACCGACCAGAGCTCCGGACGCTGGGTCTTCGGGTCCCAGCGGTGCTGCGCGGAGCGGAACGAGAAGATGCGCTCCTTCGCGCGGCTCTTTTCCTCGTCGCGGCGCGCGCCGCCGAAGGCGACGTCGAATTTGTGCTTGTCGAGCGCCTGCTTCAGGGCTTGCGTCTTCATGATGTCGGTGTGCATCGCCGATCCGTGCGTGAACGGACCAACGCCCTGGCGCACGCCTTCCTCGTTGATGTGCACGAGAAGCGTGAACCCAAGCTCCTTCGCGATCCAGTCGCGATGGGCGTACATGTCGCGGAACTTCCAAGTCGTATCGACATGCATGAGAGGGAAGGGCGGGCGCGACGGGAAGAATGCCTTCGCCGCAAGATGCAGCATGACCGACGAATCCTTGCCGATCGAATAGAGCATCACGGGGTTCTCGGCCTCGGCCGCGACCTCTCGCATGATGTGGATCGCCTCGGCCTCAAGCCGGTCGAGATGCGACATGGCCGGACGATCCGCGTTGCCACGCGGGCGCGGCGCGCCTTGCCCTGGCGGCGCGAAGAATTTGCGCTCAATGCCGGGCGGGAGCCCTGAAAGGCGCACAACCGGATCGGCCGCCTCAAGCTGGCCGAGCTTTTCAAAGGCGGCTTCCAGCGTCCTGACCGTCAGCTGCCCGCCGGCCTTCAGGCGCGACAGGCCCTTGCCGTCGTTCAACAGTTTCCGGGAAACCGTCGATAACGACAAATTCTCGCGCTCGGCGAGCTTTTCCGCTCTGGTCATAAGGTCCGCGATTGACGGCATTAGGCGATATCCCACGAAATGAGGTGTCCACTTACCCGATATTTCCAGGATTGTCAAGTATTAATGGGATATGTTCCACGTGAAACACTGCGACGGAGCCAGCAGTGCGTGGGACTCGAGACCCACGAGACGATCCCGTGGATGACCTTTTTTGGGGGGTTAAAGCAATCAAATGAGGTCATCCACGGGCTTGTCTCGTGGATCTCTAGTCCCACGGTACCCCCCTTGCATTTCGTCCCGATCTATCTGATATTTCTGTTATGACAGAAATAACTGACGTTACTGACCAGAGCCGGCCCGTCACCATGACCCCCGCCATTCGCCGCTTCGTGCTCCATTGGGGCGACATGGGCGCGACCTGGGGCGTCAACCGCTCGATTGCGCAGATCCACGCGCTCCTGTTCGTCAGCGGGCGCCCGCTCAACGCCGAAGAGATTGCCGATGCGCTGCAGATGGCGCGCTCGAATGTCTCGACTTCCATACGCGATCTTGCCGACTGGGGCCTTGTCCGGCGCGCGCCGATCATGGGCGACCGGCGCGATCACTATGAAGCCGAAGGCGACGTCTGGGAAATGGCGACGAAAATCGTCGCGATCCGGAAAGCGCGTGAAATTGATCCGGCTGCGGAGGTTCTGAAGTCTTGCCTCGCCGAGGCGCAGAACGATCCCGCAACGCCCGCCGCCGCCGTTGCCCGCCTTGGCGAAGTGAAGGCGCTGATCGATTTGTTGAACGACTGGTACGCGCAGATGAACCGCGTGCCGAAGGCGCAGCTTTTGCCGCTTATCCGGCTGGGCGCAAAGGCCGTCGATATGCTGGGACCGTTTCTGAAGAAGAAATAGTTGCCGTCCGTGGGAGGGACAGTCGATGACCGTTGCACTCGAAAAAGCCAAAGCCGGCGCCGCTTATGCCGACGCGCGTCACGAAAAAATTGAAGACGCGCGCTTCCAGCGCCTGTTGTCCGATCAGGACTGGTTTTCGCTTCCGCTCGCGGTACGGGTGCGGTTCAGCGCCGAGCCCCGCATCGGCGCCAGCGCGCTCTATCGCGGCGCGACGACGAAGCTCGCGATGAACCGGGCAGGGCGTGTGCTGGCGTTTCTCGCGCGCGCGATTGGCGCGCCGCTGCCGGTGGACGATCACTGCGACCAATGCGACGCCGTTGTCGCTGTGACCGATGCGCCGGGAGGCTGTGGGCAAGTATGGACGCGTCTTTACGCGCGCCGCGACGGCTTTCCGCAAGCGATCCACTCCATGAAAAAGTTCGCCGGACCAACCGGTCTTGAGGAACACGTTGTCGACGGACGCGTCTTCGGGCTTGGCATGACGCTGCGCCTCAGCGTCGGCGCCGGCGCACTGTTCTTTTCCAGCGTGGATTACTTCGTGCGCGTGTTGGAGTGGCGAATGACCTTGCCGGCGTCCCTCGCGCCCGGCGCGATGGTCATCGGGCATCACGATCTTGGCGCTGGCCGCTTTCTCTTCACGCTTGCGCTTCGGCACAAGCTGTTCGGCCTGATGATCGATCAGGAAACCGTCTTTGAGGATATGGAGGCGCGCCGTGACTGACCCGCTCTTGTGGACATTGATCCTTGTGCAAATCGCTTTTGGCGCGTTTGACACGCTCTATCATCACGAAGTGACCGAGCGCCTGCCATGGCGCCAATCGCAGAAGAATGAGCTGGCGCTGCATGGCGTGCGCAATCTCTTTTATGCGGCGATTTTTCTCACCCTCGGCTGGCGCGAGCCGACGGGCCTCCTCGCGATGGCGCTGATCGCGGTGCTGGCGATTGAGATCGTCATCACGCTCTGGGATTTCGTCGAAGAAGACCGCTCTCGCCGCTTGCCGGCGACAGAGCGCGTGCTGCACACGCTGCTTGCGCTCAACTACGGGGCTATTCTGGCGCTGCTCGCGCCGGTGCTCATCGGCTGGAGCGCCGAACCAACCGGCCTTCGCGCTGCGTATCATGGCGTCATGAGCTGGGCATGCGTCGCGGCGGCGCTTGGCACGGTCATCTTCGGCCTGCGCGATCTGGGCGCAGCGGCGCGGCTGGCGCGGATGACGCGGCGGCGCGCTGGGCCGCTTGCCGCGGGCCTCAAGGCCGGCGCGCATGTGCTGGTCACCGGCGCGACCGGCTTTATCGGCAGCCGCCTAGTCGAAGCCATGATCGCCGAAGGCGCTAGCGTGACAGCGCTCGTGCGCAATCCGGCGCGCGCCATGGAAAAACTTCCCGCGCCGATCCGCCTCATCACGGATCTTTCGCAAATTCGCAATGATGACTTGATCGACGCCGTTATCCATCTCGCGGGCGAGCCGCTAGCCGATGGTCTGTGGACAGATAAAAAGAAACGCAAGGTGATTGACAGCCGGGCGGGATTGACCCGGGAGCTGATCGCGATGATGGCGCGGCTTGCCAAGGCGCCGGAAGCCTTCATCGCGGCGTCCGCCATCGGCTGGTACGGCATGAGCGGCGACGAGCCTTTGACCGAAGCGGACAGCGCGTGCGACCAGAGCTTCAGTCATAAAAGCTGCGCGGCTGTTGAAGAGGCCGCGCGCGGCGCCGAAATTTTGGGCGTCAGGGTGGTTCGCTTGCGGATCGGCCTTGTGCTCGACCCTGATGGCGGGCTCCTCGCGCGGATGCTGCTGCCGTTCGAGTTCGGCGCCGGCGCGCCGTTCGGCAACGGGCGCCAGATGATGAGCTGGATCGCCCGCGACGATCTCGTGCGTCTGATCGTATACGCAGTGCGCAATCCGGCGATTGCCGGCGCGCTGAATGCGGCGGCGCCGAAGGCCGTCAGCAACAATGCGTTCTCAAAAGCGCTCGCCAAGGCGCTCGGCCGCCCGCTTTTCCTGCGCATTCCGGCAGCGCCGCTTCGCTGGCTGCTTGGCGCGTTCGCGGAAGAACTGCTGCTCGGCGGGCAGAACGTGAAACCGGCGAAAGCTCTGGCGGCCGGGTTCGTGTTCGCCGACGCCGATCTTGATGCAGCGTTAGCCGCGATGGTTGGTCGCTCTGCGACGCGGTCTGCCACGCAAATTGATGCGCCGCGCCAAATGCAGGCGGCGGAATGACGGAGCGCGTGGCCTGGTCCTGGCGCGCGGACCCCGCCGTCCCGCCCTTCGACGACGCCGGGCCGCTGATCATTTTCGACGGCAAATGCGTTTTGTGTTCATCCGGCGTGCAGTGGATGCTGAAGCGCGACCCGGCAGGCGTTGCCCGCTTTGCCGCGATCCAGGAAGAAATCCCGCGCGCGCTTTATGCACATTATGGTCTTGATGCGGATCGATTCGACACGTTCCTCGTCATGATGAACGGCAAGCCGCATCTGCGCTGGGCGGGCCTCCTGGCTGCCGCGCGACTTTTACCAGCGCCCTGGCGCTGGCTGGGGCAGGCGGGGCGGATCGTGCCCGGGTTCATCGGAAACGCACTCTATGACGTCGTCCAGAAGAACCGGCTTTTATGGTTTGGCGCCCGCGAGGCCTGCCTTGTCCCCGACACCATGCAGCGCCAGCGCTTTTTGGCGCCGGCATCGCTTGCCGCCTTGCCTTGACTATATGGTCAGACTATATGGTCACTCATGACCATCACAATGAACATCGCCGAGGCCAAGGCCAAGCTTTCCGCCCTGATCGAGGCGGCGGAGCGGGGCGAGGAGGTAATCATCGCCCGTAATGGGAAGCCTGTGGCGCGCGTCAGTGCGCTCGGCGCGTGGCCCCGCCGGAAGCCCGGAATTCTTCGCGAGGTTTATGGATGGACTGGTCCCGATACGCCCTATGAGGCGTTTGCGCCCGAGCCCGAACACGCCATCGATGCGCCGCTCGATCCGAACGATCCAAACAGCTGACGGTTGATGGCCTATCTCCTTGATTCGCACGCGCTCCTTTGGTTCCTTGAAGGAAGCGCTTCGCTGTCTGCTGGCGTCAAAGCGATTATCGAAGCGGACGCCGTGCCGATTTTTGTCAGCCCCGCCTCGATCTATGAACTCCGGTACAAGGCGGCGCTCAAAAAACTGAGGCCGTTGCCTGCTGAACTTCGCGCTGTGATCGAGCAAGCGGGTTTCGTCGAACTGCCGATCACCATGATCGCCGCTGAAGCTGCTGCGCACCTTCCGCAAGTGCTGCGCGATCCGTGGGACCGGATGCTCGCCGCTCAGGCGATCACCTCCGGCTATGTACTGATGTCCAGCGACCGGAACATCGAAAAGCTCGGCGTACAGACGATCTGGTGATGCGGCGCGCGTATGCTTGAACCCATGCTCCAGCCCTGGCAGCTTCTCGTGCTCGCCGTCGCCGGCTTCGGCTCGGGCTGGATCAATGTGATCGCCGGCGGCGGCTCGCTGCTCACCGTGCCGGTGATGGTGTTCATGGGCCTTCCGGGGCCTGTCGCCAACGGCACCAACCGCATTGCCATCATCGCGCAAAGCGTCACGGCGGTCGGCGCGTTTTTCAAGAACGGCTTTTCCGATTTCCGCCTGTCGGCGAGCCTTGCCGCCGCAGCCTCGGTCGGCGCGTATTTCGGCGCGACATGGGGGGTCGCACTCGATGGCGCGGCATTCAACCAAATAGTCGCCGCGGTGATGGTCGTTGTCATGGTCCTGATGGCGACCGGCGAGGATAAGACGAAGCCCCGGCCCGACGCGTCGGCGAAGGCAAAGAACCTCGTTGCCGGCCATGTGCTGATGGCCTTCGCCGGCGTCTGGGGCGGGTTCATCCAGATCGGCGTCGGCTTTTTGATGATGCCCATTCTCTATCGCGTCATGGGTTTG
Source organism: Parvularculaceae bacterium (assembly GCA_046154725.1). Classification (GTDB taxonomy): domain Bacteria; phylum Pseudomonadota; class Alphaproteobacteria; order Caulobacterales; family Parvularculaceae; genus Amphiplicatus. Next base: position 4,578 of record JBJXFO010000029.1, on the reverse strand, counting down.
GACCTTGTGCGCGTCAACATGCACAAAGTGTTTATCGCGCTGGTCTTCACCTGCGTTGCGCTTTTCGTATTCGCGTCAAAAGTCGCGATCGCGTGGGAGGCGGGCATTGCGCTCGCAATCGGCAACGCCATCGGCGGCTGGATGGGCGCGCACGCAACAATCAAACGCGGTGAAAAATTCATTAAAGGCGTGCTAATCGCGATGCTCGCGGCGATGGCCGTGAAGCTGGTGTTTTTTCCGTGAATGCTTTAGGATCGAGGCATGACCAAGCTAGAAAAAATCGAACAGGAAATCACCGCCCTCAGCGACAGCGATCGGCGTAAGCTTGCAGAATGGTTCGCCGAGTTTGACGCGCAAATGTGGGATCAGGAGATTGAGAATGATCATAAGGCAGGACGCCTCGACGCGGTGATCAATGCCGCCCGGCAGGAGTTGGCGGACGGCAAGCTTCGCCCGTTGTGACGGATCCGGCGTGAAGCATTCGGCGACGGCGGCATTCTGGAGACACTACGAGGCCTTGCCTGCCGATATTCAAAAGCTTGCTGACAAGAATTTTGACTTGTTGAAGCTGGATCCGGGTCATCCCTCTTTGCATTTCAAGCTCATCCGCGACGACCTCTGGTCTGCACGCATTGGAATGCGTTATCGGGCGCTGGCTCTGAAGCAAGAAACGGGCTTCGGCTGGTTCTGGATTGGCTCGCATGCAGAGTACGACCGGCTGGTGAATTAGAAGCCGCTGTCGCGTTCCGCAATCCAACGGCAATTTCACTTGCAAGGCCGATCGCGAAGCGCAAACACTTGGCAATGAAAATCCTGGTTCTCTTATTGTCGGTTCTCCTCACCTCCGGCTGCGCGGTCACCGCTGTTGCCGGTGCGGCGGTCGGGGTTGGCGCGGCGGCGGTCAAAACGACGGCGAAGGCGGGCGGCGCGGTTGCGGAAGGGGCGATCGACGCGGTTGATGACGACGACGAAGACGAGGACGAGCGGGACGACGATTAGGCAACTCCGGGCCTCGGCCAGCCTCCTCGTTCGGCTGCTGTACTTGGCCCGCTAATCTCGCTAGTCGCTTTCGCGCCCGACGCCATTCCGGCCGGGATAGACGAGAGCCGACCCCCATGATCATGCACGCCGTTCGCGCCCACCGGTCAAAAGACAACCTCAAGCGCGAAGACCAGCTTGCCTGGAAAATCGCCGAGGTCGCGAGCGACGCGGCCGCCGTCGATGAGGGCTCGACCGACATGATCATCAACCGAATCATCGACAACGCCTCGGTCGCGGTTGCCTCGCTCAATCGCGGCCCCATCAAGTCGGCGCGCGCGATGGCGCACGCGCACCCGCGCAAAGGCGGCGCGACGCTCTTCGGGGCGGACGGCGATCAGACCGTGTGCGCCGAATGGGCGGCGTGGGCTAATGGCACAGCGGTCAGGGAACTCGATTTTCACGACACGTTTCTAGCGGCGGATTACTCGCATCCCGGCGACAACATCCCGCCTGTGCTCGCGGTGGCGCAGCAGATGGGTAAGGACGGCAATGCGCTCGTGCGCGGCATTGCGACGGGCTATGAGATTCAGGTGAACCTCGTGAAGGCAATCTGTCTCCACGAACACAAGATCGACCACATTGCCCATATCGGCCCGTCGGCGTCGGCGGCGATCGGCACGCTCCTTGGTCTTGATACGGAGGTTATCTATCAGGCGGTGCAACAGGGCCTGCACACGACGATCACCACGCGCCAGTCGCGCAAGGGCGAGATTTCGACGTGGAAAGCCTTCGCGCCCGCCTATGCCGGCAAACAGGCGATCGAAGCGGTCGACCGCTGCATGCGCGGCGAGGGCGCGCCGAGCCCGGCTTACGAGGGCGAAGACGGGCCGCTTTCCTACATCCTCAATGGCCGCACCGCGCGCGACAAGGGCGCGAGCCCTTATGAGCCGGAATACCATGTGCCGCTGCCGGGCAAGGGCGAAGCCAAGCGCGCAATTCTCGAGACCTACACGAAAGAACACTCGGCGGAATATCAATCACAAGCCCTGATCGATCTTGCTTTCCGTATGGGCAAAAGGGTCGCGGATTTCGACAAGGTCAAGTCAATCGTTGTGCATACGTCGCATCACACGCATTACGTGATCGGCACAGGCAGCGGCGATCCGCAGAAAATGGACCCCAATTCCAGCCGCGAAACGCTCGACCATTCGATCATGTATATCTTTGCCGTCGCGCTGCAGGACGGCGAATGGCACCACGTCCGCTCCTACGCGCCGGAGCGCGCCAAACGCGCCGACACCGTGCGGCTCTGGCATAAAGTCTCGACAGTCGAAGACGCCGGCTGGACGCGCCGCTATCACAGTCACGACCCCAAGGAGAAAGCCTTCGGCGCCAAGGTCGTCATCACGATGGACGACGGGTCAACCCTGACCGATGAGCTCGGCATCGCCAACGCCCACCCGTTCGGCGCACGCCCGTTCGGGCGCGCGGAATATATCAAGAAATTCCGCACCCTGACGGATGACATTCTCGACCCGAAGGAATCGGCGCGGTTTCTCGAATTGGTGCAGCGCTTGCCGAACTTGACGGCGGCGGAGGTGCTGATGCTGAACCCCGTCGCGCCCAAGGGGTATTTGGTTGAGAACCCGGCGATGGGGATTTTCTAGGCGCGAATCGTAGGGCGGATGGAGCGAAGCGATATCCGCCAGCGCTCGCGGTCAGACGGCGGATATCGGCCTTTGGCCTCCATCCGCCCTACAAGACAGGGAGGCGACTGGATGCTCTTCACCAGGAAGCACGCTGCCGAAAGGCGCGCCGACTATCTCGATTGACGATGGCAGCCTCAAGTCTTACTTCTAACGGTAAGAGGAAACCCGCCATGCGCATCACATCCAAAGGCCAGGTGACGATCCCGCAGGAGATCAGGGAGCGCGCCGGACTGTTGCCGAACACCGAAGTCGAATTCGAGTTCGACGGCCGCGTCGTTCGGCTCCGGAAAGCGAAGAAGACGACGACCCCCAGCCGCGGCGCAGCGCTCGTCGCGCGCATGCGCGGTCGCGGCGACGTCAAGATGACGACGGACGAGATCATGGCGTTGACGCGGGTTAAATGAGTGGCGTCCTTGTTGATTCGAACGTTCTTCTCGACGTTTTTACGCAAGATCCTGTGTGGTTCGACTGGTCGAGCGGGGCGCTGGCGGCTGCTGCGGACCGCGCGCGGCTTGTCATTAACGCCGTCGTTTACGCCGAGGCGTCCATTCGCTTTTCGCGGATAGAGGACTTCGACGAAGTGCTGCCCGCCGCGCTTGCCATACGAGAAGCGCTTCCCTTTGAGGCGGCGTTTCTTGCCGGAAAGGCGTTCGCCGCCTACAGGAAGCGCGGCGGCGCGAAAACGGCAACGCTGCCGGACTTTTTCATCGGAGCGCACGCCGCTGTTGCCGGCTACGAACTGTTGACACGGGACGTCGGAATTTATCGAAGCTATTTTCCGCTGCTGAGATTGATCGCACCGAAGGGGAATTGATGGCGAACGCTGCAAAGCAGGGTTTTTGACGCGGATCGTAGGGCGGATGGAGCGAAGCGATATCCGCCCATGGCTGCGGCGCGAGGCGGCGGATATCGGCCTTTGGCCTCCATCCGCCCTACAAGATAGGGAAGCGACTGGATGCTCTTCACCAAGAAACACGCCGCCGAGAAACGCGCCGACTTCCGCGCCAGGCTGAAATCCGGAAAACTCCTCCAATTCCCCGGTGCGTTCAATCCGCTCTGTGCGCAGATGATCGAGCGCAAGGGTTTTGACGGCGTTTATATCTCCGGGGCCGTGATGGCCGCTGACTTGTGTCTGCCCGATATCGGCATCGCGACGATGACGGAGTTCGCCGAGCGCGGCCATCAGATCGGCCGGGTTACCGACCTCCCCGCGATCATCGACATCGACACCGGCTTCGGCGAGCCGATGGCGGTGGCGCGCACCGTCCGCACGATGGAGGAGATGGGGCTTTCCGCCTGCCACATCGAAGACCAGGTCAGCCCCAAGCGCTGCGGCCATCTCGACGGCAAGGAGGTTGTGCCAACCGCGATCATGGTCCAACGCGTGCGCGCGGCGTCGGACGCCAAGCGCGATCCGAACTTCGTTCTGATTGCGCGCTCCGACGCGCGCGCCGTTGAAGGCCTCGATAGCGCGATCGACCGCATGAAGGCTTATGTCGATGCCGGCGCCGACATGATCTTCCCCGAAGCGATGGCGGATGCGAAGGAATTCGAGGCGGTCAGGAAAGCGATCACGGTCCCGATCCTCGCCAACATGACGGAGTTCGGCAAATCGCGCCTGCTCAACAAACGCGAGCTGGAAGATCTCGGCTTCAACCTCGTCATCTACCCGGTGACGACCTTGCGCCTTGCGATGTTCGGCGCGGAAAAAGGGCTGGACGCGATCCTCAAGGACGGCGACCAGAACGGCGTCCTCGACATCATGCAGCACCGGCGTGATCTGTACGACTTGCTGCGCTATCACGACTACAACCAGTTCGATCAATCGATTTATAATTTCCAGGTAGGAGACACGCCGAAGACGTAGGGTGCATTGAGCGCAGCGAAA
>JBJXFO010000024.1:0-13565 GCA_046154725.1 Parvularculaceae bacterium | reverse complement strand
GACCGAAGACGCAAAGCAACGGACTTGTCCCGCGCGCCACTCTTCCGAAACCTTCGGGAACATCCGTTCCGCGATGACGAAACCCCGTGTTCCGCAAAAGCTCAGCGGGCGCGGGGTTTCGCGTTTGAGGGTTTCGGCGTTGGCGGGGGCTCGTCCCGTGGGTTTGAAGTAACGCGCGCCGCTGCTCAAGGGCCAGTCTTCCACGGGACGAGCCCGTGGAAGACTGGCCATCTTGGTGCGGATTAATCGGCCGGACCTTTAAAATACAAAAACGCCCCCGTTTCCGGGGGCGTTTAGCATTTGCCTGCAGGCGGTCTTGTCAGGCCGCTTTTTCTTCGGCCGGGTCGCGCAGCACATAGCCGCGGCCCCAGACGGTTTCAATGTAGTGATCGCCGGCGGTCGCTGCGGCGAGTTTCTTGCGCAATTTGCAGATGAACACGTCGATGATTTTCAGTTCAGGCTCGTCCATGCCGCCGTAGAGATGGTTGAGGAACATCTCCTTCGTCAGCGTCGTGCCTTTGCGCAGCGAGAGCAGCTCCAGCATCTGATATTCCTTGCCGGTCAGGTGCACGCGCGAGCCGCCGACCTCGACTGTTTTCGCGTCGAGGTTCACGGTCAGCGTTCCTGTCGTAATGACCGACTGCGAGTGGCCTTTAGAGCGGCGGACGATTGCGTGAATGCGCGCGACAAGTTCGTCCTTGTGGAACGGCTTTGTCATGTAGTCGTCGGCGCCAAATCCAAGACCGCGAACTTTTGTTTCGATGTCGCCCTGGCCGGTCAGGATGAGGATCGGCGTGTTGACCTTGGCGACGCGCAGCGACTTCAGAACGTCAAAGCCGGTCATGTCGGGCAGGTTCAAATCGAGCAGAATGATATCGTAGTCGTAAACCTTGCCGAGATCGACGCCCTCTTCGCCAAGGTCGGTTGTATACACGTTAAAGCCGTCTGACTTCAGCATCAGTTCGATGCTTTGCGCTGTGGCGCCGTCATCCTCGATAAGCAAAACCCGCATGGGCCGATCTCCTTGTCGTCGCGGAGGCGCCCCCTGACGGCCCGCGCATTTTTTCAATTGCCTTAACCAGAGTTAGGTTGATTTGCTTTCATAAAGGTTAACGGCAACGAAGAAATCGACACAGCTTTCGCGGCCGCCTTAAGCCGCGGTGAAGCTTCGTTACTCGCCGGGCGCCAAAAGCCCTTTCAAACGCGGCCCGCCTTAACACCTCAAGCCTTTGACGCGCCTAGGGCGATTCATGAATTAACGCGAGCTTAAATGCTCGGCGGTTAAACACTTTGGGCGGTATCGCTGTGCCGCTTGCGGAGCAAGGCCGTCTTGGGTCAGCCACTCAATCAGACCGCTGAGCGAGACCTCAGGCTCAGTGAGGCGCGCGCGCTGGTGCGCCGCGCCGGTCCACTCTCTTTTATGGGCGCCGTTTGCAGCGTCACGGATCTGGCGATCGAGATCGAAGATCGCCTCGGCGCGCTTCAATTGGGCGCTCGTGTCGAAATCGAAACTGGCTCTGACACGCTGGCTGCCGAGATCGTTGGCGTTACTGCCAGAAACGCGGTCGCGCTCCCCTATGGCGATGTCGCGGGCGTCAAGCGCGGCGCGCGGGTCCGTTTTGAATCGGCTAGCGCCGTTGTCGCGCCATGCCGGGCGTGGCTTGGGCGGATTGTTGACGGGCTCGGCCGGCCGGCCGACGGCAAGGGGGCTTTGTCAGGTTTCGGATCGCCCCGCGATGTCCGCGCTGGCCCGCCGCCGGCAGCGCTTCGCGACCGCCTCGGTCCGCGCGTCGATTTTGGCGTCAAAGCGCTCAACGCCTTTTGTCCGGCGCGGGCCGGTCAGCGCCTCGGGATTTTTTCCGGTTCAGGGATCGGCAAATCGACGCTGTTGTCGATGATCGCGCGGAACACCGCATGCGACGTGAATGTCATCGCGCTGATCGGCGAGCGCGGCCGCGAACTGCGCGAGTTTGTCGAAGACAGCCTCGGCCCTGACGGGCTCGCGCGCTCGGTTGTCGTCGTCGCCACGTCAGACGAGCCGGCGATGATGCGCCGGGAAGCGGCGTTCCTTGCTCTGACGATTGCGGAAAGCTTTCGCGATGGCGGCGCGCATGTCCTTTGCCTGATGGATTCGCTGACGCGCGTTGCAGCCGCGCAGCGCGAGATCGGCCTTGCCGCCGGCGAGCCGCCGACCGCGAAAGGCTATACGCCGTCAGTGTTTTCCCTTCTCCCTAAACTTCTGGAGCGAGCGGGACCGGGCCTTGCGGGCGCCGGCGCCGTAACCGGCGTTTTTACGGTACTCGTGGAGGGCGACGATCATGACGAACCGATTGCGGATGCGGCGCGAGCGCTTCTGGATGGGCATATTGTCCTTGACCGCCGCATTGCCGAGCGCGGCCGGTTTCCGGCAATCGATATTTTAAAGACCGTCTCCCGCTCGGCGCAAGGTGCGCTGGACGCGGATGAATACGACCTGGTGCGCCGCGCGCGGCTCTTGGCGTCGGAGTTTGAAGACGTGCGCGACATGCTGCGGATTGGCGCCTATCAGCGCGGCGCCAGCCTCGAGACGGATCAGGCAATCGAGTTTCACGCAAGGCTTGAAAGGTTTCTGACGCAGACGGACGCCAAGCCTTTCCCGCTTGACGCAACGTTGGGCGAATTGCGGGCGATAGTGCCCGGCAACAATAGGGCGGGCGGCTCATGACGGGCGATTTGCGCCGCTACAAGAGCCTGTTGAAGCTCCTCAAAGTGGCGCGCCACAACGCTGAGCGCGCCAGCCGCGCGCTTGGCGATCTTCACGCCTCCAAATCGGGCGTCGAGGCGGCGCTTGCCCGGCTCGATACGGCGATCAGGGCCGAAGAAGAGGTAGCGCTCGGCCGCACAGAAATCGGCTTTCTCGACCTTGCGGGTTATCTGGCCGGCGCTGCGCAAAAGCGAGCGGCGCTTCGGGCGACCTCCGACGGGCTGACTGCGGAGATTGCCGCGGCTGGCGCGGCGCTGGAGGCCTGCGAGCTGGAACGGCGAAAGCTCGAGCACCTTGCGGACCTCATGGCGCAGGACCTGCGCAAAGCCCGGCTGAAACGCGACAACACCCTCCTCGACGACGCCGGCCGCCGGCGATTGGCGAGCCTTGGGCAACGCCGTTTCTGAGACGGAATCATCTTTCTCCCGAAAGGGCGATCCCGCGATTTGCCGTTTGACCGCCCGGTAATTCCCATGTTAACCCATTAATTGTCGGGTAATGGCGCTTAAGGGCGTCTTGACTGTTGTCGCGCGCCCGGCGGCGCGCGTCAAACCAAGGGCGGAGTTCGGGCGTGGAATTGCGGTCGCCTGAGGCCTCGTTTCTGGGGTCTCACGTCAACAGGATTGATTTGAAAGGGCGCGTCGCGGTGCCGGCGGAGTTTCGGCGCGCTATCGATGCCGCCAAGGAACACGGTTTTTTCTGCCTTCAGAGCATTCACCATGACCACCTCGAATGCGGCGGCGGCGACCTCATTACCTATTACAAACAGATGATCCGGGCGCTGCCGCCGTTCAGCGAAGAACGCGAACTGCTCGAAGAACACCTTCTTGGCTGTGTCCGTCCGCTTGCGTTCGACACCGAAGGCAGGGTCGTCGTGCCGGAAGCGTTCCGCAAATTCGCGAGCCTGACCGACCGGGTCCTGTTTCAGGGGCGCGGCGAGACCTTCGTCATGGCGAATGCCGAGAAGGCCGAGCAGCGCCTTGAAGCGACGCGCGACAAAGCGCGCGAGGCCTTGAAGCGACTTAGAAATCCAGTGGGAAATCCGGCGGGAAATCCGGCAGCGGGCGGCGCGCTATGAGCACAAGCGGCCATGCGCCGGTGATGGCGGACGAGGCGTTAGCCGCGCTCGCGCCCGCGGATGGCGAACGGCTGGTCGACGCGACCTTCGGCGCCGGGGGCTATTCCCGCCGCATCGCCGATCAGTCGCGATGCACCGTCTACGGATTTGATCGCGACCCGTCGGCGATTGAACGCGCCGGCGCGTGGCGCCTCGACTATGGCGACCGGCTTGTTCTTGTGTCGCGCCCCTTCGCCGAAATGGAAGAAGCGCTGGCGGAAATTGGCGTCGCGGCGATCGACGGCGCTGTCTTCGACCTTGGCGTTTCATCGATGCAACTTGATGAAGCCGGGCGCGGGTTTTCGTTCATGCGCGACGGGCCGCTGTCGATGCGCATGGATCGCGGCAAGCCGGACGCTGGCGATGTCGTCAACAGCGCTGAAGCAGTCGATCTCGCCGTCATATTCAGGGCTTATGGCGAAGAGAATAGAGCCGGCAGGATTGCCAGAGCCATCGTCGAACATCGCGCGGTGAAGCCGATTTTGACGACACTTGAACTCGCCGAAATCATCGCCCGTGCGGCGCCCGGCAAGCGCGAAGACAAAATTCATCCGGCAACGCGGACGTTTCAGGCGCTGCGCATTTATGTCAACGACGAGCTTGGCCAGTTGGCGAGGGGTCTGATCGCCGCCGAGCGTTTGTTGAAACCGGCAGGGCGTCTCGTTGTTGTGACATTTCACTCGCTTGAAGACAGGATCGTCAAAAACTTTCTCAATGACCGTGCGGGGCGCGCGCCCTCCGCGTCGCGCCATGCGCCAGCGACAGCGGCGAAAAGCCCGACGTTCAGTCTGTCCAATCTCAAGCCGCTAACGCCGTCAGCGTCGGAAGTCGCTGGCAACCCCCGCGCACGCTCGGCAAAACTTCGCGCTGCCTTGCGAACCGATGCGCCAGCGCGCGCCGGCGATGCGTCGGCGTTCCTTCCTGCCCTGAAATTTTCACGGTCGATGACCAGATTAGGAGCACACGGATGATGCGCCTCGCAACCCTATTGCTGTGCCTCATTCTCGCAGCTGCTGCGGCGGGCCGCTACAAGGCCGAAGACGAGGTACGCGACGCGCGCAGCGAAGTGCGCGAGCTTGACGCGAAAAAGGCGCGGGAACTCTCGAGCATTCAGGTCCTGCGCGCCGAAGTCGCCTTTCTGGAGCGCCCCGAGCGCCTCGCCGAGATTGCGGAAAGTGTCGTCGGCCTGGAGCGCGATCTCGAACCGCTGACTGGCGCGCAGCTGATGACGGCGGAAGATTTCGAGCTTGCGTTTGCAATTGCGGCGGAGCGCCGGCGAATGCCAGGCGAGGCGGCAGTGCCCGCGTCTGGCGCCGTGACTGTCGCCGGACTTGAACAATGAACTTTGGGTTCACGCCAAAAGCGCCGGGTCTAAAAGCGCGGCGTCCAAAAACGGGGCGGGCCGCCGCGCGGTGTTATGTGATTGAGGACGGCGCCCCGGAAGTGGGCGCCGGTGCCGGGCGGATCGTGACGCCGGGACGGCGCGGGCGCGCCGCATCGGTCGCGCGCCGGCGCATCGGCATGTGCGCGGTCGCGTTCGGGTTTGCGTTCGCGCTGATCGGGGTGCGGCTTTTTTCCGTGGCGCTCGGCCCCGCGGACGGCGCAAGGCCGCGCGTTGCAGCGATTGGCGCCGAAGCCGCGCGCCGCGAGATTGTTGATCGCAACGGCGTGCTTCTGGCGGTGAACTTGCCGATGCGCGCGCTCGAAATCGCCGGGGCCGATGTGTGGGATGCGACTGAGACCGCGAGCGCCCTTGCCGCCATCGTCCCACAAATCGATGCCGGCGATTTGCGCAAAAAGCTGGCCGACAAGCGCTATGTCGAGCTTCGCGAGCGCTTGACGCCCGCGCAAGAGCGCGCAGTCTTCGATCTTGGCCTGCCGGGCGTGCGGTTTTCGCCGCGCATCCGGCGGTTCTATCCGCAAGCGCAGACGGCCGCGCATGTCATTGGCCACACCGAGCGCGGCAAAGGCGGCGTTATGGGCCTTGAGCACATCTTGAATTCAAGCGCCGGCGATGGCGCGCTCGTCTCGTCGATCGATATCCGGGCTCAGGAAATCCTCGAGCAGGAACTAGGCGCAGCGGCGTTGAAGTTTGGCGCCAAGGCGGCGATGGGCGCGGTGATGGACGCGGAGACGGGCGAAGTGCTGGCGCTGGCGAGCGTTCCCGACTTCGACCCAAACCGCCCTGGCGCAGCGCCTGCCGAAAACCGCCGCAATCGCGTGGTCTACGATCGCTATGAGCTCGGCTCGGCGTTAAAACTCCTGACGGCCGCAGCGGCGCTTGAAGCAGGCGTTGCCAGCGAAACCTCGACCTATGATGCGCGCGGCGCCTATAAAGTGGCAGACAAAGTGATCCGGGACTTTCACGGCGAAAACCGTATACTGACATTTTCGGAAGTCATTCAGCATTCGTCGAATATTGGCGCGGCCCGCATGGCGAAGGATCTGGGCCCGGCTAGATTGAAAGCGTCACTCGAGACGTGCGGCCTTCTTGAGGCGCTGCCAATTGGACTGGCTGAGGCCCGCGCGCCAGAACCGCCATGGCAGTGGGGGCCCGTCGAAACGGCGACCATTTCCTATGGCCACGGCATTGCGATCACCCCCCTCCATCTTCTCGCGGCGACAACCAGCATCGTCAATGGCGGCGTCTGGCGCGCCCCGACATTCTTGCGTCAGGAGAGCCCGCCTGCCGGAAAGCGCGTGTTCAAAGTAGAAACGAGCGCCATCATGCGGCGGGTCATGCGGTCGGTCATCACCGGCGGCACGGCGAGCCTTGCCGAGGCGCCCGGATATTTTTCGATTGGCAAGACCGCGACTGCCGAAAAACCATCGCGCGGCGGCTATGACCGCAACGCGCGCATCTCGACGTTTGTTGGCGCCTTTCCGGGCTACGCGCCGCGTTACACTGTGCTCGTGACGCTCGATGAGCCGCAAGCCGTCGATGGCACATTCGGCTATGCGACCGCGGGCTGGAATGCGGCGCCGGCGTATGCGCGTATTGTCGAGCGACTTGCGCCCATTCTTGGCGTCATGCCGGCCCGCCCCGAGATTGCCGACGCTGGCTTTGGCCATGCAGTGACGACGCGGCGCGCCGCGCTTGCTGGCAGTGTGTCGGGAGGGGCCCCGTGAAGCTGTCTGCTCTTGCAGCTGCGCAGCTTGATCCGGACCCGGAGATTACCGGGCTGACGCCGGACAGCCGCGCTGTGCGCGGGGGATTTCTGTTCGCCGCGCTTCCGGGCTTGGCGGCCGACGGGACCGCTTTTATTCCGCAAGCGGAGAAAATGGGCGCGGCCGCGATCCTTGCAAGGCCAGGCGCCATGACGCGGCTGCCGCTCATCGCCGATGAGGAACCAAGGCGGCGCCTGTCGCAAATGGCGGCGCGGTTCCATCCCCGCCAGCCCCGCTTTGCCGCTGGCGTTACCGGCACCAATGGCAAAACCTCAACAGTGATTTTCGCGGCCGCGTTATGGGAATTGCTCGGCGAGCGGTCGGGCAGCGTCGGCACGCTTGGCGCACGCGCGCGGGGCTTTGATCGCCAACTCGGACATACGACGCCGGAGCCGGTGACGCTGCACGAAACGCTTGACGCTATGGCGGCGCACGGTGTCACGCATCTCGCGCTGGAAGTATCGAGCCATGCGCTGGCGCATTATCGCGCCGACGGCGTCCGCTTCTCAGCGGCCGCCTTCACCAACCTCACGCAGGACCATCTCGATTTTCACGGCGGCCTCGAATCGTATTTTCAGGCAAAGCTGCGCCTTTTTATGGAACTGCTTCCCGCCGATGGCGCCGCTGTCATCAACATGGATGGCGAGCGTGCTCATGAGGTTTACGATGTCGCGGCTGCGCGCGGCGTTGAAATCATCTCAACCGGAAGACGCGGCAAAACGCTGAAGATCACAGCCTTGACGCCCGAGCCATCGGGCCTTGCCTTGCGCGTCGAAGCGAACGGCCGCGCGCACGCGCTCAAATTGCCCCTGATCGGCGCATTTCAGGCCGAGAATGCGCTCACAGCTGCCGGTCTTGTGATGGCGTCGGGTAAGGACGCGAGCGAAGTCCTGCCGTTGCTGGAGCGCTTGCCTGGCGTTCCCGGCCGCATGCAGCTTGCGGCAAGTGTCGCTGGCGCCGGGATCTATGTCGACTACGCGCATACGCCGGACGCGGTGGCGACGGCGCTTGCCGCTATCCGGCCGCACGCCAAGGGCAAGGTCGTCGCGATCATCGGCGCGGGCGGCGATCGCGACCGGCTGAAACGCCCGCTGATGGGTCAAGCCGCCGCATCTGGCGCCGACCTCGTTATTGTGACGGATGATAATCCGCGCACAGAGGATGCGGCGATGATCCGGCGTGAGATCCTGCGCGGATGCCTGGCCGCTTTGGAAATTGGCGAACGGGCCGATGCGATCGCGCACGGCGTTGCGCTCCTGCGCAGTGGCGATGTGCTGCTGATTGCAGGCAAGGGGCACGAGACCGGTCAGATCGTTCGCGGCGTGACGCTCCCGTTTGACGATGTCGAAACGGCGCAGCGCGCCGCGTCTTTGCGAGGGGAGGCGAGATTATGAGCGCCGGACTGTGGACAGCCTTTGAAGCGGCGGCCGCAACTGGCGGCGCGCTCTGCGCGCGCGGCGGCGACCCCGACCGGTGGATTGCCGAGGAATGGTCGGCGGGCGGCGTATCGATCGATACGCGCACGTTGTCTCCCGGCGAAATATTCGTCGCGCTTCTGGATGCGCGCGACGGGCATGACTTCGTCAACACGGCTTTTGAGCGCGGCGCGTCGGCGGCGCTTGTGGCGCGCGCGCCGAAGAATGCGCCGGACGGCGCGCCGCTGCTGGTCGTTGGCGACACCTTGGAAGGCTTGCGCGATCTCGCGCGCGCGGCCCGGATGCGCAATTTTGGCAAGCGCATTGCCGTCACCGGAAGCGTCGGCAAGACCTCGACAAAGGAAATGCTGCGCGCGGCGTTCGGCGCGGCAGGGCGCGTCCACGCCTCAGACAAGAGCTTCAACAATCACTGGGGCGTGCCGCTGACCTTGGCGCGCATGCCGATCAATGCAGACTTTGGCGTCTTCGAGATCGGCATGAATCACGCGGGCGAGATCACGCCGCTGGCGCAGCTGGTCGCCCCCCATGTGTCGATCATTACGACGGTGGGCGAGGCGCACATCGAAAACCTCGGGACACGCGAAAATATCGCGCGCGCAAAGGCGGAAATCTTCTTTGGCGCGCCGAAGGGCGCTAGCGCTGTGCTGCCCATCGACAATGACCATTATGGTCTCCTGGCGCAGGCTGCGCGCGCGGCCGGCATCGATCGTATTTTGACCTTTGGCGAAACCAAAGCTGCCGACATCCGCCTCACCAGCTACGCGATGCGCGAGACCGGCGCCGATGTTGGCGCGACGATTTTCGGCGAGCCGTTTGACTTTGCGCTCGACGCGCCAGGGCAACATCAGGCGATGAACGCGCTGGCGGTTCTTGGCGCCGCGCGCGCGCTTGGGCTGTCGGCGGCGCGCGCCGCTTCCGGACTCAAAGGGCTTTCGGCGGCGGCCGGGCGCGGCGCGCAAACGCGGGTTCGCCTGAAGTCCGGGGCCGAGGTTACAATTCTGGACGAAAGCTACAATGCAAACCCGACCTCGATGGCGGCCGCGCTGGCGCTGCTGGGTCAGATGCAACCGAGAGGAAACGGGCGCCGCGTTGCGGTGCTCGGCGAGATGCTTGAACTCGGGAGCGAAGCGCCAGCCCTGCACGCGGGCCTTGCCGAGGCTTTAGTTGCGGCAAGGGTCGAGGCGCTTTATGTCGCCGGCGCGCTGATGCAATTCCTTTGGGAAAAGGCGCCAACATCGGCGCGCGCCGGCCTTGCGGCTGACGCGAAAAGTCTCGCCCCGATGATTCTTGGCTCGCTCCAGGACGGCGACATTGTCATGGTCAAAGGATCGAACGCATCTAGAGTGAGTGAAATCGTTGCGGCACTTAAAGCCGCGGCCGCGTGACCGAAAAAAGATATGCTCTATTACCTGACCAATTTCGCCGATCAGTTCGCGCTGTTCAACGTCTTCAAATACCTGTCGTTCCGGGCGGGCGGCGCGATCATGACGGCGTTGCTGATTGCGTTTCTCGTTGGCCCCGGCCTCATCCGGTGGATGCGCAGGAAACAGGGTCGCGGCCAGCCGATCCGTCAGGACGGGCCGCAAAGCCACATCATTTCCAAAGCCGGAACGCCGACGATGGGCGGCGTTCTCATCTTGTTGTCGATGACAGTTTCGACGCTTCTGTGGGCGCGACTCGATAACCCTTACGTGTGGATCGTCATGGGCGTGACGCTCACCTATGGGGCACTCGGCTTCTGGGACGATTACCTGAAAGTAACGAAGCAGACGGCTTCGGGCGTCGTCGGGTCGATGAAACTTGTCATTCAATTTGGCGTTGCGATCCTTGCCGGCATTTTCTGCGTCATGACGCTGGGCGCCGCGCCCGATGCCCCGGCCGGCATCGAGACATCGGTTGCAGTGCCCTTCGTGCCGCTGCAATTTTTTCAGGGCTGGTTTGGCGACGGCGCGATTGGCGTGCCGATCGGCTGGCTGATGGTTCCATTCGCCGCCTTCGTCATCGTCGGCGCCTCGAACACGGTCAATCTCACCGATGGTCTCGACGGGCTCGCGACCGTTCCCGTGATGATCGCTGCTGGCGCTTACGGGTTGATCGTCTATCTCGTCGGGCGTTTCGATTACGCCGCCTATCTCGGCGTGCCGTTCGTGCCGGGCGTTGGCGAACTGGCAATTATTTGCGGCGCGATTATCGGCGCGGGGCTCGGGTTCTTGTGGTTCAACGCGCCGCCCGCGGCGATCTTCATGGGCGACACCGGGTCACTTGCTCTCGGGGGCGCGATCGGTTCGATCGCGGTTGCGGCCAAACACGAAATCGTCCTTGCGATCGTCGGCGGGCTCTTCGTTCTTGAAGGTCTCTCGGTGATGATCCAGATCGCGTCGTTCAAGCTGACCGGCAAGCGCGTCTTCAAGATGGCGCCAATCCACCATCATTTCGAACAACTCGGATGGAAGGAATCAACGATCGTCATCCGCTTCTGGATCATAGCTGTCATTCTTGCCCTGATCGGTCTCTCGACGCTCAAACTGCGATAGGCGCTGCACCCCCACATGATCATCGTTCCTGGCATCGAACGCAGAAAGATCGGCGTCTACGGCCTCGGCGCGACGGGCCTTGCAACCTGCGAGGCGCTGGCCGCCTCGGGGGCCGAAGTGTTCTCGTGGGACGAGAAAGAAGACGCGCGCGCCAAGACCGCCAACACGCGATACCGCGCCGAACACCCGAAGACCTGGCCGTGGGACGAGTTGCGCTCGCTGGCGCTCAGCCCCGGCGTGCCGCTGACGCATCCGGCCCCGCACCCGATCGTGCGCAAGGCGCATCAGGCGGGCGTCGAGATCATCGGCGACATCGAGTTTTTCGCGCGCGCGGTCAACGCGGCAGAGCCTTCGCTCCGGCCGCGGATCATCGCAATCACCGGGTCAAACGGCAAATCGACGACGACAGCCTTGATCGGTCATCTGCTGAAAGAGACGGGCCGCGATGCGGTCATTGGCGGCAATATCGGCAAGCCTGCGCTCTCGTTACCGGAGTTGGCGCGCGGTCGCATTTACGTGCTGGAACTGTCGTCGTTCCAACTCGATCTGGCAAAATCGCTGCGGGCGAACACAGCGGTCTTCCTCAATTTGTCGCCCGACCACATCGACCGCCACGGCGACATGGCCGGCTATATCGCCGCCAAGAAGCGCATCTTTCTCAACCAGACACCGAACGACGCGGCGATTGTCGGCGTTGATGACGGCATGTCGCAAAGCGTCTGCGCCAGCCTGATGGCTGGCGGCGGCCGAATGGTGACACCGATTTCGGCGGAAGGCGCGCTCGGCCGCGGCGTCTTTGCGCTCGCTGGCAAGCTCTTTTTCAGCCTTCGCGACAAATCTGGCGAAGCGGGCGATATCTCGGCAATCGCTTCGCTGCGCGGCGTTCATAATTGGCAAAACGCCGCCGCCGCGCTCGCCGCGGCGATTGCCGAAGGCGTTGCCCCGAATGTCGCGGTGCGCGCGATGGAGCGCTTTCCGGGTCTCCCCCACCGGATGGAGGCTGTCGCCAAAAAAGGCGGCGTCCTGTTCGTCAACGATAGCAAGGCAACCAACGCCGACGCCGCGAGCCGCGCGCTTAAATCCTATGGCGATATTTTCTGGATCGCCGGCGGCAAGCCCAAGGATGGCGGCGTCGATGCCTTGCGCCCGCTGATGGCGCGCGTGCGCGGCGCTTACCTGATTGGGGAAGCTGCGCGCGATTTTGAGGCGCAGCTTTCCGGCGCCGTCGCTTGCGTCCAGTGCGGCGATCTCGCCAGCGCCGTTCACCGCGCGGCGCGCGACGCAGCGGCCAGCGGGCTTGCGGCGCCCGTTGTCCTGTTGTCGCCGGCCTGCGCATCCTACGATCAATTCCGCAATTTCGAGGAGCGCGGCGACGTGTTCCGCAAGCTCGCCAATCAGGTCGAGATCGCCAATGGAGCCGCAGCATGAAGGGCGTCAGCCGCCTTGATGACAGTCCGGCGGCGCGCTGGTGGTGGTCGGTCGATCAGGTCTCGCTCGGGCTTCTTGCGGCGCTGTTGACGATCGGGCTCGTCCTTGCCTTCGCCGCGGGTCCGGGCGCGGCGGCCCGCCTTGGCATCGACGACAGTTTTCACTTCCCGACGCGCCAGCTGATGTTTCTCGCGCCGGCGATTGGCGTCATCGTTCTCGCCTCGGCCATGACACCGCTACAGGCGAGGCGCGCTGGCGCTGTCCTTTTCGGTTTGAGTTTCGTGGCGCTGGTCGGCGCGCTGCTCTTCGCGCCGGAAATCAACGGCGCCAAACGCTGGCTGCCGCTCGGCGCGTTCTCGTTTCAACCATCGGAGATGTTGA
The DNA here is from genome assembly GCA_046154725.1 of Parvularculaceae bacterium. Taxonomy (GTDB): domain Bacteria; phylum Pseudomonadota; class Alphaproteobacteria; order Caulobacterales; family Parvularculaceae; genus Amphiplicatus. The sequence goes on along the minus strand of JBJXFO010000024.1, from coordinate 758 downwards.
AGCCTGGCTTCGTCATTGTTGCGGCGTGGATGCTGGCGGAGGGCGCGCGCAATCCGCGCTTTCCGGGCGCGGCTATTGCCTTGTGCCTCTTCGCGCTGTGCGCGGTCCTTCTCGCGCTGCAGCCCGATTACGGCCAGGCCGCCCTGCTGACGGCGGTCTTCATGGCGATGTATTTTGTCTCGGGCGGCGGCCTTGCGCTGCTGATTGCAGTCGCGGCGCTTGCGGGCGGACTTTTTACGGCGGGCTATTTTGTCTCGCCGCATTTTTCACAACGCATCGATGCGTTCCTCAATCCGCAAACGGGCGAGACCTATCAAATCGACAAGGCGCTTGAAGCCATCAGCAATGGCGGCATGGTCGGCCGGGCGCAAAGCGCGGCGCCGGTCAAATTCTCGCTGCCCGACGCGCATACCGATTACATCTTTGCGGTCGCCGCCGAAGAATACGGCATGGCGCTTTGCGCGGTTATCGTTGCGCTGTTCGCAGCTTTCGTCATCCGGTCCTATGTCAAGGCGGGTGGCTTGCGCGGTGTCTTTGCACAAACGGCAGTGTGCGGACTTTCCGCGCTGATCGGCCTGCAATGCCTCATCAATATCGGCGTCAACTTGCGCGCGCTGCCGGCCAAGGGGATGACGCTGCCGTTCATTTCTGCTGGCGGCTCTTCGCTGATTGCCGCGTCCTTGACCGTCGGGCTCATCCTCGCCTTGACGCGCAGGCAGTCGCTCGCCGACCGGCGCAAGGACATCATGCCATGACCG
>JBJXFO010000018.1:0-6901 GCA_046154725.1 Parvularculaceae bacterium | reverse complement strand
ATGCTTCCTGCGGGCGCCGCCGGTGGGTTTCGCTTCGCTCTACCCACCCTACCAGATCGCTTCCCGCCACCATTCCAAACACACACGCCAAAGTGAAATCTCTCGATTTGCAAATAATAATTAAATGCATATGTCAGTGAGAACCCAGGACGTCGCTCATGCCCCAACCCGCCCTTAAGACCCTCACCTATGGCTTCATGCACCTCGTGATTGCCGTGGCGGTTGCGTATGCCGTCACGCGGAACTGGCAAGCGGCGCTGGCCGTGGGGCTGCTTGAGCCGCTCGTGCAGACTGTCGCCTATAATTTCCACGAGCGGGCTTGGGCGCGCCGCTTCGGCGCCAAAGCGCCCGTGCCGCGCTTCGTTCACGTCCACTAGAGAATTGGCGCGGCGGGTTCCGCCGGCGCCGTCACGCGGGGTATAGATTGAGCGCGACCGCAAAGGAGCGTTCAGAGCGTGGCAGACAAAATTACCCGGCCGATGATCGAGCTTTACGATGCGTTCACTCATGGCGCGCTGTCGCGGCGCGACTTCATGGATCGCCTAGCGCGCATAGCCGGCGGCGCAGCGGCGGCGACGGCGCTGCTGCCTGTCCTTGCCAACGACTATGCGCACGCCGCGCCGCTGGTCGCCGAAGACGACGACCGGCTTGAGACGTTTACTAAAAAATTCGACACCGGCGGCATCGTCGACCTCATTGAGCCCGAGGAAATTCTCGCCGAGGGCGCGCCGAATGCCGGCGTCGTGCCGACGCGGCATTTGCCGTTCGTCACAGCGTATGGCGTGCGGCCGAAGAACCTCAGTATCGCGCCGGCCGTTATCGTCATTCACGAAAATCGCGGCCTCAATCCGCATATCCGCGACATCGCGCGCCGTATCGCGCTCGAGGGCTTTCACGCGTTTGCGGTCGATATGCTGTCGCCCTATGGCGGCACGCCGGACGACGAAGAAAAGGCGCGCGCGCAGATCGGCAAGCTGAACGGAGACAAGACCGTCGCCAAACTTGCCGAAGTCGCCAAAAGCCTTGCGCTTCTGAAGACCCACCAGCGCCACGTCGGCGCGGTCGGCTTTTGCTGGGGCGGCGGCATGGTCAATCGCCTCGCTGCGGCGTCAGACGCGCTGAAAGCCGGCGTCTGCTATTACGGCCGCAGCCCCACAGCCGAAGAAGCGGCAACAATCCGGGCCCGGATGATGCTGCATTACGCCGGGAACGACGCGCGCATCAACGAAGGCGCGCCCGCCTATGAAGCGGCGCTCAAAGCGGCTGGCGCCGGCTATCAATCCTTTACCTATGACGGCGCAGAGCACGCGTTCAACAATGACACGAACGCTGCGCGGTACAACAAGGCCGCCGCCGATCTCGCCTGGGGCAGGACCGTGGCATTTTTCAAGGAAACGCTGAAATGATCCGCGCCGCATCTCTCGCCGCTTTGCTGATGATTGTCCCCGTGGCGGCGCAGGAGCCCCCGCTCCTCGGCGGCCCGCTCGAGCCGCCGCGCGCTGACGATGGCGCAACGCCCGGCGATGCGGTCATCGAGGCGGCCGCGCGCATCCGCGACACAGTCAAGCGTATCGATCCGCTTGCCAAATTTTCGGACGCCGGGGCCGAGTTCACGGTGAACGGGGTTGCGCTACTCCTCGTCTATGACACCAACGCCGACCGGATGCGCGTGATCGCCCCTGTTGCAGACGGCGCTGCGCTGACGGCGGAGGAGACGACGCGCCTGATGCAGGCGAATTTCGACTCAGCGCTCGACGCGCGCTATGCGATCGCCAAGGGTTATGTCTGGGCGATCTATCTTCATCCCTTATCGGCGCTGGACGGCGCGGAGTTTGGCTCCGGCGTCGCGCAAGTCGTCAACCTCGTTACGACCTACGGGACCAGCTTCAATTCGGGCGTCCATGTGTTTGGCGGCGGCGACAGCCTTGAAGACCAGCAAGACCTGGTCGAAGAGCTGGAGAAAAAGGGCGAAGACATCTGACGGCGCGCGGCTGGCGGAATCAAAACTAAATAGGGGTGCTGATATGCTGAGACAATCGACACTGGCGTTGATCGCCGCGCTGGTGGCCGCGACGCTGGCCGCGCCTGCGGCGGCAAGCGAGTATCGAGAGCTTACAAGTCTTCATGCGCAATGGCGTAAATTCGAGCTGCCGGCAGTTCAGAGCTGCCTGCCCGACTACTCAGCTGCGGCGATGGCGGAAAAGGCAAAAGGTCTCGCGGGATTTCAGGCAAAGCTCGCCAAGATTGATGCGTCCAAATGGACCGCGGCGCAGCAGGCGGATTTGAAACTTGTCGCCGCCGAGATGAACGGGCTCGACTTCGACTTGCGCGTCTTGAAGCCGTTCGCGCGCGACCCGAGTTTTTACGCGACCGTGTTCGGCGAAGAAAGCGACGTGCCAGAGCATGAGGGTCCTAACGCGCGGCCCGCGATCGATCTCTACGAATATAAATACCCGCTGTCGAAAGCGGACCAGAAAGTCCTGACCTGTCGCCTCGGCGCCATCCCGGCATTTCTTGACCAGGCGAAGGTCAATCTGAAAGACGGCGACGCGCGCGATCTCTTCAAGTTTGGCGGCCGCGCGTTCCGTTGGCAGATCGACGCGCTGAAAGGCCTTGAAGCGGGGACGCTCGACATGCGCACGCTTGAGGGCACTGTGCGCGGCGGACTGCAAGGCGCATCGCCCGCGCTGATCGGCGCGGTCGTCAAGGCGCGTGAGGCGAGCGAAGCGTTTATTGCGTGGATGGAAGCGGAAGCGCCGTCAAAAACCGGCCCTTCCGGCGTCGGCAAGGAAAACTACGACTGGTATATGAAAAACGTCCGTCTCATGCCGTATGGCTGGGACGAGCAGGTCGCGCATTTGCGCCGCGAGCTTGAGCGCTCGCGCGCGAGCCTTGCTCTGGAAGAGTTCCGCAATCGCGAACTGCCCCAGCAGCAAAAGTTCGACGAGCCCGAAGCCTATATGGCGATGGCGCGCGGCAAGATGGAAGCGCTGACAGATTTTCTGATCGACAGCGGCATTGTCGCCAACAAGGACTATTACCGCGATGCGCTGCGGAACGAGATCGGCGGCTACACGCCGCCAGAAGAGCGGAATTTTTTCAGTCACGGAACTGCGCTCGATCCGTCGCCGCTTTATGCGCATTTTTATCACTGGATCGAACACGCAATGAGGAAGCACGAGCCACACAAGAGCCGCATCCGCGCGGGCGTGCCGGTCTATGACCTTTACGACGGCCGCTCGGAAGGCATGGCGACCGCGATGGAGGAAATCCTGATGCATGCGGGGCTCTATGATGAAACCCCGCGCACGCGCGAGATTGTCTGGATCATGCTGGCGAACCGCGCCGCGCGCGGGCTTGCCTCGCTCTACGTGGCGTCAAACGAGATGACGCTCGACGAGGCTGGCGTCTTCCACGCGCAATGGACGCCGCGCGGCTGGTCCGATCCGGCGAGCGATCTGGTCGGCTTTGAACAGCTTCTCTATCTGCGCCAGCCCGGTTACGGGACGAGCTACATCACCGGAAAGCTCGAACTCGACCGGCTGATGAGCGAATACGCCTTCAAGCAGGAACAGGCCGGCGGCGCATTCGACCTGCCGGGATTTTTCCGGACGCTGAACGCCTCGGGAATTATTCCGTATTCGCTCATTCAGGAGGAGATCGGCGCCGATGTCCTGAAGGCGGGGGATGCGGGCGAGTGACGCCCGGGTCGCCCGCAAAACTTGAGGCTGAAGAAAAGTCGGGCGCGTACATGACGGACGGCGCTTATCTGCCTGCGCTCTACGGGCGGACGAAAGGCCATCCCTTGCGTCAGCGCCAGCAGGCGCTGGTCGGGACGCTGCTGCCCGGACTTTCAACGCCCGATCCGGAGAAGCGCGCGATTGACCCCAAAGCGCTTTTTCCTGGCGCCGAGCGCGTCGAACTGGAGATCGGTTTTGGCGGCGGGGAACATCTCGCCTGGCATGCGGCGCGCAATCCCCTGACCGGCTATATCGGCGCCGAGCCTTTCCTTAACGGTGTCGCGCAGCTTCTTCAGAAAATCGACACAGAAGGCCTTGCCAACATCCGCATCCGGCACGGCGACGCGCGGCCTCTGATCGAAGCCCTGCCGGCGTCATCGCTGACGCGCATCTTTGTCCTGCATCCCGATCCCTGGCCGAAAAAGCGCCATCACAAGCGGCGGATGATCTCGCCCTGGTTCTTTGCGGAGGCGGCGCGTCTTTTGCAGCCCGGCGGCGAACTGCGGGTCGCGTCGGATATTCCCGATTATGTCCGTTGGACGCTGATGCACGCGCAATCCGCGCACGCGTTCGACTGGACGGCGAAGTGCGCGGGCGACTGGCGCATCCGCCCTGACGACTGGCCGCAAACGCGCTATGAGGCAAAGGCGCGGCGCGAAGGTCGCGCCCCCGCCTACCTCATGTTCCGGAGACGATGATGCCTTTATTGCGGCCAGCCGCCGTCGCGCTTCTCGCGCTCGCAGCCTCCGGGTGCGTTCAAGCGACCATCGCCTGGACGGATCTTAGCCCGCGCGGACCTGTCGCCGCGCCCGCGCTTGCCTATGACAGCGTTGACCGCTGGGAAGCGCAGGGCGCGCCCGCTGCGCGCGAGGCGCTGCAACACTACGTCTACGGATATTTTCCAGACGCCTCGCAAAGCGCAATCATCGATCGCCGCGTTGTCAATTCCGAAGCATTCGGCGGACGCGGCATTGTTGAAGAATATCGCGTTGCCGCCAGCGCAACATTCGGCGGCGAAACAGCCGCCGTCGCCGATGGCGCGGGCAAGCCGGGATTTATCATGAATGTCGTCATCCCGAAGTCCGCGAGCGGACCCGCGCCTGTCATCATGATGGAAACATTCTGCCCGCGCTGGGACACGATGCCCGACCCCGGCGTCTCCGGCGCGCCGCCGGCGGATGCCAAAAGCGGCGGCATGATGGAGAGCGTCGGGACTTTCGTCTTCGGGCGCTACATCTGCACGCCCCCGGTTGAGGCGATCCTTGACGCGGGCTATGCGATTGCCACCATTTTTCCGAGCGAGATTGTTCCAGACCGCGACGCGGAAGGGCTTGCTGCGCTAAAGCGCCTTTCCGCCGGTCATGCCGACGACGAGACGCGCTGGGGCGCCATTGCCGCGTGGGCGTGGGGCTTTTCGCGGATGGTCGATGTGCTCGAACAGGACGCGCGCCTTGACCGCGACGCGATGATTGCCTGGGGCCATTCGCGCTATGCCAAGGCGGCATTGCTCGCGGCCGCGTTCGACCCGCGCATTGACGGCGTGATCGCGCATCAATCGGGCACGGGCGGCGCCTCGCTGAATTTCCGCAAAAAGGGCGAGGGCGTTGCTTCCATCACAAAGAGCTACCCGCATTGGTTTTCACGCACCTATGCAGCGTACACGGATGAGGCGCCGCCGCCGGTCGACCAGCACGCCTTGATCGCGCTCATCGCGCCGCGCCCTGTGCTTCTTGGCAATGCGCGCCGCGACGTGTGGTCCGATCCCAATGGCGCGTTTCGCGCGAGCGTCGGCGCCGATCCCATTTACCATCTCTACGGCGCGCGGGGCCTCGACCAGATGCGGCTGAAGCCCTATGACCCGGCTGCCGGGATTGCCTTCTGGATCAGGCCGGGTACGCACGGCGTCGTCAAGGAAGACTGGCCGGCGTTCCTGGCGTTTTTGGACGCGCATTTTGGCGCAAAGGATGAGGACCGTGGCGGAGGGGTCGTTTCTTCCGGAAAAGACTGAGGCCGCAATCGCGGCGCTCTACACCGCCGCGCCGGACAGCCTTTCGTTCCGCAAGCTGAGAAAACGCCTGCTCCGGCAGACCCGGGAAGCCATTGCCGACTTCTCGATGATCAACGCCAACGCGCCGCGCGCGCGGTGGCTCGTGTGTCTGTCTGGCGGCAAGGACAGCTATTCCTTGCTGACATTGCTGCTTGACCTCAAATGGCAAGGCGCGCTTCCCGCCGATCTGCTCGCCTGCAATCTCGATCAGGGCCAGCCCGGCTTTCCCAAACACGTGCTGCCGGATTTTTTGACCCGCCTCGGCGTTCCGTTCCGCATCGAGACGAGGGACACGTATTCAATCGTCACGGAAAAAGTGCCGGAGGGGAAAACCTATTGCGCGCTTTGCTCGCGGCTCCGGCGGGGTCACCTCTACCGCGTCGCGCGCGAAGAAGGGTGCTCGGCCGTCGTTCTCGGCCACCACCGCGACGACGCGCTTGAAACCTTTCTGCTCAATCTCTTTCATGGCGGGACGCTCGCGGGGATGGCCCCGAAACTCCTGAACGACGAGGGCGACCTTGTTGTCCTGCGCCCGCTTATCCATTGCGCGGAAGACGACCTTGCGAAGTTTGCGGCGGCGATGGCGTTCCCGATCATCCCGTGCGACCTCTGCGGCAGCCAGGAAGGCTTGCAGCGCGCGGCAATGAAACGCCTGTTGGATGGGTGGGAAGCCCAGCATCCCGGGCGGCGCGGCGTCATGTGGAATGCGTTGCGGACCGTCAAACCGGCGACGCTCGCTGACGCAACGCTTCAGGATTTTGCAAGTCTTTTCCCGAAAAACACCGGGTAATGGACGCAATCGCCCCAGATTTGACCTCCCCGCCAGTAATTCGGGGCGTGCGCGTCAAATGCGCGCTCGGGATTGTCGTCATCAATTACCGCACTCCCGCGCTGATCCGCGATTGCCTGACTGCTCTCGCCGGCGACCTTGACGCCCTCGATGCGCGGGTTGCCGTCGTCGATAATTTTTCCAATGACGGCTCAGCTGACGAGATCGAGCAGTGGCTTGAAGACGGCGCCGCGTGGAAATCGCGCGCGCAGCTCATCCGCTCTAAGACGAATTCCGGGTTCTCCGGCGGCAACAATCAGGGGATCGGCGCGCTCGATGCGGAGT
>JBJXFO010000008.1:0-12809 GCA_046154725.1 Parvularculaceae bacterium | reverse complement strand
ACAGGTCCGTGCGCACCCCGTCGATATAGGGCGCGTCAACATGGCTGCCGTATTCCATGCCCTCGCCATAGCGGTTCAGCATCAGGCGGGCGATGGCGGCGGGCTGCGCCGCGCTCTGGAATACAGGGTTTGCGAGGATTGTGCGCTCGATCACGCCAAGCGCCGCCTTCACGGTATCCGAAGCCGCTGCTTGCTGGTTCGATTTGACGTCGCGCGCGCGCCCCGAAGCCGTGGCGCGGCCGTCGACCCAAAGATCAGGTTCGGTGAGAATTTCAAGAATTGCTTCGATTGCTCCCGCGTCGAGCACGCCGCCAATCTGGAGGGTCATGTCTCTCTTCTTGCTAATAAGTCGCGATTGCACCCGCTTCCGGCCGAGTTATAGTGCCCTCGGGTATCAGAGGGAATGCCATGGCGCGCCGCTTCAAGATCTTGACCGGACTTTCAACAATCGCCGTCACGGGGGCGCTGGCGCTTTCGGGTTGCGGCGCTGAGGGCGCGCCAGCGTCCAATTCGGCCGTTTTGCCGGCGCAAGGTGAGGGAGAAGGCGAAGGCGCGCCGCCGGCGCCCGCCGCGACACCTGCTCCGGTTGCAATTCTGGCTGCCGCATCAACGGAAGGCGAGGGCGGGGTCGATATAGCAGCGGCGTCGCGCGACCCGGTCGTGTTCGGGTCGGCGCTCGCCATCGCTGAAGCGCACGTGCTCGCGGCGCGCGATGCTTACGCGGCGGGACGTGCGGAGGAAGCGGCATCAATGTTCGCCCATCCCGTCAGCGAAGTTCTTGCCGATATGGAAGGCGCCTTCATCGCGCGGGGCGTTGTTCCGTTCAATGAGCTTTTCATTGACGCCTCTGCGGCGGTTCTCGAGGCCGAAAGCGTTGACGCGATTGCAGTGCGAACCGGCAATATCATCGCCGCCTTGCGCGTGGCCGGGAACAAAGCACCGGACAACGGCGCATCCAAGGCGGCAATCGCCGTTGGCGTCACTGCCGATCAAGTCGAACGCGCAGTCGATATGTACCGCCTCGCCGCGTCATCGGGCGAGTATGGGCCCTATCTCGACGGCTATGGTTTCTACAAAGCCGCGCAAAGCTCATTTGAGCGCGGCAAAACTGCGATCGACGCGGAGAACCCTGACGCCGCCGGAACGATTGCGGCGGCGCTGGCCGCCCTCGCAGCAGCCTATCCGGCTGCGACCGCGCCGTCCGCGATCGATGCCGACATTGCTGGCCTTTCCGCCGCTTCGTCGCGCGTCATGCTGTCGACGCGACGCTAGCCTCAGTTCTTTACCCGCCATGCGGTGACGGTGCCGGGCTCCCAGTTCGGCACGATCACGAGATCGCCGACAATCGTCAGATCGTTCTGCAATATGCCTTCGGCCGTTGTATCGATGCGTGTCGCGACCGCGCCGTCGTCGCTGACGTGGTGGATGCGGCCCGGCCATGAGGAGACGAGAAAGCCACCACCCGCGTTCGCTGCGACAACGCCAATGCCGTCCGCGTCGATCATGCCGTCAGCGATCTTGCGCCAAGCGCCTTCTATCGTGGCTTCAAACAGGGAGCCGGTCGTCATGGTGCTGACGAGCAAAGTGCCGCTGGAACCAAGGAGGCCGTTAACGCCGGCAAGCTCGCCGCCTTCACGCCATAGGTCGATGCTTGCGCCGGTCATCCGCCAGATGCGGCCTGTTCCCGAATCCGATACAAAAATGGTGTCCTGCCAGACTGTGACATCGTTGAGGAATTTCGCGCCGGCAATTGCGGCAGCGTCCAGCGGCTCGCCGGTAGCAGCGTTGAAGATGCGAACCTGATCGATATCGGCAACGTAAAGATTGCCGTTGTGAACCGCCAAGCCCTTTGGCGCGTCGAGCCCGTCGATGAAGCGCGCCGCCAGCACCTCGCCCGACATTGTGACACGCGAGATCCAGCCTGCGCCGTCTTTCCCGGTCTCATCGCCTGCAACATTCGAAATAAAGAGCGCGCCGTCCGGCGCCACAGCGACGCCTTCCGGGTCGTCAAAGCCGGCTGCCGTCCATGCCTTTTCAAGGTGCGGCGGGCTGGCAAATGCGGACCCTGTCAGGGCCAGTGCGACCAGCGGCGAGAGCATCAGATTTTTCATTTGTGTTTTCCCGTGTCCCAACAAGACCAAATGTATCCCCGCACGCCGCGAACCGCCAACAGGGTTCGCCGACGCCCATTCTCACTTTGTCGCAACGAAGCGTGCGCTGACCGGCTGGTGGTCGGAAAACTGGAAGTCGAGATCATGCGCTGTCACGCTGTCGGCGCGCACATTGGGCGAGACGACAAAGCCGTCGATGACGGTCGTGAAATTCTCGCCCTTTCGATAAGGACGCTCATTCGTTCGCACGCTCGGCGTTGCCTTGTCGACCCCGACACTCCAGCCGGGGGGAAGTTCCTCATACGGAAAGGGATGCAGCCAGAAGAGAAATTTCTCTTCTGTCGTTGTTGGCCTACCGGGGCGATGAAACTCGTAATTCCAGTCGCCGCCGACAATGACATGATGCCCCTGCTGGTATTCGTTTTTCGCGAAATCGAGCACGGCGCGCAATTGTGAAAGGCGCACATTGGCGCCCCTGTCGAAGGCGGAGAGATGCAAGTTGATAATGGTCCATTCCCCGCGCCCGAACGGCACTCGTATGACATGCATGTGATAGAGTCGGCGCGACATGCCGAGGATGAATTGCGGCTCGAGGGGCAGGGGAACGATCTCGCGGCGCACGCCCTTGGCGTCCACCGATGAAAAGAGACCATGCCGCGCGCGCAAGGGCGGCGGCATCAGCAGCGAGGCAAAGTCTGCGGAAAATGCATTGTCGCGCCCGTTGAGAGCTTCGCCCGCCGCCGCGACGCTGTCCGCGCCACGCGTCAACAGGCTGGCGCGCGCTGTTTCCTGCAACAGCACGACATTGGCGCTGGTTGCGGCTAGCTCGCGTTTGATCCCGGCGATGTTCTTGGCAGTGACGGCGCGGCTTGGCGGAAGATAGTTTTTGCCGCCGTCCACGGAAAAATCGGATTCGGCGCCAAGGCCCGCGTAACCAAGGTTCCAGGTCGTGATGCTGACCGCGTCGCCGGCGAGCGTTTTTTGCGGCGCGCCAGCGCCGATGGCCTCAATGTCAACGTCCTTGCGCATTCTGTTCACACCAACTGCCGTAACCATCCAGACCACCGCCAGAACCCCGGCGAGACCAACAAAGCGAATAAACCGATTTCTGATGGTCATGACCTGGCAACCAGTTGTGGCGGGCCGGATGCCGGCTGTGCCTCAGCGCGCGCCTTATCGCTGAGCGCTGCGTCAAAGGCGAGGGTCGGCAGCGAGCCTTCGATCTCGGGCTTGCCGGCAAGGCGGCTTGCCGCCGCCTGAACAACGCCGACAGCCGCAGTAAGCCCCGCCCATTCATTGCTCATGTCGCCGATAAAGCCCACGAGGCTCCCTTTTGCTTCCAGCGCCAGCATGATGTCGGTGAACCGGCGCTGGAACATTGCGTCCGCCCCGACAAGTTCGCGGGGCATCGCCGCAAGCGTCCTGAGATAGTCTTCGATGAAGGCATTGTATGAAACGACGTAGAGCACGGCGCCGGCGGCCGCGACAGCCGCAATCGCGATCAATGTCGAGACATTGGTCAGGAAGATCGCGTTTGTCATGTAGAGCCCGCGCATCGGCGTATAAAGGATCAGCAGGTTGATCGAGAAAATGGCGATCGCGAAAATGAAGACCGGCGTCATCTGGTTCTTGGCGCGCGCGAGCAGGAGCATTGCGTCGACATAGGAAAACTCGACCGTGCGCGACGCATCCGCGGCGGCCATCTTGCCGGCGCTGGCGGCGCGCCGGACAATGGCGTTCGCCGTCGCGCCAAAAGTCCCGGTGTCCGCGATAAACTGGTTGACGATGCAATAAATGAGCAGCATCCCGCCGGCGAACAGGAACGTGCTGTATACTGCGTAAATCGCATAAGTCTGGCGGAGATGGCGGCGCGTGCGGCGGTCGGGATGTTCAACCGCCGAGGCTGTGTAAGCGGCGACGACGCCCGAAACGAAGACGGCCGCGCCAACGCTCGACCACGGGTGGCGGGCGATGACGTCGATGAAATTCATCGCCGGGGTAGTCGCGTCAACCGCCCAAAGCAGGACGGCGCAAGCGCCGAGCAACCCCATTTCCCCGATCGCCCCTGAACAGCGGCGAGGGCGTCCGGCGAGCGTAAACTTCAGCGAATGGCGCTCGATCCAGATCGGCCCGGCGCGCATATAGCTGGCAATCAGGAACAGGCTGCCGATCAGCCAGCCGCACGCGATGAGGACTGCTGTAGTCGAAGAAACGCCCATCGCTAACCCATACCCCAAGGGCGAAAAAAAACATCCCCTGGATCTGGACCCGGATCAGACGCTGCAACCTGCCCCGCATCCGGCAATTGCCTTCGGTCCGGTTGCCCCCGATCTGGTTGTCTGCGCTCTTGTTGATTGTGCATGCGCGAGGATCAGCCTAAAGAGGAAGTTGGTTCGCGTACGTGATAATATATCAGGGGAGCGGCAATGAAAGACATTCTGAAAAAACAGGACGCGGAATACAAAAAAACCACGAGTGGCGACCAGACCATTTTCGCGGTGACACCGGCCTCCGCGCCAAAGTTCTGGTATCTGATCATCATCGGCGGGCTGATCTTTCTTGGCGGCATGCTCGGTCTCGGCATTTTTGGCTATCTGATGGGCGGCGGGGCCGTCGCTTACGGCTTGCTGCGCGATCAACGGCACAAGGACCACAAGGCGCCAATGTCCTTTACGGTTACGCCGACATCGATCGTCTCCGGCGGCCGGACATTCGGAAAGGAGGACCTCCATCGCCTCAAGATTGCAAACCCGCTGTTCGACCGCGCCGGGCTCGATGTTTACACAACGAACGCGAACGCTGCCGCCGGCATGGAGCATGCGATGAAGCTGGGAGAGCTTTCGTATGGACTGACCGTCGAGAGCGGCGGTAAAGCGCACTTGTTGGCAGGCGGCATGGACCGGACAACGGCGTTTGGCCTGTTGTCGGATACATCGAAGATCCTCGGTTTAACGGTCGATTGAGCGCGCGCTAACGGCGCCGCGGCCGCTGGACAATATCGTCGCCGGATGGCCCTGTCGGCTGGTCTTTCAAGTCTTTTGGGTTCCACGGCCCGAACGAAAAACTGCGGGCGCCCGCTCTCGGCTCATAGCCGGTGAAGGGCGTGCGCTCGCCGATCGGCGTTGTTCCGCGCACTTCGGGGCGCGGCTCTGCGGCTTTCGCGCGGAAGAGGCCGAACAGGCCCGCATTGGCTCCGACATATTTGACATTGGCGCGGCTGAGCCGGTCGGGGAACAGCCCCATCAGCTCCGTGATGTCTGCCGGCATTGAGTTGGTGACATTGAGGCCGATTTCGCGCGCTTCGCCGGCTTCGATTGGATAGTCGTGCGTCCAGCGCCCGCTTGCCATCTGCTCGGCGACATTGTTGGCGGCGTTATCGGAAACCGTGCCCTTGAGCAATTCGCGCGCCGCGCGCTTCAACTGGTCGATCGCCATCTTGCCGACATCGGCGAGCACGATCGTGTAGTCATCCGTCGCGTCGGGGGATTTCTCGGCGCGCAGCCGCAGCAGCGACGCTGCCGGAATGCCGCCAATCTGCGGGTCGATCGGTCCAAGCACCGCGTGCTTGTTGAGCACAATTTCGTCCGCCGCCATTGCGATCAACGTGCCGCCCGACATCGCGTAGTGGGGCACGTAAATCGTCGTTTTTGCGGGGTGAGCCTTCAGCGCGCGCGCAATCTGCAAGGCGGGCAGCACGAGACCGCCGGGCGTGTGCAGCACCATCTCGATCGGCTGGCTCGCCGGTGTGGTGCGAATGGCTTCCAGCACGTCTTCAGCGTCATTGAGATCGATATAACGTAGCGACGGAATCCCGAGAAGACCCATCGGCTCCTGCCGGTGGACGATCGCAATAATGCGCGACTTGCGCTTCTTCTGGATTGCCGCAAAGCGCCGCTCCAGTTCGGCCGCCCGGCTGCGGCGTGACAATGCCGGCAACAGGAAAAATACAACGATGAAAAACACAAACGGCAGTGCGCCGATCAACTCATCCATAATGCAATTCTCCCCAATTATACGTCCGGTCCGGTCGTTGTCGGATCGGCTTTGTTCTTCAAATCGACGTTCAGATAATTGGCGGCGAAAATGACGGCGGCAACAAGCTCCGACGTTATGTCCGCCTGCGCGTAGGTTGCGCGCGCCTTCACGTGCCAGCCTTGCGTTTTCGCAATCCAGAGCGCCGTTTTGTACGGCTCGCCATTGATCTCGCCGATGTCAAAGGCGCCGGCGATCGGCGGCTCAAGGTCCGCGGTGGTCGCGCCGGCGTCCTTGTCTTCGATTTCTACACTGACGACCGGCAGCACGGTTTTCAGCATGAATGTCTGGCGCATCGCGGCTACCGCTGCGGCCGCGTGATCTTCAACTGAAATCTCCGGGTAGAAAGCCGCATAGACCGTAATCAGCGATGCGCCGCCATTGGCGTAGTTGCACGAAACATCGCGCCCGGCTTCGTCATAAGCGGTGATGTCCTTGAGGCTGAGGACGCCGGCGCCTTTGCTGTCCTCGCTGAAATCAAATTCAAGCGGGCACTCAAGCCCGCTTTGGCGGTGAACGAGGCGGTTGTCGGCGCGGCGCCACCCTGCGGGGAGCTCTTCGGCCACAGCCGAGCCGAGCGTCTCGCGCGCCGGGGCCGCGAGGACTTTGCCTGCCGCCAAAAAGGCGCGGCCCGTCCACAGCGCCGAAGCCTTGGTCTCATGATTGACCAGCGCTTCTGTCGGCGCCGCGGCCTGCGCCGCAGCCGTTTCAATCGCCTCCGTCGAAACCGGCGCCGCGGCCAGCCGGCCAAGATCGTAGCTGTCGGCAAAAGGGCCCGCTTTGGCAGGCGCGATGGCCGCGCCGATGACGCCGCCAGACGCGTAGGTCGAAGTTTCACAGGCCGCAAGCGCCAGCCCGGCGAGGCAGGCGGCTATCGATAAACCCTGAATTTTCAAGAAGAACCCCTCGGATACCCAAACCGTTCGATGCCTGCCCCCGACAGCCGAACACCAAGTAGTGTGTCTGAACTTTGCGCGCGGGGCGAGTCCTGGCGCGAGCGTTAACCAACCTCCGCCGCCCGCCAGTGGCCCAGCAGCAACGCGGCGAGGTTCTGGGGCGCGTCTTCCTGCAGCCAGTGGTTCGCGTTTTCCATGCGGGCGTACGACCAGACGGCATCGACATAATTGCCCGACCGGGCCATCTGCTCTTCAACGAGGTATTTTTCACCCGCCGGCCAAATGCCAAGGGTTGGGATGCGGACAATTTCTTCACCCGAAGCGCCCGGCTTTGGCGGCGACAGCATGCGCCCGACGCTGATATTGGCGCGGTACCAATTCAGCCCCGCAGTCAGGCGCCCCGGGCGCGACAACAAACGGATTGTCTCGGCCGGATCGCGCACGCCCTGCCAGTGGCGGCGAAGAAGCGCCCAGTCGTCGCGCCGGTAGAGCCATTCGCACAAGCCGCGCAACTGGTGAACGAGGATGTAGAAACTGCGCGCTTTCTGCTCGGCGCCGGCGGCGAGATACGCGCGCATGTGCCCTACCGACAGCGCTGACAGCGACACGAAGCGGCCCGGCGTTTGCGCGGCCAGCATCCACGCGACGGCCGCACCGAAATCATGCCCGACGAGATGCGCGCGCTTGATCCTCAGCTGGTCGAGAATGCCGATGACATCGGGGCCAGCGCCGGACTGAATGTCATAGTCTTCGACGCGCTCGGACATGTCTGTCTCGCCATAGCCCCGCATGTCCGGCGCGATGACGCGATAGCCTTCGGCGACGAGCAGCGGCGTCACGCGCGACCACACGGCGGAACTGTCCGGAAAGCCATGCAACAGGATCACTGCCGGCGCATTCGTGTCGCCGCTGTCGCGGATGAAATGAGTGAGTCCGTTGACGCCGAGGCGGTGGGTGCGGCTGACAACTGTCAAAGTCTGGCGTCCTGTTTCATTGCAGCCGCAGGCCTACATTCCCTCGCGCCGTGCCAGAAACGCCAGCCGCTCGAACAAATGCACGTCCTGCTCGTTCTTCAACAGCGCACCATGCAGCGGCGGGATTGCTTTTCGCGGATCGCGCTCGCGCAGGACGTCTTCGGAAACATCCTCGGACATCAGGAGTTTCAGCCAGTCGAGCAATTCCGAAGTCGACGGTTTTTTCTTGAGGCCCGGAACCTCGCGGATCTCATAGAAGAGTTTCAACGCATCGCCGACAAGGCGCTGTTTGATGCCAGGGAAATGCACATCGACAATCGACGCCATGGTAACCGAGTCGGGAAATTTGATGTAGTGGAAGAAACAGCGGCGCAAAAACGCGTCGGGGAGCTCCTTTTCGTTGTTCGACGTGATGATGACCACCGGGCGGCGCACGGCTCTGACCGTCTCGCCGGTCTCGTAGACGAAGAACTCCATGCGATCGAGTTCCTGAAGCAAATCGTTCGGAAATTCGATGTCGGCCTTGTCGATTTCGTCGATCAAAAGGACCGGGCGCTCGGGCGCCGTGAACGCATCCCATAATTTGCCGCGCTTGATGTAATTCCTGACATCGCGCGCTCGCTCCTCGCCGAGCTGCCCGTCGCGCAGGCGCGCGACCGCATCATACTCGTAAAGACCCTGATGGGCCTTCGTCGTCGACTTGATGTGCCATTCCAGCAGCGGCGCACCGAGCGCTGTGGCGATTTCCTGCGCCAGAACTGTTTTTCCGGTGCCGGGCTCCCCCTTGACGAGCAGCGGCCGCTCAAGCCTGACGGCGGCATTGACGGCGATCTTCAGATCGTCGGTCGCGACATAGTCTTTTGTACCGGTGAACTTCAAGGCGCGCGGCTCCACACACACTGGCCGGCATCCTTAGGCGCCGGGAGCGCGCGCCGCAACATGGGCGAACAGCGACTATCGCGGCGCCGCCTCGTCGAGCAGGCCGGTTTCCGCGAGCTTGGCGAACCAGCGATAGGACGCTTTCGGCGTGCGCACGCCGGTCGTCCGGTCCATGGCGACAAGGCCGAACTTCGAGCGGTAGCCGAGCGCCCATTCCCAATTGTCGATCAGCGTCCAGTGGAAATACCCGGTGATGCGCGAGCCGGCCTCCATGGCGGCCTTCACCGCCTCAAGATGCGCGCGAAGATAATCAATCCGGAAGTCGTCATCGAGATCTGCGGGGCCGTCAGAGAAGGGGTCGGAACACCCGTTCTCGGTAATGTAAACTACCGGATTGCCGTACCGCGAGCGCAAACGCTCCAGCATTTCAGAGAGCCCCGAAGGGTCAATCTCGCGTCCAAAGGCGTCGCGCGGCGCGTGCGCGGGAGGCTCGCCCGGCGCGATGCGCGATGGGCTGGACAGGTCGAGCCTGATTGTTGTCGGCGAATAATAATTGACGCCGACGAAATCTGTCGGCTGGCGGACGCCTTCAAGATCGCCCGCTCTAACGAAGGGATCGACCAGCGCCGCCGCGGCGTCGGGGTACGAGCCTTCGAAGAGCGGGTCCAGAAATGCGCCGTTCCACAGCGCATCGAAACCCTCCGCTGCCGGACGATTCCAGAAGGCGAGGCCGCCGCCTTCCGGCCGTGCGGGCTGCAGCGCCAGTGTTGTTCCGACCTTGAGATCGCGGCGCACGGCGCGCAGGGATTTGATTGCGAGGCCCTGCGCCAGATTGAGATGGTGGATCACCGGGCCGAGCAGAGTTGCATCCTTCAATCCCGGCGCATGCTCGCCGAGCACATGGCCGAGCACCGTATGCACCGCCGCCTCGTTCAGCACGATGAAAGACTGCACACGGTCGCCGAGGCGCGCGGCAACGATTTCTGCATAGTCGGCAAAGCGCATCGCCGTGTCGCGCGATGACCATCCGCCTTTTTCCTGAAGCGCCTGCGGCAGGTCCCAGTGAAAAAGCGTCGCGTGCGGCGCAACGCCCCGTTCCAGCAGCGCATCGACGACGCGGCTGTAATGGTCGAGGCCGGGCGCTTTGGGGGCCCCGCTTCCCGCCGCCTGCACGCGCGGCCACGCAATTGAAAACCGGTAATGGCGCAGATTGGCGCTGGCGAGGAGATCTGCGTCCTCCGTATAGCGACGATAGGAGTCGCAGGCGAACCGCGCGTCGGAGCCGTCGACGATTGCGCCCGGCGTCGCCGCGAAGACGTCCCAGATACTCTGGCCCCGGCCATCGGCGCTGAGCGAGCCTTCAGTCTGGTAGGCCGCTGAGGCTGCGCCCCAGGCGAAATCTGACGGGAATTGCCGGCTTGCAAGCGCGGGCGCGGTCGCAGGGCGCGGCGCGCAGGCCCCAACGCCCGCCAGCGCGGCGCCAGCGCCAAGTGCGCCGAGGCGGCGTCTCGTGAAACGGCGGTCTTTCATGTGTCGTCCCCCAAAAAAGTCAGCGCCGGACATATGCCCCGCCATTGCCGCATCTTATAGCGTCAGGTTAGTCCGGCAACGCCGCAACACAGGAAGGGTCGCTGCATGACCTCCGTCTACGACTTTTCGGCCAAACGCATTGATGGGCGCGAGGAGAAGCTGGCCGCGTACAAGGGCAAAGCGCTGCTCGTCGTCAATGTCGCATCGAAATGCGGCTTCACGCCGCAATATGACGGCTTGCAGAAGCTCTACGCGGACAACCGCGCCAAGGGCTTTGAAGTGCTGGGCTTTCCCTGCAACCAGTTCGGCGCGCAAGAGCCCGGCGATGAGAAAGAGATCCAGTCATTCTGTTCGACGACCTACGGCGTCGATTTTCCGCTGTTCGCCAAGGTCGATGTGAATGGCGAGGACGCGCATCCGCTCTACAAATTCCTCAAGAAGGAAAAAAAGGGCCTCGCAGGGTCGGAATCGATCAAGTGGAACTTCACGAAATTCCTGATCGGCCGAGACGGCGAGGTCATTGCCCGCTTCGGCCCACAGGACATGCCGGAGTTGATCGCGAGGAAGCTGGACGGCGTTTTGTAGGGCGCCGTCAGCCCGGGATCTTCCGTGCGCGGAAATCTTCAAGGATTGCTTGCGCCGCGTTGTGCCCCGGCGCGCCGGTGACGCCGCCGCCGGGATGGGCGCCCGCGCCGCAGAGATAAAGGCCTTTGACCGGCATGCGGTAATCGGCAAAGCCCGGCTGGGGCCGCGTTGAGAACATCTGATCGAGCGACAGGCGGCCGTGCATGATGTCGCCGGCAACGAGGCCAAACTTCCGCTCGAGGTCAAGCGGCGAATGGATCTGTTTTGCGATAATGCTGGCGCGAAAATTCGGCGCGTAGCGCGTGACGGTCTTGATGACCGTCTCGGCCGCCGCCTCGCTCGCATCGTCCCACGAGCGCCCGCCCGGAAGCTCGGGCGAGAATTGCTGACAAAAAAGGCTGGCGACGTGCTGGCCCGCGGGGGCAAGGCTGTCATCCATCGTCGAGGGGATCAGCATTTCAACGATTGGCTCGGGCGACCACCCGTCGCGGCGCGCATCAAGCCAGGCGCGGTCGAGGTACTCGACGCTCGGCCCGATGACGATGCCGGAGCGGTGATGCTCGCGCGCATCGCGGCCCGGCAGGCAGGTAAAATCCGGGAGTTCCGACAGCGCGACATTCATGCGGAAGGTGCCGGAGCCGCAGGCGTAATTGTCCATCCGCCGGCGGATCACCGGGTCGATGTCGTTCGCCGCGACCAGGCCGGTCAGCAACAGCTTTGGATTGACGTTTGCTGCAACGGCGCGCGCCCGGATGATCTCGCCGTTCTCCAGGCGCACGCCAGCAGCGCGGCCGTTCTCGACGAACACCTGCGCCACCGGCGAGCCGGTCGTTATGACAACGCCGCGCGCCTCGGCGACGCGGGCCATCGCACCTGAAATCGCGCCCATGCCGCCAATCGCATGGCCCCAGCGGCCTTTTTTGCCATTCACCTCGCCAAAGGCATGGTGGAGAAGCACATAGGCCGTCCCCGGATGATAGGGCGAGGCGTAAGCGCCGACGATCCCGTCAAAGGCGAAGGCCCCGATGATCGCGGGGTGCTCAAAATATCCTTTGAGAAATTCCGCCGCCGATTTCGTGAAGAGGTCGAGGACCAAAAGCTGCTGGCTCTGCTTTAACCGCGCCAGACGCCCGCCGGTCTGCAAGGCGCGCCATAAATCCGTAAAGCCGCCGCCAAGATTGGGCGGCGTCTGCAGCACCATGTCGCGCAACACATCGGCCGCCGCGTCAATCGCTTCGTAATAGCGTGGCAGCGCCTCGGCGTCGGCCTTGGAATGCCGCGCAAACTCCTCGCGGTTGCGCGCCGGGTCGAAGGTGAGCTTCAGATATTCGCCGGGCGCTGTCCCAAGCGGCCAGAAATTCGAGATATCGCGCTCGACGACTTTGAGGCCGTTCGCATAGAGATCAAGATCGTCGATCACTTTCGGGTTGAGGAGACTGACTGTGTAGCTTGCGGTCGACTTGCGAAAGCCCGGGTGAAATTCCTCGGTCACCGCTGCGCCGCCAACGACGCCGCGCCGCTCGACTATGCGGACGGACAAGCCAGCCGCCGCGAGATAGCATGCGCAGGCAAGGCCGTTGTGGCCGGCGCCGATGATGAGGATGTCTGGTGTCATGATCGTCCTAGCTTGCAAGCCCGATTTCTTTCAGCCGCTGCTTCAAAAACGCATCGGACGTGATCGGCGGATATTTCTCGCCGGCGCCCTTGCAGCCTGGAATGCAGTCCAGCAGCGCTGCCGAATGCGGATGCATGAAGAACGGCATTGAAGAGCGCGACACATTCGGCCCTTTTGGATTGACGAC
>JBJXFO010000003.1:0-12102 GCA_046154725.1 Parvularculaceae bacterium | reverse complement strand
TCCATCAAGCCTGGCGCCTGGCGCTCGAAGGGGGCGCTGGCGCGCCGCTGATTGCCGAGGCCATGATCCCGAGCGCGCTCGATTCATCGCTCGCGCCTGCGGGGGCGACAACGGTGACGCTCCTCCTCCACCCGGTCGCTAACATCGCGGCGGGCGACGCCGATGCGCTCCCGGCAATCGAAGAGGCGGCTGCGGCAACACTCGCGCGCCTGCTGCCGGGCTCCAGCGAGATGATTGTCGCCATCGACCTTGAGACGCCGGTCCCCGCGGCGCTGCCGATCGCGCTTGCGGTCATGCGTCAGCGCGCCTTTGCCGATGCGGTCAGCATTGACGGCTATTTCTTTTGCGGGCCGGAAGCGCGGCTTGGCGCGCGCGAAAGCCTGTCCGCCGGGCGGCGCGCCGCCGAACGCGCGCTCAGCTATGCGCGGGACAGGCGGTGACGCGATGATCTTTTCAGCCTCCGCCGACATGACCGGCGAGCCGCGCGCGACGCCCCTCTATGCGGCGGCCGCCTCGCTCAGCGCTGCAAACAGCTGGACGACAGTCAACGGCTGGGCCGCAGCGCGCGTCTATACGAATGTCGAAGAAGAATACAATCATGCAGCGCACGCGGCAGCGCTTGTCGATCTCGGGCCCTTCTGCCGCTACACCGTGCGCGGCGATCGCGCCGCCGACATGCTGGCGCGCTTAACGACTACGCCGGTCGGCGAACTCGGCGTTGGTGAAAGCGCGCGCGGGCTTATTCTCGACGGGGCGGGCAACGTTGTCGATTTCGCCGAGATCGCGCGCCTTGGCGGCGATCTCTATCTGCTGACGACAACCGCGCCGATCGACCGGCGCTTGCAGGCCGCCGCGCGCGGGTTCGACGTCGGCCTCGCCAATGTCGGGCGCGATGTTGCAGCGCTCGGCGTCGTCGGGCCGAAAGCGCGCGAGGCCGCAAGCGCGGCGGGGTTCGATGTTCAGGGGCCGGACCTTGCAGCGCAAGGCCGCGTGCGCGGCGTTGAGCTTGCTGTCCGGCCGATCAATTTTGGCGCGGCGCCGGGCCTTGAAATCGTTTACCCGGCGGAAGAGGCGCTCACCTTGTGGGAGCGCCTGCGCCGCGCGGGCAAGCTGATCGCCGCCGGGCTCGATGCGCTCGACATCTTGCGCATTGAAGGGGGCACGCCGCGCGTCGGCGTCGACTTTGTCAGCGCCGACCGCGCAGCCGGACAGGCTAGCGCCCGTTCTCCGGCCGAGATCGGCCTTCCCCATCTGGCGCCGCCCAATCGCGCCTGGTTCAACGGGCGCCGCGCGATGACGGCGGCAAGCGCCCCGTCTAGCGCCCCGGCGCGCGCGCTCGTTGTCCTTGCTGCCGACGCGGACGCGGTTGAGCCCGGCGCGGAAGTCTTCGCCAAAGACGAGAGCGTCGGGCGCGTCACGTCGGCGGTCTTTTCGCCGCAACTTCGCCGCGCTCTCTGCTTTGCCGAGATCCCGACGTCGGCGCTTGGCGAGGCGCTTGGGATCAGCGCTGGCGCGGGGCGGGTTGCCGCCACGGTGCGCGAGACAGCGGAAAGCCGGCTCGCTGCCGCGTTTAAAATAAATCTCCGGGGAGCGACGGATCAGCGCCGTTGATCCGTTTAAACGGGCGAGGGTGAGATCAATGAACCCGCAGGAGACAAACCGATGGTTTACAAAAGCTTGATTGCCATAACGGCGATGGCGACGGCGCTGGCTGGCGGCATCGCGTTTGCCGAGGGCGCTGGCGGTTTTGCAGCCGCCGACAAGGACGGCGATGGCAAGGTTTCGGTCGCCGAAATTGACGAACGCCGCCGCGATTTCGTCGCCAAGGCCGACGCCGACAAGGACGGCTTCATCACCGAAGCGGAAATGAGCGCGCTGCGCGACGCCAAAAAGGCTGAGAGACAAGCCAAATTCTTCCCCGACGCCAACAAGGACGGCTTTGTCGATCGCCGCGAACACGACGATGCTGCGCGCGCGCGGTTCGCCGACCTCGACAAGAATGCCGACGGGCGTCTGTCGGAAGACGAGATGCGCGCCGGTCACAGGCGTGGACATCGTGGTCATGGCCGCGCCGAAGACTAACGCGAGGGCCGGTAAGATCGGCGCCCGCGCGGGACGGTTGCCGGACAGTCCGAAAAATACGGATCGTCCGGCTTTGCGAGCGGTTCGGGCAGGAATAACGGGCGACACGGTTGGCAAGCGGCGAGGAGAGCGACGATGCGCTGGTAATGCGCGCGGGCCGGGGCGACCGGCTTGCAGCCTCGCGCCTGATCGCCCGCCATTCGCCGAAGATCTTTGCGGTCTGCGTCAAAACGCTCGGCGAGCGGGCCGGCGCCGAAGACGCCTCGCAGGAGACGTTTTTGCGCGTCTGGAAAAGCGCCTATCGGTGGAAACCGGGCCGCGCAACGTTCGAGACGTGGCTTTACCGGGTTGCGGTCAATGTCTGCATCGACCGGTTGCGCGCGCGCAAGGATCACGCGCCTGCCGAAGAGGCAGCGGGACTGGCCGACGAGGCGCCGCTGGCGGACGCCGACCTGATCGCCGCGGAGCGCAAGCGAACGCTCAACGCGGCGCTTGGCGCGTTGCCGGAGCGTCAGCGGCTCGCGATTGTGCTCGTCCACTATCAGGAGATGACGAACATCGAAGCGGCAGCGGTTATGGAGGTGAGTGTGGACGCGTTTGAATCGCTGCTGTCGCGGGCGCGCCGGAGCCTGAAGGAAATACTGCTGCCGCGCCGCGCCGATCTGATGGAGGGGGCTTGACGATGATGACGACCGATGACGATCGCAAGGACCATGACGCCGAAGACCACGAAGACTGGCTCGCACGGCGGCTGGCGGCCGGCGTTGAAACCAAGATGCTGCATCATGCGCCGGACCTGAAAAGCCGTCTGCTCGCTGACTATGACGCTTTCATGCGCGCGAGGCGCAATGAGCCGCTTCATGCGCTCGCCGAGGCTTTTGGCTGGCCCGCGCTATCGCGCCCATGGGCGCCGGCAAGCCTTGGCGCAACGATGGTTGCACTTGGCGCGCTTCTCGGCGCGACGACTTCTACAGGCGCCGCGGCGTCGGAAGACGAGGCTTATGTCTATCTGTCGGCGGCGCTCGATCGCTCGTTCGACCTGACGAAGGAGTACCAGATTTGGGACGCGGACTAGTCATCGCGCTGGCGCTCTCGCTCGCTGGCAATGTGTTCCTTGGCGGGTTCGTCGCAGGGCGCATCGGCGGCCCCGCCATGCCCGGCTTCGAGCGGGGCCGGGACAATCACGGCCATGAACGTCAGGGCGGCGACAATAAGGGCCGTTCTGCGGAACTTGAGACGCTGCCGCCGGCCGTGCGCGAAAAGCTGCGCGCCGCTTTCAAGAGCAATCGCGCGGATTTCATAGCGAGCGTCCGCGAGGGGCGCATCCTGCATGAGCAATTCATCAGTACACTGACGGCAGATGAATTCGACCGCGCCAGCGCCGAAGCGGCGGCGCAGAAAATCGAGACATTCGAAGGTGAGCGGCGCCGGACCATGCCGCGCCTCATCATCGAGGTAATGGACGGGCTGTCCGCCGAAGACCGCCGGGCGCTCGCCGCCGTAGTCGAACGGCGCATCATGGACGATTTCGCAGGCCCGCGTCCGCCGCGCCGCGGCTTTCGCGGGCGCTGGCGCGAGCGCGACGGCGAACCTCCTGCGCCGGCGGAGAATACAGAAAGTCCGCCTGCGGAATGATTGGCTGCCGTACCTCCAATGTCTCCACGAACTTGTTCCGTGGATCTCGGGCACAAAGCAACGAGGAATTTTTACGCCAAGCCAAGGCGAAACCAGAGCTACGGGCGCTTGATAGGAAACGCCCGTAACTCTGGTCTTTTTGTGGTCGTGCGAGGTTACGGAAAACCGCCTAAATCGCGCTCGCCACTCGCGAGAATGTCTGGTTAAGGTCGCCTCCGACTGCACGCACGGAAACAATAATCGCAACTGCGATCAGCGCGGCGATCAGGCCGTATTCAATGGCGGTGGCGCCGTTCTCGTCTTGAAAAAATCTGTCGATCAGCGTTTTCATAATCCCATCTCTGCTGTTAAACCCAAGTGACACTGAACGGGTTGCCACCCCCCGCCAGTTAACTATCAAATTGGCAGCAAGACCTGAAGATTCGATGAAGCTTAAGGATTAATATCTGGCGCCTTCAGATACTGTTCGACGGAGCGCCGGTTACCATGACCCTCTTTACCGCCATCGGTCTGATGAGTGGAACGTCGCTTGACGGCGTTGATGCGGCGATCCTTCGCACCGACGGAGAGCGCGTGATCGAGCCGGGGCCGGCGGCGCATTTGCCTTATAGCCGCGATCTGAAAGTGTTCATCCGGCGCGCGATCAAGGCCGCGCTCGAGGGTCGCGATGGTGCCGCCGACATCGGTAAGGCGGCGGCGGAAGTGACGTCCGCGCATGTCGAAGCGGTCGGCGCGCTGCTCGACAAGGCGGGCCTGAAACGCGCGGCAATCGATGTCATCGGCTTTCACGGCCAGACAATTCTGCATCGCCCGCGGCGCGGGTCCGACAGCGTCGGACGGTCGTGGCAAATCGGCGATGGACGCCTGCTCGCGGCGGAGGCGCGCATCGATGTTGTCGCCGACTTCAGAAGCGCCGACATTGCGGAAGGCGGCGAGGGCGCGCCGCTCGCGCCCATCTATCACGCAGCGCTGGCGCGCGGGCGTTACCGTGACCATGGGGGCCGCAATCCTGGCATTGGCGTGATCAATCTTGGCGGCGTCGCCAACATCACATTTGTACCAGCAGGCAGCGGCGATCTCGACCTTGTTGCCTTCGATTGCGGGCCCGGCAACCGCCTCATCGATCAGTGGGCGGAGCTTAAGACGGGGGCGGCGATGGACAAGGACGGCGCGCTGGCGCTCGCCGGTCAGGTGCATGCGGACGTGTTGCGGCTGATGCTGCTCAACCCTTATATCCGCCGCCGCCCGCCAAAGTCGCTCGACCGCTATGATTTCAAGCTCGATCCCGTGCTGGCGCTGTCCGCCGCCGACGGCGCGGCAACACTGACCGCGTTCACGGCGGCGTGCGTCAGGGCATCAGTCGCGCATCTCGCTGACCCGCCGGGCGAATGGATTGTCGCCGGCGGCGGCCGGCATAACCCGGCGATGATGACGGCGCTGACAAAAGCGCTGGAGGCGCCGGTGCTCGCCGCGGAAGCGGCCGGCTGGCGCGGCGATGATCTTGAGGCGGAGTGCTTTGCCTATCTCGCCGTGCGCTCGCTGCGCCGATTGCCGATCACGTTCCCGCGGACAACGCGGGCGCCGCGCGCGCTTGCCGGCGGGGTCTTCCACCGCGCGCCGATCTAAGGCTTGGGCAGGCAGGGCCAAAACCGCGCCCCCATGCCATTGCGCGGGGCTTTTTCTCTGGCGTTTCAGGGGCTTCCCCTGCTATCCCGCCTTTCAAAAGCTGGAGACGCCGATTCGCAAATGCGGCGGCGATCACCCGTGAGAGGTCTGTTGCATGGAATCGATTCGCGCCGAACTGGAGCGCACGCTGGAGCTTTTCATCAGTGCCCTGCCGAATGTGCTGGGCGCGCTCGGTCTGACGGTCCTCGCGCTGGTTCTGGCGCGCGTCATTTCGGAGTTTGTCCGGAAGCGCGTCGACAAGTCGAAAATCGGCATGGTCGCCAATCGCGAGGCCTTGGGGCCGGGCAAGCCTTCGCTCGGCAAGTCGCTTGGCTCTGCGGTCTTCTGGTTGATCCTGCTGATGTTCATCCCGTGGGTGCTGACGGTGCTGGGGCTTGCAGGGACGCTCGCGCCGCTCAACGCCATGCTGACGCAGGTGATGGAATATCTGCCACGCGTCGCGATTGCCGCTTTTACGATCGCCGTCGGCTTTGTGATCGCAACGGTCGCGCGCCGCGCCGTGACGAGCCTGTTGTCGACCGCGCCCATCGATCATGCCGCCAAACAGGCGGACATTGGCGATCTGATCAAAGGCACCGAGATTGCGCGCGCCGCCGGCCTCATTTTTTATGTGTTCATCCTCATACCAACGTTCATCGTCGGCCTTGAAGCGCTGTCGATCGCCTCGATCTCGCAGCCTTTGACATCAATGCTGCAGACGATCCTGAATGCGATCCCGAGCCTTATCGCGGCTGTCCTCGTCCTGTTCGTCTTCACGCTGTTTGCCAGGGCCGTGCGCTCGCTCGTCATTTCGTTTCTTACCGGCATGGGCTTTGACGCCTTCTGGCGCCAGTTGGGCCTCGCGATCGAGCATCATCAGGACGAAGAGGCGGCAACGCGTGCGATGGGCGCTCCAAGCTTCTCGCCGACGATCATCGTCGCCAATATCGCCATGGCCGCCATGCTGATCGTCGGGGCAATCACCGCCGCGCAGCAGCTGAACATCGAGCCCGTCTCGACCGCTCTCTCTGAAGTCTTGTCGGTCGGCGCACAGATCCTGCTTGGCTCGGTTGTCATCCTTGCCGGCATCCCGGTCAGCCGCTTTGTCGCCAACACGCTTCGGCGCGCGGGCGATGCGCGCTCCGAGCTTGTGGCGACGGCGGTTCAGTGGGGCATTCTGGTGCTCGTTACTGCGATCGGCGTGCGCGAGATGGGGCTTGGCGAAGACATTATCTTTGCCGGTTTTGTGCTCATCCTCGGGTCGGCGTCGGTCGCGGCCGCACTTGCGTTCGGCATCGGCGGGCGCGGCGCCGCCGCCCGCTTCCTCGAGCGCCTTGACCGCGAGCGCGACGAATAGGCGGGGCGCAAGAGGTGGCGATGCTCAGTACGCGCCTGATATCGTCGCAGCGTTGTGCCTGATTGCCGTGCAACTCAGACTTGGTGTCATTCCGGGGCCGCCTCGTGGCGGAACCCGGAATCCAGGGCGAAGCAGGCGACGCGTTGCGATGTGGACCTCCGGGTTCGCGCTAAGATGCGCACTCCGGGGTGACGGCGAGAATTGGTTTCCGTCAATGCAGCTTGGAGGCGCGGCAAAGGCGAGCGTCGGTTGCCTCGGATAAAGACGCCGCGCCAGCCGCTGATCCGCTTCCGCGTATCCGGTGTACTTTTAGCATAATCCAATCGCGTTCCGGCGCCTCTCCCCCGCTCTGGAACGCGCAGCGCCCCTAACCGGGCGCATTTCGGCCGCCGTCGGCCCGCTCGCCGACGGCGGCCTTTATTATTTCCGCACCGGGGCCGCCGGCCATTGCCCAAAAAAAAGCGGCGGAGATTGCTCTCCGCCGCCCTTTGACTCCTTGGATGCGAGGCCTAGTTCACGACGTTTGGATTTGGCGTGAAGTTCAGTTCGACAATCCAGTTTCTATTCGTTTGGACCGCAAGCGGGCCGCCGGCAACCGACAGGAATGACTGTCCGGTTGACGCGCCAACAGCAGTCGCCTGTATCCCGAGCAGCGGCGGCCGGGGATCGTCCGCGCGCGGGAAGTCGTTCTTTGCTTCAAGCACAGCGAAGACGTCGAGCGTCGGGTCGGCCGCAAGCGCGGCGGCCGCGTTCGCTGAAACCGTCGTCGGGTTCGAGAAGAAGAGCGGCGTCGAATCGCCGTCCTGCCCGATGAAGTTCGTCCGGGTAAAGAGCGAAGCGCCGAGGGTCACGGTGCCGTCGGTGTTGACGCGGCCGAGGTAAACGCCTGCGCGCTGCCACGAGCTGACAACCGAAGCGTCGAAGACCCCGGTGCGGAACGTCGCCGTCGTCATCGTTGCGCCGCTGTTCAGGAGCGCGAGCACGTTCGCGTTCGAGAACCGCTCGGCGTAGATGACGTCAGTAAAGCCGATCGCCGCAGCAGTCCCGATATTGGTCAGGGCGCCGGCATTGCGCAGGGTGACGTCGATATTGGTGGCGACGTTGATGCCCGTCGGGCTCCGGGTTTGTGCGTTCACGGGCGTGAACTGGCCGGGATTGGTTTCGATCTCGCCTTCAAGCGCTGGCGAGGACCGGAACTCCTCCGGATAGGCGTGCTGGCCGAGAATGCCGCCAATCTGCGCGGTGATCGAGATGTTGCCCGTCGCCGCCGGATCGCCGTCAAGCGCCTGCATGGCGAGGACATACGTGCCGCGCGGAACCGGCAGCACATACTGGTCGGAGATGACAGAATTCGTCAGGTCGCCGACCACCACCCCGACCCCGTCCGGGCTGAAGGCGCGGGCAAGGCCTGAATAGGCGCTGACAACCGTCCGGCCATTGGCGCCAGTGCCGGTCGCCGAGATATTTCCGCCGAGCACGCCGAAGCCGCCCTGCGTATACGATCCGCGGATCGTGCGGTAGAAGTTCTGGAAGGCGATGTCGCCCGGCTGGATTGCTGACGGACCTGAACCTTCAATCTTCCCTTCCGGATAGATAAACGATGACCACGCGATATCGTCATCGTGAGGCGTGCGCCCGCCAATTTCCGAGAAGCGGTCGTCGATGTCGATGAAGGGGAACATCGTCGACGCCGTCCCGTCATTGATCGAGATCTGGTTGATGAAGCTGTGCGCGAGGCCATGGCTGTGGCCAAATTCGTGCACCGCGACTGTCTGGATGTCCGTGCGGCGCTGCAGTTCGCCCGCCAGCGTCGATGACGGCGTCAATTCCCAGACAATGTTGGCGGTGATCAGCCGGTTGTTGTACTGGACGTCATTGTCGAGGATCGTGCCGGCCAGATAATCGCCGGCCGGAAACTCGATGTCCCCGTCCGTATCGAAGTCGTGGCAGGTCGTCACCGCGGTCGCGCCGGTGTCGAAGACATCGCTGTCGCCGTCGCCGTCAATGTCGTCGCCGGCAACGAATGTTGCGTCCGCCTGCAGCGAGGTCGAGGGTGACGAGGCGAGGAACCCCGCGCCGACGGCGGTTTCGAACGTCAGTTCGTTGATGAAATCGAAGGTGCGCAGGCCATTATTGAGGGCAACCGGGCCGCCAACAATGTTCATGTCGATATAGGACGTAGGGATGTTGTTCCAGGAATCAAATCCCGCCTGCATTTCGCCAGCCCAGACCGATGCCGGGATAAGGCTGCCTGCAATCCCGTTCGCCGGGATGTCATCGACGGTGTAGCTGACGTTCGTGCAGCGGTCGTCCCAGAAGATGCCGACAACTTCAACGTCTTCAAAACCGGGAATGAAGTTCGACTCGCCGGTGAACTTGAACGTGTCGAGCCGGCCGCCGGCTTGGGCTTGCGTCGCCGCGATCGCAATCGCGCTGACGCCGATCAGAATGCGTTTCATGGATGACTCCAAATTTGACTGGTTATGATTGTGCTGGCTCACTCGGCGGTCTCGCGGTCGGCGCGGCGATCGGCGCCCTCGCGTTCAGCGCGCACGCGCTCTTTCGCTTCGCCGACTGATTCAGGCCCTTCACTGCCGGGCAAGACGACCGACCGGCCTTCTTTGCCTTCGAACACTGCAGCCGCGCCCTGGCTGAACCCTACGACGGCGAGGGCGTTTTGCGGACCGGCGTTCAAAAACAGCATATGCTCCGAGCCGATGAGGAAGATCGGCGTGTCGGCAGTCGATTCGCGAAGGCGGAATTTGCCGGAGCGGAAACTGCCGCCTGCGGTCGCCACGTCAACGGTTGAACCCGCTGAGCCGACAACCTGATCTTTCACCTTGAACGACGTGATAGTCATCAGTCCGTCCGCTGCGCTCTCAACGACTCGCGACGAAACGGCTTCGCCGACAACGACGACGGACGCGTCCGCGACGAGATCTTCAAAGCTCATCTGCAATAGTGTTGTCGCGAAGGCGCTGGTCGATGCAACGGCGATGACGCCGGCTGCAAGCAGCGCCACGCGATGCTTTTTCAAGTGCATGCTGGTCTCCTGGTTACGCTGTGATGAGGGGCGGGGTCCCCCAGCCCTCGACGATGCTGCGACGCTATGAGTGCGCATACCGCTTGTAAAGATGCGGCGAAGGTAAATTGAACGCTGTAAAAACAAGCGATTTTTATTTGCGGTATTTTTCAACACTAGATTGTTCGCGCTCCGGTCGTGTCGCAATGCAACAAGCACCAGCGCGCGTTAGTGCGTGCGCAAAAACAAGTCAGCCGCCTCGATTTTGATCGCGTGAACAACAACGCAATTGGCCGATCCGGCAGAGACGCGCCGCGTCACGCGCGAGGAAGATGCGCGGCAGAAATTACTGACGAAAGTTTGTGTTTGCCTGCGGGGCCGCTGCTGCGCGGCGTGCATGTGATGGTGTCACGCCCGCGCGCTGCGCAATGCAATCAAATGAAAGTTTAAGCCGCCAGTGCGCGCACGCCGATGCGCGGCGCGTGCATTTAGCGACTATGTCCGGCGTCAATCGGCGGAATGAACGCGCCGGCCGCTTTTTCGGCTTTCGCCGCGCGTTTTTCCGCAAGCTTGGCTTCGCGCGCCTCGCCGCGATCAAACCACGCAAGGCGCGAGACTGCCTCGATCTTCTCACGGCTGAGCGTGATCTTGTGGATCAGCCCGGCGACGCTTTCCTCGGCGCGCGAGGTCGACATCTTGGCGGTCTCGATCGCGTTGATCATCGCATCGGCGCGCGCATGCGCGTCGGATAAATCGCGGATCGCGTGTTCCGATTCGGCGGCGATCATCGCGTTCGCTGTGTCCGCCGCCTCGCTAATCGCCGCAAATTTCCGCTTCGCCGCCGCCAGCGTGACGAAGGTTCCAACGCCCGCACCGGCTGCAAACAAAGCCGCACCGCCAGCCGCCAAAAGGATGCTCATGAAGTCGCCCCTACCCAATCCGCCCGCAACAAAAGCAAAGCGGCCCTCTTCAAGCCCCGAGGACAGTGAACCCTTGTTACGGGGCCTGGTCAAGGGTCGGGACTGAACGCCGTATGGTTACCGCCGTCGCCCGAGGAAAGGGTCGGCCGAGGCCTCGCCGCGGCGGACCGGATTGCAACCGCGCGGCCGCCCGGCGCACATGGTCCGGCGATAAGGGCGAGGGTTGCGATGCCGGGGCTGCTGTTTCCGAAAACGATCGACAACGCCTATCACGGGCAGTGGCTCGCTCTTTTGCTGTTCGCGCCGGTGTTGCTGTTCAAAGGCGTCATCGGCTTCAACGTGGCGGGCCTCAATCCGGCGATCACAACCGAACGCATCCTCATATCGGCGGACGGCGTGCCGCTCGGCAGCTATCCGGCGGAGGCCGTCGCTGAGATCGTCTACGCCTCGGCAAGCTGGGGCTTTGTCATGGTCCTGCTGGCGCTCGTCGCCGTCCTCGCCCTCGCGCGCTATCGCGCGCTGATACCGCTCGTCATTCTCCTTTTCACAGCGGAGCAAGGCTTCCGCCAGGCGCGCGCGATGATGGAGCGCATGGCGGAACCAGCTTCGGACGCCGCGCGCTCCCTCAGCTTCTATATCAACTGGGGCTTCACGATTGCGCTTCTTCTCGCGCTGGCGCTGTCGCTGATCCCGCGAAAGCAGAAAGCGTCGGGCGGACTGAGAGCAGCGAAGATAGCGTGTAGCGTGTAGGGTGCATTGCGCGAAGCGAAATGCACGCCTTTCTTGCGGCACCGACAGAAGACGTGCATTTCGCTTCGCTCAATGCACCCTACATCCGCGTCGACCTAAATCTCACCGCCGCCCGCGTCCCCTACCGCGCGGCGTCGATAACAGTGTGCTCACCGTCCCCTCGCTCTTCGTAATCCGCCCGCCGGAGCCTTCGGCGATGCGCTCTTCGACGGCTTCCTGGCGTGCGAAGGGGTCGTCGGCGACCGCGAGTTCGGTTTCCTGCAGGCGTTTGATTTCGTCGCGCAGGCGCGCGGCGTCTTCGAATTCGAGGTTGGCGGCGGCCTCACGCATGTCCTTTTCGAGGCCGGCAAGGACGGTCTTGAGGTTGTGCCCGAACGGCGCGCCGTCCTCGCCGAAGCCGGACAGATGCGCGCCGCCGCGCCCGGCGACGCGGTGCCCGACGAAGGTCTGGCCCATCGCGGCTTTTTTTCCTTCGTCGTCGTCGCGCGCGAGATCGGAGATCATCGCCTTTGTCGATTGCGGGGTGATGCCGTTGGCTTCGTTGTGCGCGACCTGTTTTTCGCGGCGGCGGTCGGTTTCCGCCATCGCACGCTCCATCGAGCCCGTGATGCGGTCCGCATAGAGAATAACCTTGCCGTCAACGTTCCGCGCCGCGCGGCCGATCGTCTGGA
>JBJXFO010000159.1:0-9583 GCA_046154725.1 Parvularculaceae bacterium | reverse complement strand
CAAATCGCCGTGCTGGCGCGCCTCGGAGATCGCCTGGATCACCGCGGGGCGTTCGACATTCTTGAGGCGCCGAAGCTCCTCGTCGAGCCTTGCATAGCCGGCTTGCGTCATAGGAACTTTGTCCATGCTCGTCTTTCCTGAAATCCTGTCTTGAGAAAGCATCTGCCGCCTGCAGATGTCGCAAGCGGCCAATGCCTCGCCGTCCAGTAATTTAGGCGCCCTTGCCTGCGGCTTCAAGCGCAGCGTCGTCCAATGCACCCGGTTTTTGGGCGTTTACGACAAGGACGAGGCAATGGGAACCGGATTTCATTGCCTGCCCTTTGTCCGAATTGGACGCAAACAGCGCGTAATTGGCGTAAACAGCCGCAAACGCCGTAGAACGCGCGCCCGGCTCGCTACGCCGAAATCATCAGAATACGGAACGACAAGGCGCAGCTGTCCTTACGTCGCTTTCTTCTGTTGCAAGGACGCGTTGAGATCGGCGAGCGCCTTCGTCATTTCGGACTTTCGCACTGCCGCGACCTCGCGCGCAAGCCGGTCAAGCGCGGCTTCAAAGAGCTGACGCTCGGAATAACTCTGCTCTGGCTGATCGGTTGCGCGATAGAGATCGCGCACGACCTCTGCGACCGCCATGATGTCGCCAGAGTTGATCTTGGCTTCATATTCCTGTGCGCGCCGGCTCCACATCGTGCGTTTGACGCGCGCGCGGCCCTTGAGAAGGTCGATCGCTTTCTTGATCTGCGCCTCATCGGACAATCCGCGCATGCCGACGCTGATTGCCTTGGCCGTTGGCACTTTGAGTTTCAGCTTTTCCTGCTCGAAATCAATGACGAAAAGCTCGTTGACGATCCCGGCGATGTGCTGCTTTTCGACGCTGGCGATCCGCCCGACGCCATGCGCCGGATAGACGATGTGGTCGTTGATTTTAAAGGTCTGCTTGGCTTCTTTTGAAGCGGGCGTTGGTTTGGGCGCCGCGGCGCTCGCGGGATCGGGTTCGCGCGGGGCAGTCAAAAAAGTTGCCGGCTTCAAGGGAAGGTCGGGACGATCGCTGCGCGGCTTCTGGCCGACGTTCAGCTTTTTCCTCGGCGCTTCTTTAATCGGCGCCTTGATCGGTTTTTCGCTCGCGCGGGCAGGCGCCTTGGCGCCAGACTTTGCCGCCGCCTTTGCTGACGGTTTTGGCGCTGCCTTGGCAGGCGGGGCTTTGGCGGCCGGTTTTGCCGCCGGCTTCAGGCCGGCCTTCGGCGGCGCGCGTTTGGCGGCGGGGGCTGTTGCTTTGGCGGCTGGTTTTGCGGATTTGGCGGCCGGTTTGGCAGCGGGCTTTTTCTGGTTTTTTGACGGTGCTGGCTTAGTCGCCATGGTTAATTTTGAACCCTTCTTATGCGGTGGCGGCGTCCGTTACGCGTCAGCCTGAGGCTTTGGCGCGGCGGCAATCGCGGCGAATCGCTTTGGGCGAAGACGCCCGACCCAGATCCGCAGCTGACGGAGCTTCATCGGTCGGCCGTCGCCGGCGCTTGGTGATCTGGCTTCAACGCCTGTTAATTCAACAGGTTGGGCTTTCTTCTTTATTCGTGCTCACAGCATGTGACGGTGAAATGCCGCCGCGTGCCAATCTTTTCGGATCTTAGCACAAAATGTCGGCTTATGCCACCGGATGTCCGGCCAAGCGTTCTAGAAGCGCGCCGATCGCGGCGGGTCAGCTTCCCGAGCCGGGCTTCGGGCTGAAATACTTTTCAAGCTTGCCCTTTTCCTCGGCGTACTTTTCGGCGTCCGGGGCGGCGTCGGCTTTTTCGGTAATATTGGGCCATTCTGCCGCGTATTTGGTGTTTAACTCCGTCCATTTCCCGTCGGTGTCATCGGTGTCCGCGATGATCGCTTCGACGGGACATTCCGGCTCGCAGACGCCGCAATCTATGCATTCATCCGGGTTGATGACGAGCATGTTCTCGCCTTCGTAGAAACAATCGACAGGGCAGACTTCAACACAGTCGGTGTATTTACAGCGAATGCAGGCATCGGTGACCACGTAGGTCATGGGCGTTAGCTCCAGTGGGAAAAGCGAGCCTTTTTGACCGGTCTTACTTCGACTGGCAACCCGGAGGTTGGCGCGCCAGTCAGACGATGTCTAGCGGACGATAAAGTCGGCTTGCGTCGGCGGCGCTGACGCGTTGTTTCGAGAATTCAAGCACGCAAACGACGACAAGACGCTCGCCGAGTACGAAGGCAAGTTCGTCGCCAACTTTCAGGCTGTGCGCGGGCTTTGTCACCCGCAGCAAAGCGCCCGATCGCGTCAGACGTATACTCTGCTCCGCAACAAATGCCGCAGCCGCGGCGCGTGTGCGAAAAAGCCGCGCGCACCACAGCCACCGGTCGAGGCGCTGAGAGCCGGCGCTCGCGCTCACGATGTCGAATCGGATCCTGTCATGCTGGCTTTCAGCGCGGCAAGGACGGCAAAAGGAGAGTTCGGATCAGGCTCGCGGCCACGGCGCGGCTCGCTCGTGAAGCGCCGCGGCTCGGCCGGCTTGTCAAAGTTTCGCCCAGGCTTGCCGTTGTTTCCGCGCGCATCGCGCGGCGGGCGACCGTCGGATCGTTTGGCATCGTTACGCCGCGCGTCAGAACGATTGCCGTCAGTACGATTGCTGTTGGGGTTTGTCGCATTGGCGTCGGCGCGCCGTTCAGGCCGCGGCGCGCGCTTTTCCTGGGGCGGGCGGCGCGGCGCAAGCCGCCAGACAGTGACTTCTTTCGTTTCTGGGGGCGCGGGCGCTACGATCGCCGCACCATCGGCAACGATGGCGGCAGGCTCAACTTCAACGATTGGCGCGTCGATTGCGGCATCCGCAACTGTGACCGGTTCCGGCCGTTCGCCCGCACCATCCGGCCCGATCTCCGGCGCCGCTTCCAGCACTGCCGGCGCGGGCGCAGCGGCCGCAGGCGCGAGGGTTCTTGTGATGGTCTGCTTGCGATAGCCGAGCGAGCGCAGGATGCTTTCGAACTCTTCGCCCGAGCAGCCGACCAGTGACATCATCTGCGAGGTCGCCTCAAAGCCGTCCTTGCCGCCGTCGGTCGTGCGCGCTGTGCGGATGAACTGCGCCAGCCGCTCGAGCATGTCGATCCTGACGGCACGATCGCCCGACGGGCGGTAGCCGAGCGCGTAATAATACGCATGCGGAGCATCCGCCGGCATTGGGAAGGATACAAGCCCGGGCTTCGGGGGCGATTGCGCGGCCGGGTCGCGATCGGACCACAGCGCCCACAGCAGCGCCATCATGCGCGCCGCCGCCGGCTTCAGGAGAGCCGGCATATGCAAAGTGTATTCGCCAAACCGGATGCCAAGCTGACGCAGCTTCGAGCGCTCGTCCTGGCTCAGCTGCTTGAGCTGATCGCCGAACTGGCTGCGCGACATGGCGCCGAAATTCTCGACAAGGCGATAAGCAATGCCGCGCGGCTGACCGGACAGTGCGCCATCCGCCGTTGAATCGGCGGCAACCTTCAGCGCGATCAACTCCGACAGCAGCGATTCGATGCGGGCGGCGACAAAGCCGGTCAGCCGGTCGGCAACGCGCCCGCGCATGTTGGGCGTGATTGCATCGAGGCCGCGGATTGCAACGTCGGGGCGCAAGACGGTTGGCCCTTTGCGCAGTTCCGCAACGCGCGAGGAGCGCCACCAGACGGCGCCGTCATCTTTCAATTGCAGGTCTGCCTCGGTTGCCTCGGCGAGCGCCGCGGCCCGCGCAGCCAGCGTCGGCGCCAGCGCGCGCTCAGCGGCGCCGCGCATGCGTTTGGCGTCCGCGCCGCGCAGGCGCGGATCGACGACGAGTTCG
Organism: Parvularculaceae bacterium; assembly: GCA_046154725.1. Classification (GTDB taxonomy): domain Bacteria; phylum Pseudomonadota; class Alphaproteobacteria; order Caulobacterales; family Parvularculaceae; genus Amphiplicatus. The sequence continues at coordinate 5,765 of JBJXFO010000159.1, read as the reverse complement.
AACCCTAACAGGCGGCCGACAAACTGGCCTTCCACAATCACGTCTCCGTCTTCGGTGACGCCCGCGAGAAGCGGCGCCTCGTCGCGCAATTTCTTCAAGAGGATCGACGTTCGCCGATCGACAAATCGTTGCGTCAGCTTCTCATGCAAGGCGTCGGAAAGAGCGTCTTCTATCTCCCGCGTTTTGGCTTGCCAATAGGCGGCATTGTCGAGCCAGCCCGGCCGGTTCGACAAATAGGTCCAGGTTCTGACCTGCGCGATACGGGCCGAGATGGTGTCGATGTCGCCGTCGGTCCGCTCGACGCCCGCCATTCCCTTTAACAGCCACGCCTCGCCAATCGACCCGCGCCCGGAAAGCTGATCATAGACTTCGGCCAGCAGGCGCACATGCTGGTCGAACGACATTTTGCGAAAGTCGGGAACCTGACACACTTCCCATAAAAGTTCCGTCGCCCGGCGCCCTGTCGCGCGCTCGGTTACATCCTCGAAAGACGACAGGCGCGCCAAGGCGTCCTCATCTTCGTCTGGCCTTGCCCGCACAAGTTCCGCGCGCGGCGAGCCTTTCTCCAGCGACGCTTTCAGCGCCGGGATCGACGAAAAATCGAGCGCCTCCGAACGCCAATACAACATCTCGACGGGATCGAAGCGGTGGTTCTCGATTGCGTCAATGATAGCGTCATCGAACGCGGGACAGTCCGCTGTTTCGCCGAAGCTGCCATCCTTGATGTAACGCCCGGCTCGCCCTGCGACCTGCGCCAGTTCATGCGCCTGCAAGTCGCGATAGCGGCGGCCGTCGAACTTGCGCGCGGCGGCGAAAGCAACATGGTCGATATCCATGTTCAGCCCCATGCCAATGGCATCGGTCGCGACGAGGTAATCCACCTCGCCCGACTGATAGAGTTCGGCTTGCGCGTTGCGCGTCCGGGGGCTGAGCGCGCCGAGCACGACCGCTGCGCCGCCGCGCTGCCGGCGCACAAGCTCGGCGACGGCGTAGACCGTGTCCGCCGAGAAAGCGACAATCGCAGTCCGCCGCGGCGTGCGCGTCACCTTGCGCGGGCCCGCATAGGTGAGGGCGGAGAAGCGCTCTCGCGCGACGAAGATGATTTCGGGAAACAGCGTCTGGAGGATCGGCCGCATGGTCTCCGAGCCGAGAAACAATGTCTCGCGGACGCCGCGCGCATTGAGCAGCCGCGAGGTAAAAATGCGCCCGCGCTCAGGGTCGGCGGCTAGTTGAATCTCATCGACCGCGACAAAATCGACCTGCCGGTCAAGCGGCATCGCCTCGACCGTCGAGACCCAATAGGCGGCGTTCGGCGGCACGATCTTTTCTTCGCCCGTGACGAGCGCGACCGCGTCCTTGCCCTTGCGGGCGATCAGCCGGTCATAGACCTCGCGCGCGAGAAGCCGCAGCGGCAGGCCGATCATGCCCGACGGGTGCGACAAAAGCCGTTCGATCGCGAAGTGCGTCTTGCCGGTGTTCGTCGGCCCGAGAACGCCAATCAGCGACGAGCGCGGCCGCTCCGGCGCGAGATCAATCTCGTGGGCTTTGAGTTTGCGGCGGGTCATCCTGCAGCGTCCGATCCCGGTCGGAGAGCCCGACAGCGGACAAGGTTTAGCGCCTTTCGGTCCAGTTGAAAGCGCCCGCCGCGCCCGACGCTGTGCGCAACATCGCCCGCGCCTGGTCCTCGCGATTGTAGGCTAGGAACATGTCGGGCGCGGAGGTCATGGGGCGCTATCGAAATCAAGCGCCAATGCCGCGGCGGCCATCCGACTGTCGAAGGTCAGGAGTTTTGCGTCGAGACGTCGGGCAATCGCGATATGCAAGGCATCGGGCGTGCGCAGCGCTAGGTCGAAGCGGCGGATCAGCGCTGTCGCTTCGATGAAGTCCTCGCTTTGCGTCTCAACGGCGCCCGCATGATCGGTCGTCCAATCGTCGAACAGGGTCAGCACCCCTTGCGCGGCTTGTAGCTGAATTCTCCCGGTACGCACGGCCATGGCAATCGCGCTTGAAAACTCCGCTGCCGCCAGGTCGCTGACAAGGACATCTCTTAGCGCGATCAAGCCTTCGGCTTCTTTCGAGCGCGGTTCAGGTAAAAATAAAGGCACGATCATACTCGTGTCGAGGTAGATCACCGGCCCTTCCATTCCTCGTCGCGCATGCGTGATACATAGGATCCGGCGTCTTCGCCTAGCGAAGCGCCGAGACTTTCACGGGCGGCGCGCAGTTGCGCGAGCGCTTCCGCCGTAACGGGCTTTTTGACCTTCTGTGCGGGCCGCAATTCTACGACGGGCGCGCCATGGCGCGTGATCGTCACCGGCTCGCCCTTCAAGGCGAGGTCGATCAGTTTGGACAAGTTGTTTTTCGCCTCGGCGACAGAGTAAGTTGTCATAGCTATTTGGTAGCCAATTGATAGCTATAATTCAAGGCCTCTAGCTCCCTGCTCCGCCAACGCGAAGAGGCGGAGGGTTGCGCCGCGAATGCATCGGCAACGAGCTTTGCGCTAGGCTGATCCTCGCGGTTGCAGGAAAGAAAAATATCCGGCCCCGCTGGCCCCGCTGACACGAACCGCCGGCCTACAGAACAAGGGTCCGAACGTCTGATCTTCACAATCAGCACACGGCCTTGCTTGACACTTTCGGCCCCCTTGGCTAAGGGCGCGTGCTCCGCGGTCGTGGGCAGGGTTGTCCGCACCGCCCGCAACTTCTGGACGTCAGGGTTAACAAGATGGCTCGCCGCTGTGAATTGACGGGCGTTGGTCCGATGGTTGGACACAATGTCTCGCACGCCAACAACAAGACCAAACGCCGGTTCCTGCCGAACCTTTGCGACGTGACGCTGCACAGCGACAAGCTGGGGCGCGGATACAAGATGCGGGTGACGGCGGCGGCATTGCGCACGGTCGATCACCGGGGCGGGCTCGACGCGTTTCTCGCCAAGCAGGCTGACGAGACGCTCTCCAAAGGGGCCTTGAAAATCAAGCGCGAACTGGCCAAGGCTTCTTAAGGAGCTGCTTGCTCCGCCGTGTTCGCGGAGAATTGCGCTTGGACATTCCTGCCGCAGTCGAACAAAGACGGCCGATCAGGGAAACGCCGCTCGAAGGGCTCGGCCGCAAGGCGCGCGAGTTTTTTGTGGCGCTCATGCGCGCGGCCCTCTTGTCGGCGCTGTTGATCCCGGTTCTCGTTTTCGCGTTTCTGTCGGTCGATCTGCCGTTTCGCGCATTCGATCAGTTCTTTACGGGAGCGTTGTCAAAACCTGGCAACTGGCTGTCGCTCGGCTTCCTCGCGATGGCGCTCGCGCCGTTTCTGGTGATCTTGATCAGCCGGCGCTTCGGCGGCGAAGAAGCCTCGCGCGTTGTCACGGCGTCGTGGACGGTAGCCGCGCTCGCCGCGTTCGGCGGCGTCTCGTATCTGTCGCCAGTGCTGGAAGCGGGCGACATGCCGAGCGTGTCGTTCGTTGTGGCGTTTGTCGGCTCGTCAATGGTCGCGCAATTCTCGGCGAGCGCCGTCTACGACATCACCCGCGGCGGCGAGCGCTGGTGGCGCGCACCGTTTTTCGCGGCCATCGCCGCCTGCCTCGCGCAGGGGCTGATCTATTTCCCGGCGGCCTATTGGGGATCGAACGCGCCATGGGCGAACTGGCTGATCCAGTTTGTCGCGCTCGGCTCATTGGCGACGGTCGGGTTTCTGGGCGTCTACCGGCTGATGATGGACCGCCTGCGCCCGCGGGGCGGGTGGGGCGGTTAGGGGTTCTCTACTGACGCCCTTGACATCTGTAGCCAATAAGCTACATTATTTCATGCCGACGATTATCAAGTCCGACGCATTCGGCGAATGGATCGACAATCTGCACGACCGCGCCGGCGCCGCTCAGGTGCTGCGCCGTCTCGCCCGTTTGGAGCGCGGCAATCCAGGCAAGGTTGCGCCCGTTGGCGAGGGCGTGAGCGAACTGAAGATCGATTTCGGACCGGGCTACCGCGTCTATTACGGGCAACGTGGCGAGGAATTGGTGATCGTTCTCGGCGGCGGCGACAAGTCATGTCAGGACCGGGACGTTAAGGCCGCGAAGAAACTGTGGGAAGAATGGAAGGCGCAAAACCGATGACGAAAGCAAAGTTCTCGCCCTTTGACGCGGCGGACCATATCAAAACCCCCGACGATGCGGCTCATTATCTCGACGCCGTACTCGCGGATGGCGACGCCAACGAAATCGCTGAAGCGCTTGGCTTGGTTGCGCGCTCGCAAGGCATGGCGGCGATCGCAGAAGAAAGCGGCCTTTCACGCGAAACGCTTTATCGAACCCTCAGCGACGCCGGCAATCCGAGGCTCGCGACGCTCATTAGCATACTGCGCGCCATGGGCCTTCGCCTCGCCGTCGCCGTTGCGTAATTAGTCCAGTAGAATTGCGGGCGTCTGTCGCTTGAAGACGGACCGTCTGCGCCCGCCGGGCGGGCGAGGCGGATAGTCAATCAGGCGAGATCCTGAGATTTCAAAAAGGATGCCCGCACATGAAATTTCCGCTTCGTCTGAGCCGTCGGGCAAGTTTCCCCATTATTTTTTTGCTCTTCGCCTGCGCCTCGCACCCAGGTGCCCCAGACGCGCGCGTGGACGCATCGGCGGCAAGCCATGTTGCCCGCAACCTTGCGACGGTCGATGCCTATTACGCCGCCGCCGAAGAGCTTGATCTTGACGCTTTTGCGGAACTTTGGGCGGATGACGGACAATTCCTCATCCCCTGGCTTCCCACCCTCGATATTGTCGGCAAAGACGCCATTCGCAAAAGTTTCGCGCAGCGGCTTGGCGGCATGACAAAGATTTCCGCGACGCGCGATCTTAGCCCATTGGCGAATGGCGAGCAGGTTTTTGTCCGCGCCGGAATGACCTTTCAGTACACGAACGGCCTGACTTACTCAAATTCGCTGATTGCGCTTTTTACCCTTGATGAGGAAGGCAAAATCCAAAAAATGGAGGAATGGCCCGACCTGGAAACCTTCCGGCAGACCTTTGGCGTCCTGCCCGGGCGGTAACGCTGAACAGCATCATGCTAATCGAGTGCGAGCCCTATCGTCTTCCCCGCCCGCCCAAAAGCTACGATCGCCCGATCAACCTGTTCATCGCTGTGCCCCGCGCACATCTGTGTCCGGATGCGCGCTTGCCCTCGCGGCACCACGGGAAACGAAAATCCGGTGACGTAGACGCCCTCGTCCATCAGCGCGCTCGCAAGGTCCTGCGCGAGGCGGGCGTCGCCCAGCATTACCGGGATGATCGGATGTTCGCCGGGGAGCAGTTTGAAGCCGGCCTTCGTCAGCCCCTCGCGGAAGCGCTTGGCGTTGCGGAAGAGCTGCGCGCGCAGCGCGTCGCCGCTGCGCACGATCTCCAGAGTCTTCAAGGTCGCGCCGAGTAGCGCTGGCGTCAGGGCGTTTGAAAAGAGATAGGGCCGCGCGCGGTTGCGCAGGAGATGAACGACATTCGCTTTCGCGCAGATATAGCCGCCCATCCCGCCGCCAAGCGCTTTTCCAAGCGTGCCGGTCAGGATATCGACGCGCCCCTCGACGCCGCAATGCGCGGGCGTGCCGCGCCCTTGCAGCCCCATGAAGCCGGTCGCGTGGCAATCGTCGACCATGACCAGCGCGCCGTGCTTTTGCGCAAGGTCGCAAATCTCCCCCAGCTTGGCGATATAACCGTCCATCGAGAAAACGCCGTCAGTGACAATCAGCTTCGTGCGCGCGCCGTCGCTGGCCGCCTGTTTCAATTGCGCTTCAAGATCGG
>JBJXFO010000153.1:0-12481 GCA_046154725.1 Parvularculaceae bacterium | reverse complement strand
CAGCAGTCTTGCGATGGGTCGCAACGACGATATTCGTTTCTTGTTTCGCCATCATTGCGATTGCGCAAATTCAGATGGGCGCGTCCTGGCGCATCGGCGTCCCGGCGGAAGATCCCGGCGCGCTTGTCGCACACGGAACCTTCCGCTGGTCGCGACACCCGATCTTTGTGAAGACGTCGCCGCATATCGGCAGCGCAGCGGTGCTGGAACCTTCTTGTCGTCAGCGAAACTGATGGTCGCTGCAAAGACGCGATCGGCCGCGCTAGACGTGTGCGATTGTCCTCCCGGTGCGTAGAGAGCGGAAGCAAAGCAGCTGCCTCGCCGCCGGCGCCGGAGACTGCTCGCAAGCAATGGCAGGCTCAGCTCCCTCGATTTTCGCGCGCGAAGTCGAGAACGACCTGTAGGCCAGGCTGTGCATTCGACAATGTCAGCCGCGCGTGATGGAGGCGCGCAACAGCCTCGACGATCGCAAGGCCTAATCCGGCGCCGGCTGATGACCGACTTTGATCGAGTCGTCCGAAAGGCTTTAGCGCCTCGGCGATCCGATCGGGATCAATTCCGGGTCCGTCATCAGCTACTTCGAGGCGGACGCTTTGATCGTCGGCAACGGTCTTTATGCTGATTTTGGCGCCCGGCGGCGTGTACCGGATTGCGTTCTCCAGGAGATTGGCCAGCGCCTGCGCGAGCAGGGTCGGATCGCCAGACACGGAAGCCGCACCATGACATTCGACGGTGAGGGTGCGCCCGGCCTGTTCGACATCGGGGCGATAGGCGTCGCCGATCTTCTCGGCGATGCCGGCCAGATTGACGCTTTCGAACCGCTGGCGCGCGGAGCCGGCCTCGATCTCGGCAAGCCGCAGAATGGCGTCGAAAATCCGCAGGACTTCGCCGACCTTCTCCTGCGCCTCATCGATTCGGCGCGCCATCATTTCCGGCGAGGATTCTGCTTTGGCCTGTTCGAGTCGCTGCTGCAAATGAGAGAGGGGTGTTCTAAGGTCATGAGCGACGTCGCGCGACACGCGCCGGATGCCGCCGACAAGAACGGCGATCCGGTCGAGCATGGCGTTGACGCCTTCGCCGATCGATTCGACATCGCTCCCCGAAGCGCCCGCGCGAGTCGGGAAACGCGCCTCGAGATCGCCGCCCGCGACCGCGTGAATGGTGCGTGTCAGCTGGTTCATGCGGCGCATCGTGCGGCGGGTGATCATGAACCCGGCGAGAATGCTCGCCAGAACGCTTGCGCTGCCGACAAGCACGAGGGTTTTCAAGATGCCGCGCCGGACGACCAGCGAGCGAGCGAGATCATCGCCGACAGAGAGCCGAACGCCATTCGCGAAGCTTTGGGTGAGAATAAGCATTTCTTCGCGCCCCTCCGCGGCAGCGATGCCGTCCGGCACATCGAGGCGCCGCCAGCCATTCGGGCCTTCCATCGCAGGGAGATCGCCAAACAGGCGCCGACCGGAAGCGTCTGTCAGCCAATATTCGAAGGCGCCAGGCTTTTCCGCGCGAAATTCGATCGCGGCGATCGCCGCATCTATTCCCTCGAATTCAATTTCGTTGGCGATGGCGCCGGCTTCTAGTTCGATGAACTTTCGGATTTCCGCCTCGGCCGCGCCGCGCGAACCGGCCCAGATCAGCGCGGCGGCGAGCGCGAATGAACCGATGAGGAGGCCGGAATAGATCAGCGACAACCGGAGGCTCGTCGGCTGAAGAGCGCGATCAATCCGCACGAATCACATACCCCGCGCCGCGAAGGGTCCGGATCAAAGGCGGATCGCCGCCGCGGTCGATCTTGGCGCGCAGGCGGCTGATATGGGTCTCGACAATGTTCGTGCCGGGATCGAAGCGAAAATCCCAAACAGCCTCGAGAAGCATCGTTCGGGTGACGACGCGGCCTGCGCTCGCCATCAGGAACTCGAGAATCTGGAACTCTCTCGGCTGAAGATCGATTTCAGCGGATCCGCGGGTGACGCGGCGCTTCAATCGATCGAGTTTGAGATCGCCGGCGACAAGCTCGGTCAACTGATCCTGCAGCGGCGGCCGGCGGGCGAGCGCGTTCACTCGCGCTTTGAGTTCCGAGAAGGAAAACGGTTTGACAAGGTAATCGTCTCCGCCCGCTTCGAGCCCTTCGACGCGATCGGCGACGGCGCCGAGCGCGGTGAGGAACAGGACCGGCGTCTTTTTCCCGGTAGACCGGAGCGCTTTCACGAGGGCGACCCCGTCAAGTCCGGGCAGCATGCGATCGACGATCAGGAGATCGATCGGCGTTTCGACGGCGAGATGGAGTCCGTCATGCCCGGATGCGGCGATGTCTATGACGTGGCCCTCCGCCCGCAGCCCTCTGGCGACGTAGCTTGCGGTTTCAGCGTCGTCTTCGACCAAAAGAATGCGCAATCGGGAGGCTCCTACGCTCCCTGCAAAGCTAGGCTGCGCCGGTCCGCGGCGCCAGCGCGGCGGAAGGCGAGGATCAGCGGCGGCAGCAACAGGAGGCTGAGGATCGTCGATGTCGCAAGGCCGCCGAGAATGACCTCGGCCATCGGCCCCTGCACTTCGCGGCCAGCCTCGCCGGACCCAAGCGCCAGGGGCGTCATGCCGAGCGCGGTGACCAGCGCGGTCATCAGGATCGGCGCGACTCGTTCGGAGGTCGCGCGAACGACCGTATCGAGTCCCCATTCGGCGCCTTCGTGCCGAACGAGATGATCCGTATGCGATACAAGAAGGATGGCGTTGCGGGCGACAATGCCAAAGAGCGTCACGAAGCCGACGAGGGCGCCGAGGGAAACGATGCCGCCGGTCAGCGCGACTGCGAGAACCCCGCCGGCGAGCGCCGAGGGCGCGCTCGACAGGATGAGGATCGCCGGACGGCCGCCGCCGAAGGCGAGGATGAGGAGCACGACGATGCCGATCCCCGCCACGCCGACATTGATCAGGAGTTCGCGTTGGGCGGCGGCCTGGCCCTCCGCGAGCCCCGAATATTCGAGATAGACATCGGGCGGAAGCGTCACCTTGCCGGCGATCTCCTTCTGGATGCGTGCCGTCAGGCCCGCGACATCCGCCGTCGCGGCGTTGGCGGTGACGACCTGACGCCGGCGCCCGCCGTCATGGGTGATGGTCGCGCGGGCGGAGGTGAGGTCGATCGAAGCGACCGCTGAAAGCGGGACAAGCGCGCCCGACGCGCCCCTGACGAGGATGGCGCCGGCCGCCTCCGGTTCTTTCTCAGCCGCCGGCGTCGTCACCGCGACATCGACGATGCGCTGACCGTCCGTGACTTGTGCGACGATGCGGCCCTGATAGACTGTTTCGATCGCGTCATAGGCCTCGCTCGCGCTGACGCCGCGACGCGCCAGAGCACGCGCATCGAGGCCGATGACGAGGCTCGGCGCTCCGGGCGGCGCCTTGATCTGCACATCGACGGCGCCGGGCGTCGCGGCGACGACGCCCGCGATGGCGGCGGCGACGCGATCGAGAGTGTCGAGATCGGGTCCGAAGGCGCTGATGGCGATCGCGGCGGTTTCACCGGACAGCGACTCGCCGATGCGATCGCCAAGAAACGTCAGCGCCTCCGATTGAATGCCGGGATAAGAGGCGAGCACGCGGCGAATCTCGCCGAGGACGCGCTCTTCTTCCTTCCCGTCGATGTTTCCGAGTTCGACATGGTACTCGCTCTGATTGGGCGGGAAGGTATCTTCGCCCGCTTCCGCGCGCCCGATCTGCTGTTCGACCGTCGCGACGCCCGGAATGGCGAGCAGGTCGCGGGTGATCCGGCCGCCAATATCGAGCATCCACCCGATCGACGCGCCGCTCGGGCCGTTCACCTGGAGGACGTAATGCCGCTCACGGAAGGCGGGAAGGAGTTCCGCGCCGAGGCGCGTGAAGCCGATCAGAGCGGAAAGCCCGAGGAATGCGGTCACAGCGAGGGCGAGAACGTGACGGGTCATGAGCGGGCGCAGCAATCGTTCGTGGGTGCGCTTGAGCGCGCGCAAGAATCCGGGTTCCCGCGGAGCCGTCGCGTTGCCGAGCAACAGCAAGGCGAGCGCCGGCGTCAAGGTGACCGCGACCGCCTGCGACGCGAATATCGCCAGCAGGAACGACAGGGCCAAGGGTGAAAAGAAGGCTCCCTGAAGCCCGGTCAGGAGCAGCACGGGCATCATGGTCAGTCCAAGGACGAACGCTGCGTAGACGACAGGCGAGCGCACTTCGACCGATGCGTCGAAGATGACGTCCTTCGGCGTCCGATCGCGATTTTCCCGGAGGCGCCGCAAGATGTTTTCCGTTCCGATCACGCCATCGTCGATGACGACGCCGAGGGCCACGGCGAGGCCGCCGAGGATCATCGTGTTGACCGTTTGCCCCATCGCCGAGAGCGCGATGATCGCCGCGAGAAGCGAGAACGGGATGGAAACGAATGCGACGAGCGCGACGCGCGGATCGCGCATGAAGCCGAGAAGCACGACCGTGATGAGGACGGCGCCCAAAATGAGGTCGCCCCTGATCCCGGCGAGCGCCGACTCGATGAAATTCGCGGGGCGGTGGAGTTCGGGGTAGAGGGTCACGCCTTGGGCGTCGAGCGCGGGTTTCAATTCCGCGAGCGCGGCTTCGACCGCGTGCGTCGCCGTCAGGGTATTTGCCCCGTATTGCGTCGCCAGCGTCAGGAGTACTCCCGGGCGCCCCATGATTAGCGTGTCTCCGAATTTCGGCTCCGGGGCATCGACGATGTCGGCGATGTCGCCGAGCGTAATCGCGCCCGCGCCGTCGGGCGCAACGACGGCGGCTGCAAGATCGGCGGCTCGGACGGCCGCACCACGCGGTTCGACGAGGATGCGTTGCGCATCGGTATCGACATACCCCCCGCCGCGAATCTCGGTCGCCGACTGGATCGCCGCGATGACGTCGGATAGAGCGAGCCCGCGCGCCGTCAGATCGCGCCCGCGCAGTCGGATCTCGATCCGGCGCAGATCGCCGCCGAACATGTTGACTCGGGCGACGCCGCTGGTCGCGAGCAGCCGCGGCCGGATCGTCCATTGCGCGAGATCGCGCAGCTCCATCTGCGTCATTCGATCGGAGACGAGGCCAATCTTGAGGAGGTCCATGGTCGACGACGTGAGCGGCGAAAGTTTCGGCGCCCCGACGCCGGACGGCAGCCGTCCCGACACTTCGGAAAGGCTTTCGGCGACCACCTGACGGGCGCGGTAAGGGTCCTCGCCCTCGCGGAACGTCACATCGATGACGCTGAGACCCTGAATGGATTTCGATCGGATGGAGGCGACACCGGTCGCGCCGTTGATTGCGTTTTCGAGCGGTCGGGTGACGAGGAGCTCGACCTGGCTCGAAGTAAGGCCCGGCGCTTCGACCTGCACGCTCGCCTGGGCCGGCACGAATTCGGGGAACACCTCGAATTCGGCATGTGTCAGTACGAACGCGCCGTAGACAAGCAGGAGCAGCGCCGCAAGCAGCACCAGCCGCGGAAATGCCAGTGACAGGCGGACGATCGACGTGAGCATCGGTCAGTCCTTTTCTTCGCCTTCGCCCGCGGTTTCGCCGGCGCGCTCGGCCGCGAGCAGCGAACCGGCGCCCTTGGCGACGATGCGCTCGCCAGGCTTCATTCCATTCGTCACGAACCAGCCGTCGACGACCGACTGCGGTTCGACGATCGCGCGGCGTTCGAATTCGGCCTCGCCGGTCTGCGCATAAACCCAGGGCGCGCCGTCGAGCCGGACGATCGCCGTGCGCGGAAGGACGACTCCGGCCGACTTCCGGCTGGTTTCAATGCGGCCGTCGAAGACGCGGCCCGGCCGCAATTGAGACGCCGCCGCGCCGCGCGCCACAGCGTAAAGACCGATGGTCTGCATGCGTGGATCGGCGCCCCCTGAAAGGCCGAGAGTCTCCGTGACGCTGATGGTTTGATCGGACGCCGTTTCAACCCGGATGGCGCCGTCGAGCCCCTCCGGGTGACTGGGTGAGTCGGCGCGGACGAGGGCGACCTCGCCGGCGGCGATGGCGGCGAGCAGATCGTTTCGCTCCGCGTCCGGCATCTCGGCGATTTTGGGCCCCCATTCGAATGTCAGCCGTCGCGTCAACAGGTCGAGCCGCGATCGGTCCGCCGCTTGCTGCGCGCGCGCCGCCTCAACTGATTGTTGCGAGGCGCTTTGATCCTCGCCCGCAAGCCGCGCGGCGCGGCGGAGCTGATTCTGCGACGCGGCGGCGGCCGCCGCCGCCGCCGAGCGATCGGCGTCGAGGGTCGCCAGCATTACGGGATCGACGACGCGTATGATGGCGGGCGCGCCCGTTGCGACCTCCCGCCTTTCGAGGACCGTTACGGACACTCCCATGCGCGCCTGGTCGGCCTTTGACATATCGACGCGAATGGTCGCCGTTTGCGCACCGGCGACTCCCGACGCGACCGCGAGCAACAGCGTCAGCAACAGACGTTTCATGGGAACTCCGGATCGACAGGTTCAATGAAGCTCGGGGCGATCGCCGTTTCGGGTCCCGACAGCGGTTGACGAAGCGCGTCTTCGAGGGCGGCTTGCGCCTCGAGGACGCGGCGGCGCGCGGCTATTTCGTCAAGCTGGGCTGTGAGAAGGCCCGCCTGCGACGCGGCCCAGTCGGCGCGGTTGACGGCGCCCGCCGCGAGTTCGCGATCCGCCTGACGCGCAAAGGCTTCGGCGGTCGGTATCGTCTTCATGCGGATCAGTTGGAGCGAAGTCCACGCGGCGCGGTAATCCGCGGCGGCCCGCGCGATCCCGGCGAGGACTCCGGCGACTTCGGATTCGAGCCGTCTCCCAGCCTCTGCCCGGCGAGCTTGCGCCGCCCGGATCGCGGCCCTGCCAAGATCGCTCGACGGAAAACTCAACGAAAGAGCGAGCGGCAATTTCGAGAGACCGCGCTCCCACATATAACCGGGCCCGATGGAGACGTCCGGATATTGCGACGCGACGGCGACGCGCAGCGCCGCCTCCGCCTGATCATAGGCCGCGGCGGCTTTGAGAATTTCCGTCCGCGCCGTGAGCGCCGCCGATGTCTGCGCTTCGGTGATGCCTGGCGTTTCCGCCAGAGTCTGAAAGCTTTCGATCCGAGTTGCATCGAGTGCGTCTGGAGAAACGCCGACTGCGGCGGCGATATCGAGCCGCGCCGCGGCGAGGTCCGCATTCGCCATCGCTTCGGTCTGAGCGGCGCCCGCCACGCCTTCACGGACACGGTCAAGTTCCAGTCGGGATTCCTCGCCCGCCGTGACGCGCCGGCGGACCGCTTCGAACTGGCGATCGCGGAGCTTGACGAGGGCGCCTGCAAGGGCGGCCGTCTCGCGGGCGCCGGCTTCCGCGTCGAGCGCGCGACGAATCGCCATCCGCACGCTCCAGACCGACGCCGCATAATCGAACGCGGCGACGCGCGCGGCGACATCGGCGGCTTCGATGCGGCCTTTGCGACGCCCGCCGATATCGAGCAGAATGTCGCTCGCCGCGCCCACGAGCCAGGGCGAGGCTTCCGCCGGATTGAAGGCGTATTCCGCCGTCAGTGTCAGCGTCGGACCGGGCGCAACCCGCGCCGCGCGCGCTTCGGCCGCGGCGGCGGCAACGCCGGCCCTCGCTGCGGCGATAGCGGGGCTTTGAGCGAGCGCCGCAGCGAAAAGCGTGAGGCCATTCCATTCGCCGCCCCATTGATAGTCCGGAGCAAGACGAATTAGTTCTGCGCGAATGGCGGGTTCGTCGAGCGCGGCCGCCCGACGACCAGTCGCGACGGATGCGACCTCGATCGGCGCCGGCGTGTAGTGTGCGCAAGCCGATGCGATCGCCGCAGTCGCGGCCAGGAAGACGGTCTTTGCGCGCATTTGCCCCCGCAACGGCCAATGGGATCGAGAAGTCGCTCTCACAATACAAGGTCAGGGATTGACGAGGCCTTGCGCAAAGATTGGGAATTCCCAATGTCCGGCTGAGGGTGCTCTTGAAACGTCGCGGTTACCGGCGGTCTCTACTCTTTGGCGCGCCCGCGAATGGACAATGTCGCGATAAGGCCAGCGAAGAGCGCAAACGCGGCGCCGGCGATGAACGTCGCGGTGGGACCAAGGCGGTCCCAGAGAACGCCGGCGATGACGCTCGCGGCCAGCATGGCGACGCCCGTGGCGAGATTGAAGAGGCCAAACGCGGAGCCGCGAAGGCCTTCTGGCGCGCGATCGGCGATGAGCTTGGCGAAGACGCCCTGGGTCAGCGCCATGTGCGCGCCCCAGAGTGCAATACCGATGAAGACGCCCGGAAGGCCCGGCGCAAATCCGAGAAAGAGATCTGCAGCGATCAGCGCCAGAAGGCCGAGAAGCAACACCGTCGTCGGCGCGATCCGGTCGGCGAGGGCGCCTGCGGGATAAGCGCCGACGGAATAGACAACATTCATGACCACGAGGACGGCCGGCGCAAAGACCAGGGGCAGTCCGGCGGCGTTCGCCTTCAAGACAAGAAACGCTTCGCTGAACCGCGCAAGCGTCATTGCGACGCCGACCGCGATGACGCTCCAGAAGGCGCGATCGAGGCGGCGAAGATCGCGCAGCGCGATCGGCGCCCTCTTAGGATCGTCGCGCGGAGCGGACTTCTCCTCGACGCCGACCAGAACCAGCGCGACCGCGATCGCAGCGGGGATCACTGCGACCCAGAACACCGCGCGGAAATCATTGGCGAACAGGGCCATCAGGCCGATCGCGGCAAGGGGGCCGATGAATGCGCCGGCCGTATCCAGCGCCTGGCGCAGTCCGTAAGCGCGACCGCGGATTTCGGGAGGCGTTACGTCGGCGATGAGCGCATCGCGCGGCGCGCCTCTGAGGCCCTTGCCGATGCGGTCGGCAAAGCGCGCGCCAAAGACGACCGAGGGCGCGCCAGCGAGTGCGAACAGCGGCTTCGAAAGCGCGCCGAGGCCGTAGCCGAGAAGAATGAGCGGCTTTCGGCGGCCAAGCCTGTCCGAGATATAGCCGGAAAAGATCTTCGAGATCGACGCCGTCGATTCTGCCACTCCGTCGATGAGGCCGACCAGCGCGACGCTCGCGCCGAGCGTTGTCGTGAGGAACAACGGCAGCAAGGCATGGATCATCTCCGAGGAGACATCCATGAACATGCTGACGAATCCCAAGGCCCAGACAGTCCTCGGCAGCGCATTTGGACGAAGCTTGCGCATGCAGCCTCACAGGTTCAGAAGACCGATTCCTCGCATATTCGGCGATCAGGATGATAGCCGATCTTCGGCATTGTCGGGGAACGGCCGCGATGCTCTAATGCGAAACTCCGGTCACAGACCGCCGACAGTAATGAGCTGCCGACCGCCGTGAACCACAGCGCCGGAGAATTCATCCAGCTCACGCGGAGTAAACCGGTGCGGCGTCTCAGGATCACGATCATCGACATCGTCGGCAGCAAGCTCGGCCAGAACTTCTACGCCCGGGTGATGAATGCGAATTTCGCCAGCGTCATGCCGCAGGCGATCGGCGTCTGGTGCGAAGAACTCGGCCACGACGTGCGCTATATCTGCTTCACCGGCGGGGAAGACATCACCAAAGAATTCTCCGAAGCGGCCGACGTGGTCTTCATCGGCGCCTTCACGCTGTCCGCCCAACTCGCCTACGCGATCAGCGCGCTCTATCGCCGCCGCGGAGCGGTGACCGTCCTTGGCGGCCCGCATGCGCGCTGCTATCCGGAAGACGCGGCGCGCTATTTCGACTACGTGCTCGGTCTCACAGACAAGAAAGTCGTCGCCGAGGTTCTCGCCGACGGCGGACGCCATCGCCCTGAGGGCCGCCAGTTCGCCGCAAAACTTCAGCCGAAGGAAATTCCCGGCGTCAAGGAGCGCTGGAAATTCGTCGCCGCGGCGATCGTCAAAGCGCCCATTTTCAAGCTTGTCCCGATGCTCGGCTCGACGGGGTGTCCCTACACTTGCAGTTTCTGCATTGACAGCGTGATCCCGTTCCAGACGCTCGGCTATGACCAGATGCGCGAGGACCTGCGCTTCCTCCTGACCAAGATGAAGCGACCGCGCGTCGCCTGGCACGACCCGAATTTCGGCGTGAGGTTCGACGAGTATCTATCGACGATCGAGGAAGTCGCGCCTCCCGGCAGCATCGATTTTCTGGCGGAAAGCAGCCTGTCGCTGCTGTCGGAACCGCATTTGAAGCGGCTGAAGAAAAACAGCTTCGTCGCCATCCTGCCGGGCGTCGAGTCGTGGTACTCGCTGGGCAACAAGTCGAAATCCGGCGCCAACACCGGCCTTGCCAAGGTTCGCCAGATCGCCGATCACGTCAACACGATCCTTCGATACATTCCCTTCGTGCAGACGAATTTCGTCGTCGGCCTTGATTGCGACGAAGGCGAGGAGCCGTTCGAGCTTTCGAAACGGTTCCATGATCTGGCGCCCGGCGCCTGGCCCGCCTACTCCCTGTTCACATCCTATGGCCGCGCCGCGCCGATGAGCCTCGATCTTGAACGGCAGGGCCGCGTCAATCGCATGCCGTTCCATTTCCTGAACAGCACGCGCGCCATGAACATCCGCCCAAAGAATTATGAGTGGGGTGAATTCTTCGACCAGGTCTCGGATCTGGTTCGGCACATCCATTCGCCGCAGCGAATCGTCAATCGGTTTCGGGCGATGGGCGGCGTCCTGCCGCGCTCCTTCGCTCTCATGCGGTCGCTCTCGAGCAGGAAGGCCGACTATTACGAGACTGTCGCGAGCGAGCTTCAGGCAGGCGGGGCGCTGCGCGGCTTCTTTGATGGCGAGACCGAGACGCTGCCCGAATTTATCGTCGGCAGAATCAGGAAGGACCTTGGACCCCTGTGGGCGGAGCTGCCCGATGGCGCGCTCACGCACGACCACCTCGCCTATTCGAAAAGCGTGCGCGCTGCGGCGGAAGCGCCCATCGCTCAGGCGACGATGATTCCGGCCTGATGGGTGTTGGTCGGTCACGACTGGCAAAGGTCAGTTTGCTGTCCAATCGCCGCTTGAGTCAGGGTCGGGAATATTCGAACGCCCACTCGGAATAGATGAACCTGCCCGATCACCTTCGGTGATCCAGGAGCGGGATGCCGAGGCGCTTGGCTTTGTCGGCGAGGTTGTCGGTGACGCCTGAGCCGGGGAAGACGACGAGGCCGATGGGAAGCGTTTCGAGGAGCGCGTCGTTGCGCTTGAACGGCGCAGCCTTGCCGTGACGGATCCAATCCGGCGTGACGACGATCTGCGCGACCGTGCGAGTGTCGGCCCAGGCGTTCGCGATCTTCTCGGCGCCGCGCGGCGTTCCACCATGCACGAGGACCATGTCGGAATGCTTGGCGTGCACGCGGTCGAGCGCCGACCATATGCGTTGATGGTCGTTGCAATCGACGCCGCCGGTGAAGGCGATTTTTGTTCCCGCCGGCATCAGCGGTTCGATCTCGGCGCGGCGCTTGGCGGCGATGAAGTCGCGGCTGTCGATGACGGCGGCGGTGAGCGCTTGGTGGCTGACACGCGATCCGTTGCGCGGTCGCCAGCATTCGCCGAGATGACGTTCGAACAGCATGACGGCGGCGTCGCGCATCAGTTCGTGGGCGTTGCGCCGTTCGATGAGGGATAGCCCCTCGGCGAGCAGGCGTTCCAATTCGACCGAGCGAATTTCGGAGCCGTCCTGATCACGCTGGCTGCGCCGCTGGTCGCTTTCATTGCGATCGAGCGCGCGTTCGACACGGCCGAGGCTCAGATGGAAGACGTTGGTCAGCGACCAGAGAAGCTGCTTCACATCGCTTTCGAGCCGCGTGTCCAAGAACGTTGCGACAAGCGCGTCGAACATGTCGGCGACGGCGCCCTGGAGCGGACCAGCTTCGGGCAATGGTCGCGGATCGGGCTCGTCGCTTCCCGGTCGCCAGCCGTAGAGCTGCAATTCGTGGAGCACTTGCGCGATCGAGGATTCGGCGGGCTCGATGTCGTCGCGGGTGAGTTCGTCGGTCATGATGGCCTCCTCATTGTCCCCGCGCGGGAGCGCGCGGGGCCCTATGGGCGACCACCAGCCGGATCCGGTGCGCGGCCCGCACCCTCGTGCCGGAGCGCAGCGGAGGACGCCGGGACGAGGATTTCTTGCCTCGCGAGGAATGGCGTTCGCCGCTGTCGCCGCGCGCAGCGCGTTCTCGAGCAATCATCCGCCGGGGGAAGAAATCCTCGTCCCGGCGTCGCGGGACGCGCGGTGCATCCGGCACTTTCGCCCGAGAATGAAGCCCCGTGCTCGCACGCGTTGGATATTTGAGGCCATCGTCGGCGAGGACGTGACGCTCGTCAGCCGCCGTCACCGACCGCGCGCGCCGAGGAAGCGCTGTCGATTATCGGCGGTGAGTTGGGCAGCGAGCTGCGCCGCCAGCATATCGGCGCCGTCGGCGATGAGATCGTCGTTGAAGTCCTTGCGTCGCGGCGTGAGTTGGATCGCCTCAACCGACAGCGATCGAAGCCGATCTCGAAGCCGCGCTGCGGCGTTCCGCCCGGCAGCATCACG
>JBJXFO010000149.1:0-24232 GCA_046154725.1 Parvularculaceae bacterium | reverse complement strand
CCTGCAAAAAATCCGGAACCAAAAATCAAATCGCGGCGCCGGGCACGCAAAGCAGACGCGCGCGCCGCGAAACAACTTCCAGCAATCGGGTCATTACGCTATCCTACGGTGAATAAGACGGGCTAGGTCATTCGACTTTCTTATAGCCTTCGTAAACTCGTCGAAAGCGTCTTCGAGTTCGCCAAATTGCAGGTGGCAGAGGCCGTGGAGAAACGCGACATCAGCAGTTTTTGGAGCGATTTCAAGCTGCGAGGCGGCATTCCGAAAGTCATTCTGCTTAAATGCGGATAGCGCTCGGATGAGCGCTTTTTCTCCGCTCGGCTTAATTAGTAAATCCGTAAATGAAAGACGCAAGGGATCGGCGGTCGGCTTCGCGTCTGCGAGTGGCCCCATTTTTAAGTTACGACCACCGACTTTATGCTTATGAGCGAACGACAGTCCGGATCCGGGAATCCCAATTGTGGTTCTTTCCCCGCGGGGACCAATGTTATGGGTGAACCCACGCCCTCCAAACGACGTAGATACTCCCGATCCAGAGAAATTCAGTTTAATTCCCGGAAGTAGTTTAACAGTCTTTCGAAATCACAAGTCCATATTCCCTTTGGACTGGTGCCATAGCCACTCCAATTATTAAGCCGCGCCTTACCGAATGATAAGCTTCAGACCATTTCCAGCGAGCGCATAAATTGTAGTGATTCCCGATACCTTGTGGCACTCACCGCCTATATTTGTAGGGCGTTGTCACGTCGTTTCAGCACCCGTCTCTTCTACTCTGACAAGCAGCTAATGGCAGGGGCAGGGGGACTCGAACCCACGGCCTACGGTTTTGGAGACCGTCGCTCTACCAACTGAGCTATACCCCTGTGGCAAGGCACTGAATAAGGCCGAACGCGCGCCAGTTCAAGAGTTTGCGCAGCGGCGCCCTTGACGGAACGGCGAAAGAGTTTACCTAGCCGTCGTTCTTCCTCAATTGTATGAAGACAAGGACCGCCGGGATCGGCGCACGAGAACCCTTGCCTTCCGGAGAGCACGGCTAGGGACCCTCATGGCGGACAAGAAATCGGACAAGAAGACCGCAGGCGGCAAGGGCGCGAAAAAGCCTGCCGATACGATCGAAGGCGTCGCGGAAGAGGTCAAAAAGAAGAAGACGACGAGCCCTCTCGAATTCTTTCAGCAGGTGCGGACAGAGGGTGAAAAAGTCACCTGGACCACGTGGAAGGAAACGCGCGTCTCCACCATTATGGTGTTCATCATGGTCGTCGTCATGGCAATCTTCTTTCTTTTAGTCGATCAGACATTGCGCTTTGCGGTGTGCACAGGCCTGCAGCTTCATTGCGGGACGCCCGGGGCTTAATCGGGCGGCGCTTAAACAGGACACGGATCAAAGCCATGGAACACAAGTGGTATATCGTTCACGCCTACTCGAACTTCGAGAACAAGGTCGCGGACGCCATTCGCCAGACAGCCGCCGAAAAAGGCATGGCTGACCATTTCGAGGAAGTATTCGTGCCGACCGAGGAAGTGACCGAGGTCCGGCGCGGACGCAAGATCAACACAGAGCGGCGCTATCTGCCGGGCTATGTGCTGGTCAAGATGATGCTCAACGACCGCACCTATCATCTCATCAAGGATACGCCGAAGGTTACGGGCTTTCTCGGCTCGGGCAACAAGCCGATGCCGGTCTCGCAGCGCGAAGTCGATCGCATCCGCGGCGTCGTCACCGATTCGATTGAACGCCCGCGCTCGACGATTACTTTCGAGATCGGCGAGAACGTGCGCGTCACCGACGGGCCGTTCGCCTCGTTTTCCGGCGTTGTCGAAGACGTCGATGAGGACCAGCAGCGGGTGAAGGTCGCGGTATCGATTTTCGGCCGGGCAACGCCGGTCGAGCTTGAGTTCGCGCAGGTTGAAAAAGGCGCCTAGGCCGCGTCCGCGCGGCTGGGGAAAAAGAATGCCTCGGCTCGCGGGCGATTGCCGGGCGCTCGCTCGCGCGCGATAGTGTCCTCAGGGTGCGTTACGCCCGGACGAAGGGGACATTCATGAGAAACACCGCAATCGGCGCATCCCGCCATGGCAGGATCATTCGCAAAGCATGTGTCGCGGTTGCAGCCGCCCTCGTTGCGTCCTGCGCGGCGACCGGCGGCCCGCTTGGACTGTCGCGCGATCAGGAAGCCGCGATCGGCCAACAGCAGCATTCGCAGATCCTTGCGCAATTTGGCGGCGAGATCGCCGACCCGAGACTCAAAGCCTATGTCGATGGCATTGCGCGCCGCCTGATTGCCGTGGGCGACAAGCCGGCCGAGCCGATTGTCGTCACGACGCTCGACAGCCCGGTTGTCAACGCGTTCGCGCTGCCCGGGCATGTCTACATTACGCGCGGATTGTTATCGCTGGCCAATTCGGAGGCCGAACTTGCCGGCGTCCTCGGCCATGAGCTTGGCCATGTCTATGCGCGCCACACCGCAGAGCGCGTCAGCCGTTCGAATGTGACGGGCATTGGCGCGCTTGTCATCGGTGTGCTCACCGGCAGCCAGCAGGGCGCACAGCTCGCGAGCCAGCTTGGACAGCTTTACCTGTTAAAATATTCGCGCGACCAGGAGTTTGAATCCGATCTCATCGGCGTTCGCCTGCTCGCCAAGGCCAATTACGATCCAACCGCGCAGGCCGATTTTCTCAACACGCTCGGGCGTTGGGGAAATCTTGAGGCGCAACTCGCAGGTCAGCAAGCGGCGCCGCCGGAGTTCCTCTCGACGCACCCGAACTCGGCCGATCGCGTGCGGCGCGCCGCGCAAGAAGCGCAAGTTGTCGCCGCGTCAGGGGCGGTGTCCGCCGATCGCAGCCGCGAGGCGTATATGCGGATGATCGACGGGCTTCTCTACGGCGACGATCCGCAGAAACAAGGCTTTATCCGCGGCAACGACTTCATTCATCCCGACTTGCGGTTCGCGTTCAGCGTGCCGCAGGAGTTCAAACTCGCAAATACGTCCTCCGCCGTCGTCGCGCGCTCGTCGACAGGCGGGCAGATGCAGTTCACGCTTGGCAATTCGACCGAGGCGCCGGCCGCGCTCATCGACGGGCCTTTGTCGAAGTCGCTGGGCGTCAGCCTTGCGCCGGCACGCGCCGTTCAGATCAATGGCCGGTCTGCGGCTGTCGGAATGGCGCGTGCGCAGACGCAATCGGGCGCGGTCGATGTACAGGCCTTCGTGATCCGGTGGGAGGGCTCGACCAATTACGTCTTCTTGTGGGTGACCCCGGCAAACGACACGCAGCGCCTTCAACGCGACATCAACACTTCCGTCTCATCACTGCGTGCGATCGACCCGCGCAGCGTTGCAGTCCCGAACGCTGAACGCATCCGGATCGTCACAGCGCGCGCCGGCGATACGGCGTCGAGCCTGTCGCAGCGCACGGCCTTTCCTGCCGCGAAGCAGGAGCGCTTCATCGTGCTGAACGGGCTCGTCAATGCGAGTGATCTGCGCTCCGGTCAGCAGGTGAAGGTCGTGCAATAAGCGCCCGGCGCCTCACCGGCGCGGCGGCATTGGAATAAATCCGCTCACGGACTTTTTGTACGCGGCGTATTCCTGATACTTCTTCTCCATCGCGCGCTCGAGCAGCGCCTTGCCGGACACGTTGACGAGGAAAAACGCCATGACGGCGGGCGACAGCAGCGCGGCCCAGCCGTAAGGTCCTTCGAGGGCGATGACAGCAAGTCCTGTCCACACCATCGCATCGCCGAAATAGTTCGGGTGGCGCGTCCACGCCCACAGGCCTGTCGTCATCAGCTTGCCTTTGTTCGCCGGGTTCGCCTTGAACCGCGCAAGCTGCGCGTCGCCGATCGCCTCAAAGCCGATGCCGATTGCGAACACGACTGCGCCAATGATGCTCAAGGCCCCGAGCGCGCGGTCGGGGCCCAATTGTCCAAGTTGCACAGGCCACGAGACGAACCACGCAATCACGCCTTGCAGGGCATAGACATTGACGAGGCTCCAGCGGGCGAATGCCGCGTCCGAGGGTTGGCGTTCGCGCATGCGGGCGTAACGATAATCTTCGCCATGGCCGAGATTGCGCCGCGCGAGGTGCAGCGAGAGCCGTGCCGCCCAGATGGCGACCAGGAGGGTAAGAAGGAGATCGCGCGGTGACGCCCCGTCGGCGCGCACAAACGTCAAAACGCCGCCGAGCGCGCAGGCGGGCCCCCAGGCAATGTCGATAATGCTGGCGTTCCTGATGCGGACGCTCACCCCCCACAACGCGCCGAGCGCGCCAAGCAGGATGGCGAGATTGACGAGGAGAAGCATGGCGATCTCGGCAACGGTCATCCGGCGGGTCTCTGGCGACTGGCTAAGTGTTTACACCGCGCCGCGCCTTGCGGATCAACGGCGAACAGCCGCGTTTCCTTTCACCGGCAAGAAACGCTAGAATGAGGGCGGAATTGTAGGGCGTCATCGCGTGAGTTTCCCGATTGTTCTTGTTGCCGCCCTGCTTCAATCGGGTGCGGATGAAATCGTCGTGACCGGCGAGCGGCGCGCGCGCGAGAAGGGATCGTCGCCGTTCAGCGTTTCGACGCTGTCCTCCGAGGATATTATCCGAATTGGCGCCGATCATCCGGCCGAGGCGCTGAACCGCAACGCCGGGGTTCTTATCCATCGCGGCAACGGGCAGGAGCACCTGACCGCCATCCGCTCGCCGGTGCTGACGGGCGGCGCGGGGGCGGGTTCGTTCCTGTATCTCGAAGACGGCGTTCCCTTGCGGTCGGCAGGCTTTGCCAATGTCAACGAGCTTCTCGAAGCGCACACCGAAATCGCCGGGCGCATAGAAATCGTGCGCGGGCCATCCGGCGCGGCCTACGGCGCCAATGCCATTCACGGCGTCATCAACGTCCTGACGCGCGCGCCCAATGACGACTTGTCATTTCTCGCCGAGACCAGCCTCG
This sequence comes from Parvularculaceae bacterium, assembly GCA_046154725.1. Taxonomy (GTDB): domain Bacteria; phylum Pseudomonadota; class Alphaproteobacteria; order Caulobacterales; family Parvularculaceae; genus Amphiplicatus. The sequence continues at coordinate 19,302 of JBJXFO010000149.1, read as the reverse complement.
ACACGATCGGCCGGATCAAAGGCCGTGCTTTTGTCTCCGACAGTATCGGTGCGCATGGGTTCTTTGGCGGCATATCGCTGCTCGACGATCCCGGCTTCCGAGAAGACAGCGGCGCCGACCAGCAAAAAGTTTCGCTGCGCCATGTCTATGAGGGTGCGAGCGTCAGCGTTTCGACGACGCTGGCGGGCTTCAACCTCAATCAGGAAACGGCCGGCTTTGTCGAAGGGCCAGACGCCTATCTCGATGAGACGCTCCGCAGGCTGAACGCCAACCCGAATGCCTTCCGCGACGCGAAGGGCCTGCGCCTGTCGAGCCGCATCGACACCGTGCTGGACGAAGACCTTACGCTTTCGGTGACGCCCTTCGCGCGCTGGAATGACATGGCGTTTCTCTTGCACTTCTTTCCCTCGCAAGCGCTCGAAACGAACGGCCATTGGAGCGTCGGCGCGCAGAACGCGCTCTATTGGCAAGCGGGCGATCGCCTGTCGTTCATTGCCGGGCTCGATCTTGAGTATACGCAAGGCGACCTTGCCGAAGTCCAATCGATCCCGACGGTCGGCTCCTTCACGCAAGGCGTTCACTATGACTTTGAGATCGATGCGGTCTCGCTCTCGCCCTTCGCGAACGCGACCGTTGAAGTCGCGCCGCGCCTGACGGCAACCATAGCCGGGCGGCTGGACTATACGCGCTATGAGTATCGCAACCTGACCAATGACGGCGCTGTCGGGCGCTTCCTCAGGCCCGCTGACCGCCGCGACGTCTTTACGACCGTCAGCCCGAAACTGTCACTCGCCTACGATGCAGGGAGCGACCTGATCTATGCGAGCTATGCGCGCGGCGCCCGGCCGCCGCAGACGACCGATCTCTACCGGTTGCAGATCAATCAGACAGCAGACGATGCACGGCCCGAAACAATCGACGCATTTGAACTCGGCCTCAAAGGCGCGCGCGGTCCCGTGCGCTACGAGGCGGCGGGCTATTTCAGCTGGAAGCGCAATTTCTTCTTCCGCGACGCCGATGGCTTTAACGTCAATGACGGGCGAACGCGCCATGTTGGCGGCGAGGCGGAAGTCGGCGTGGATCTGCCGCTGGGGTTTTCGCTCGACGCCAATGCCAGCTATGGCCGGCACACCTATCGTTTCGACAGGCCGATCAACAGTGCGCCGCAGGCAAGCGAGGCGATTTCATTTGGCGATGATGTCGACACCGCGCCGCGCTGGATTGCCGGCGCGCGCGCTTTGTGGGCGTCCTCCAATGACCGCGTCTCGGCTGAACTGGAATGGCTGCATGTCGGGTCCTATTTCCTCGATGCAGCGAACAGCGCAACCTATCCCGGTCACGATCTTGTGCACTTTCGCGCGCAATGGGCGGTGACGACCCGCGTTGCCGTGACGCTTGCGGTGCGCAATGTCCTCGACAAGCTTTATGCCGAGCGCGGCGATCTCGCCTTCGGCAATCAACGCTATTTTCCAGGCGAAGAACGCACCGCCACGTTCGGCGTAAGGATTGAAGGATGACCGAAAGAATTTCGCCGCCCGAGTTTGGCAACGCCATGATGCCTGCGCACCCGTCGGATGGCGCGCGCCGCATGCTTGCATTGCGCCGTTCGCTGTCGCCGGACTTGATGAGCGAGCCGGGACCCGATGTAGCAACGCTGGACGCCATCCTTGAGAGCGCTGCGCGCGTCCCCGATCACCGCAAGATCGTGCCGTTCCGGATTCTGGTCATCGCCGGCGAGGCGCGAGTGCGCGCCGGTGCGCTGCTCGCTGCCCGCTTTCGCGCGCTCAATCCCGATGCGACCCTTGCCCAGACTGAGATAGAAAGCCGCCGGTTCGTGCGCGCGCCGCTCGTCGTCGCCGTGATTGCACGCATCGACCCCGCCCACAAAACGCCGGCATGGGAGCAACAGCTGACCAATGGCGCGGTCTGCCTTAACATGCTGCTCGCCGCATCCGCCCATGGCTTCGCCGGTTGCTGGCTGACCGAATGGTATGGCTATGATAGCGAAATTGCCGCCGGGCTTGGACTTGCTGCTGGCGAGAGATTTTCGGGATTTGTTTATATCGGATCTGCGCGCGAAGCGCCGCGCGAGCGCCAGCGCCCGGTCATGGCGGACATTGTGCGCGTTTTCTGACCGCCCCTAACTATATCGTGACAATCTGTTCACAGACGGGGCCATGGTAGGGTAAATCGGAAGCGATTAGGTATGCCGCACAGCAGCCAAGCCATTCCAGAAACAGGGGACGCCCATGAATAGACTTCTCGTTCTGACATCCGCCTCGCTTTTCGCGCTCGTTGCGTGCGGGCAACCGAAGACCGCTGAACCCGCGAGCGATGCTGCGCCGCCCGCCGAGGCCGCCGAAGCGGTCAGCGCCGAGGCTATCGCGGCCGCTGAAACGGCGACTGCCGCAGCGGCGGTCGATGTCTCCGGAACGATTGCCGGCGTCTATAAGTCGGACCCCGGACACGCCTACATCACGTTCAGCTATGACCATCAAGGCTATTCGCGCCCCTGGCTGCGGTGGCGCACATGGTCTGGCGACCTCAACTGGAATCCCGCCGCGCCTGAGCAATCGTCGATTACCGCCACGATTGACGCAACGTCCGCCGATTCCGGCGTCGATGCGTTTGACGAGCACCTCCGGAGCGCCGACTTCTTTGACGTCGCCAATCATCCGACCATCGCGTTTGCCTCGACCGGCTTGTCGTTGAACGGGCCCGCTTCCGGCGTGATGACGGGCAACCTCACGATCAAGGGCGTGACAAAACCGGTGACGCTTGACGTGACGATCAACAAGGCGGCGGATGATGCCTTCGCCAAAGGTTACAAGCTCGGCTTCTCGGGCAAAGGCGCGGTCAAACGGTCAGATTTCGGCGTCGACAAATACACGCCCTTCGTCGGCGATGATGTGACGGTATTGGTCGAAGCGGAATTCGTGTTGCCGAAAGAGCAGCCGGCCGAGGCAGCTCCCGCGCAATGACAATGACGGCGCCGACACCGGCGGGGCGCGACAGCTATACCTCTGTTGCCATTGCGCTCCACTGGCTGATCGCGCTGCTCGCGATCGGCCAGATTGCCGGCGGGCTTTATATGGAAGGGCTTCCTGAGAGCGCAGACGCCGAAAGGGTTGCGCTTTTTCAGCTCCATAAATCGTTCGGCATTACGATCTTGCTGCTGACGCTGGCGCGTCTTGCGTGGCGCCTTACGCATCCCGCGCCGCCGCTGCCGGCCGCCATGCCGGGCTGGCAAAAAACAGCCGCCCGCGGGCTGCATGCCGGATTTTATGCGTTACTGATTGGCGTGCCGCTCGGCGGCTGGGCGGTCGTTTCCGCGTCGCCCTTTGCCGCGTCGGTGAAGACCTATCTCTTCGGCGTTGTCCCGTGGCCGCATTTGCCCTTTTTCGAAGGCGTCGCCGATCGCCGGGGATTAGCGCACGATATTGCGGAGATGCATGAGCTTGGAGCAAAAGTCATGATCGCGCTGATCGTCATCCACATTGGTGCGGCGATGAAGCACTGGCTGATGGATGGCGACGGGGTTCTGGAATCGATGCTGCCCTTCATGCCGAAGAAACCATGACGCGAAAACTTTACATGTTGGCGGCTTTTGCGCTGGCGGCTTGCGGCGGCGAAGCGCCCCCACCGGCGGCGGCGCCCGCTGTCGAGGGCGCATGGAACGTCGACAAGGCCGCAAGCCGCGTTGAATTTTCTGGAACCCAGACCGGCAAGGCGTTCACTGGCGCCTTTGAAGAGTTCGATGCAACGATTGTGTTCGATCCCGCCGATCTCGTTGCGGCGCGTATTGAGGCTGTCATCGACACCAATTCGGCAAAGACCGGCGACCGTCAGCGTGACGCCGCGCTCCCTGGCGCCGAGTGGTTTTCGGTGAAGGCGTTTCCCGATGCCCGCTTTGTCTCCGAGACCATCGCTGCGACTGGCGACGGCGCATATGAGGCGCGCGGGCGCTTGTCGATCCGCGGCGTCGAGAGGGAAATTGTTCTGCCGTTCACGCTCGCCATCGCGGGCGATCGCGCAACAGCCGATGCGTCGCTAACGCTTAATCGCGCAGAGTACGCTGTCGGCCAGGGCGAGTTTGCGACCGACAAATGGGTGGCCTTCGACGTCAAGGTTGCGATCCACATCGAGGCAACCCGTTAGAGTGACTGCGTGATGCGCCAAATGGATTTTGCCTTGCGCGCGCCTGACGCTAAAATGCCCTAAACACTGGTCATCTCTTCCGAATGAAACGGCCGGACCGGCCTTGAAGGAAATTCCGATGCGTCTTTTCCCATTCGCCGCACTCGCGGCCGCGATTTTCTCCTCGGCAGCGCATGCGCAGCCGACGCCACTGGCGCTGCGCGCGCAAGCGCCCGAAATGAAGGGCGAGGCCATCACCGCGACGCCGCGCCGCACGCCGGTGGGCGCGGCCGAAGTCAAACTCTCCTTTGCGCCGATTGTCGAGCGTGCGGCGCCCGCCGTCGTCAACATCTACACAAGCCGCGTCGTAAACCGGTCGACGGGCGATCCCTTCTTTGATCGCTTCTTCGGCGTCGGGCCGCAGAAGCAGAACTCGCTGGGGTCGGGTGTCATCGTTGCGGGCGACGGCGTCGTCGTCACCAACAATCATGTCATCGAGGGCATGACCGAGATCAAGGTCGTCCTTTCGGACCGGCGCGAATTTACGGCGAAAGTGCTTCTCACTGATCCGCAGACGGATCTTGCTGTCCTGCGTATCGCAGCGGGCGAGCCTTTGCCCTTCCTTGAGTTTGCAAACTCGGACGCCGCCGAAGTTGGCGACATCGTGCTGGCGATCGGCAATCCGTTCGGCGTTGGCCAGACAGTCACGAACGGCATCATCTCGGCGCTGGCGCGCACGGCGGTGTCGATTTCCGACTACCAGTTTTTTATCCAGACCGACGCGGCGATCAATCCCGGCAATTCTGGCGGCGCGCTGATCGATAGCGACGGCCGGCTGATCGGCGTCAACACGGCGATCTATTCGCGCTCGGGCGGATCGAACGGCATCGGCTTTGCGATCCCGGCGCGGCTTGTTCAACAGGTCATCGCTTCGGCGACGCGCGGCGGCGGCCTGCAGCGCCCATGGGTTGGCGCCTCGACCGAGACTGTCACGTCCGACCTTGCCAAAGCGCTGAAACTCGACCGGCCGATCGGCGCGATCGTCGGTGACGTCTATCCGGCCGGGCCATTGGCAAAAGCCGGCGTGCGCCAGGGCGACATCATTGTCGAAATTGGCGGCCAGCCTGTCTTTGACGCCGAAACGCTGCGGTATCGGGTCGGCGTCCAGAATGCCGGCGAAAAAGCGCCGCTTGTTTTCCTGCGCAACGGCCAACGGCTTTCGGGCGAACTGATCTTCGCACTGCCGCCGGAAACGCCGGCGAAAGACGAGCGCACCTTGACCGGCCAACACCCTTTCAACGGCGTGACGCTCGCCAATCTGTCGCCGCGCTATGCGGAAGAAATCGGCCTCAACCCGCTTCTCGGCGGCGTCGTCGTGACAGAGGTTGCGCAAGGGTCGTATGCGTACCGCTCACGCCTCAGGCGTGGCTTTCGCATTCTTTCCGTCAACCGCGTGCGCGTCGCCTCCGTCGCCGATCTGCAGCGAGAGATCTCGAAGCCCGCGACTGCGTGGGAAATTGAAGTCGATCGCGGCGACCGCATCGTCTCATGGCGTATCGGGCGTTAGCGCTATTGCTATAGCGAAGGTGCGGTGACCCTCCGATGGCTGATCTTTTCGAAGCCGCCGGTTTTGCCGATGATGCGCCGCGCCCGCTCGCTGATCGCCTTCGGCCGTCATCGCTGGGCGAGGTTGCGGGACAGGACCACCTCCTCGCCGAGGGCGCGCCCTTGCAGCGCATGATTGCGCGCAAACAGTTTTCTTCGATCATCCTGTGGGGTCCGCCGGGTGTCGGCAAGACGACGATTGCGCGGCTGATCGCCAAGGAATCCGGGCTTGCCCTCGAGCAGATCTCGGCGGTTTTTTCCGGCGTTGCCGACCTCCGGCGCGTGTTCGACAAGGCGGCCCTGCAACGCCGCATGGGTAAGGGGACGCTGCTTTTTGTCGATGAGATCCACCGCTTCAATCGCGCGCAGCAAGACGGCTTCCTGCCGCATCTTGAATCGGGGCTGATTACGCTTGTCGGCGCAACGACCGAGAACCCGTCTTTCGAGTTAAACCCGGCGTTGCTCTCGCGCGCGCAAGTCCTGACATTGAAGCGGCTTGACGAGGATGCGCTCGAAAAGCTGCTTCGACGCGCCGAAGCGCATGCCGGCCGCGCGCTGCCGCTGACGCAAGACGCGCGCGCCTCGCTGATCGCAATGGCGGACGGCGACGGGCGTTTTGTCCTGACCCTCGCCGAGGAAGTCTTCAACGAAGTCGCATCCGCGCTGCTGGATCGTGATTTGCTCGCCAAACTCGTACAGCGCCGGGCGCCAATCTACGACAAGGGGCAGGAGAGCCACTACAATCTGGCGAGCGCTTTGCAGAAATCGATCCGTGGGTCAGACGTTGACGCGGCGCTCTATTGGGCCGCACGTATGATCGTTGGCGGAGAAGACCCGCGTTTTGTGCTCCGCAGGCTGATCGTTGTCGCCTCCGAGGATGTGGGCAATGCCGATCCGCAAGCGCTAACGCTGGCGATTGCGGCCGCTGAAGCCTATGACCGGCTCGGCCAGCCGGAGGGCGAAATCGCGATCGGCCAGCTCGTTGCCTATCTTGCCAGCGCACCGAAATCGAACCGCGCGCATACCGCATTCAAGGAGGCGAAAGCGGCGGCGCGCGAGTTGGGCTCGCTCCCGCCGCCAATGCACGCGATGAACGCGCCAACCGCGCTGATGAAGGCGCAGGGTTATGGCTCGGGCTATCGATACGACCACGACGCCGAAGACGCGTTCGCGGGCCTTGATTATTTTCCGCCCGGCATGGCGCGGCGGCGGTTCTATGAGCCGCGCGAAGCCGGGTTCGAAATCGAGATCGCGAGACGCCTTGCGATCTGGGACAGCCGACGCCAGCCAAAAGAACCGTCATGATAGACCCCTTTGTTGCGACCAAGGCGGCAGTCGTCGCGGCGGTGTTTGCGGTGCTTTTTATCGCGGAGCGTTTGCGCCCATTCACCCCGCCCACCGCTGGCGGCAATGCGCGGCTTGTCCGCAATGGCGGGCTGTGGCTGTTGATGACGCTTGCTTCGCCGATCGTCGTCATCCCCTTGACCGCTTTTGCCGCCGACCATGCCTTGTGGACGCGAACCGGCGCATGGGCGTCGCCGGCGATGGTCGTCGTCGATTTCATTCTGCTTGATGTCTGGGCGTATTTCGTCCATCGCGCTTACCACCGCGTCCCGCTGATGGCGCGCCTTCATCGGCCCCATCATCTCGATGAGCGTCTCGATACGACGACCGCTGTCCGCTTTCACGTCGGCGAAGTCGCTTTGTCAGCAGCCTTGCGGTCGCTGCCGGTTGTCTTGCTTGCAATGCCGCTTGCGCATGTTGTCCTGTTCGAAATGATCCTCTTGTCCTCGGCAATCTTTCACCACTCGAACCTGCGCCTGCCCCAAACGGTCGAGCGCGCCATCTCGGTGTTTGTCGTGACACCGTCGCTTCACTTCGTGCACCATCACGCCGTCAGCGCCGACACGAACTCCAATTTTGCGGCGGTGCTCAGCGTGTGGGATCGCGTCTTCCGCACGCAAAGCGCGACGACGCGCTCGCCTGCCATGAAGCTCGGTGTTGCCGGCGCTCGCGATCGCTCGCTGGCAAGGCTGATCCTTGCGCCTTTTGAACGGGCGGGGCTGTCGTGACGTCACCCTCCATCTGGCTCGCTGTCGCGTGCGGCGGCGCCATCGGCGCGGCGGCGCGCTATGGCGTCTCGCTTGCGGCGATGCGTGTCCTTGGGCCGAATTTTCCGTGGGGGACACTCGCGGTCAATGTCGCGGGATGTTTTGCGATGGGGCTGGTTTTTGCCTGGCTGGCCATGCGCCCCCTTGAGTCAATGCTCTTGCGAAGCTTTTTGGCGGTGGGCGTGCTTGGCGGCTTTACAACCTTTTCCGCCTTCGCTCTCGACGCCGTAACGCTGTGGCGCGACCGCTCGCTTGCCATCGCGGCGATTTATGTGCTGGCGTCCGTCGCGCTGTCGATCGGCGCGCTTCTTGCGGGCCTCGCGGCAGGAAAGGCCTTTCAATGACCGGCGTTCAAACGCTTATCGTCGCCGAAAAAGATAGCGGGTTACGGCTCGACCGCTGGTTCAGGACCTATTTCCCGGACCTTCGCCACGGCGCGCTCGAAAAATTGCTGCGCACCGGCCAGGTGCGCGTCAATGGGGGACGCGTCAAGGCGAACCGCCGCGTCGAACCCGGCGAGACAATCCGTGTGCCGCCTATCGATATCGCGCCCGACGCGGCGGACCGGCCAGCGCCGCCGCCGCGAAAGGAAGACGCCGACTTCATCCGCAAGCATACGCTTTTCGAAGACGACAGCGTGCTCGCCATCAACAAGCCATTTGGTCTTGCCGTGCAGGGCGGCACGAAGACGACGCGCCATGTCGACGGCATGCTTGCAGCGCTTGAAGTCGACGGCGAGCGTCCGCGCCTTGTCCATCGCCTCGATGCTGACACCGGCGGTTTGCTGATCCTCGCCAAGACGCGCCTTGCGGCGGCAGCACTCGCAAAGGCCTTCAAAGGGCGCGATGTCGAGAAAACCTATCTCGGCATTTGTGCTGGCGCGCCGCCGCATCGCGACGGCACCATCAATCTCGCCATCGCCAAGAAAATGGTGCGCACGGACGACGGCGACGCCGAGCGCATGACGGCCGCCGATGAGGACGAGGCCAAAAAAGCGCTCACCGACTTCATGACGCTCGATAGCGCCGGCCCCGCGACGCTGCTGGCGCTCAAGCCGGTAACCGGCCGCACGCACCAGCTGCGCGTGCATTGCGCCGCGATCGGCGCCCCGATTGTCGGCGACCGAAAATACGGCGGTCCGCACTCGCGCATCGAAGGCGCGGCCGATGGCTTGCATCTTTTTTGCCGCGCCATGACGTTTCCGCACCCAAAGACCGGCAAGGCGATGACGCTGACCGCGCCGCTGACCGGCTGCATGAAGGAGAGTTTCGAGCTGTTCGGATTCAATCCGAACCCAAAGATCGTCTGGCCGGCGCTGCCGTGGAAAAAGAGCGCCAAGTGACGCGCCTTGCCGGCAATCCGTCCTCCTTGCCGAAGCGCCTTTACCGCTTGGCGGCCTTGCGTGCGGATGCGGATCGCTTTGTTGTCCTGCTTGACGGCAAACCAGCGAATACGCGCGCGCATCGCGAACTTGGCGCGGCAAGCAAAGCGCTCGCGGACGCGATGGTTGACGAATGGAACGTGCAAATCGGCGTCATTGATTTTGCGGCGATGCCGATGTCGCGCTTTCAATTGACGGCGATCGATCGCGGCGACGCGGACGCCAGCGATTGGCGCGCGGCAACGCTGGCGTTTATGATGTCAGATCTTGTTTGCTACCGTGCAGCATCGCCGGCAGACCTAGCGGCGCGCCAAGCGGCTGCATGGGATCCATTGATGGTCTGGGCGCGCACGATTGGCATTGCGCTGACGGCCGGCACAAGCGCCGCGTTCATCGATCAGCCTGAGGCGGCGCTAATTGCCGCCTCTGCTGCGTTAGACGCCGCAAGCCCTGCAGAACTTCTCGGTATCAAAACCGCGGCTGAAATTTCAGGCTCGGCCGTCATCGCGCTCGCGCTCTGGCGCGGCGCTTTTGCGGCCGAACGGCTATTCGAGGCTTCGCGGATCGACGAGGACTATCAGGCCGAAAAATGGGGCGCAGATGCGGACGCTGAAAGCCGTGTGCGCCTTCTAAGACGCGATTTTCTCGACGCTGCGCGTTATCTTTCACTCACGTCGCCGGGGGCGTCGTCAACGACCGGGGCGGGCTGATCGGCAAGGGATTCGCCGCGATTGGCGACGCGGAAATTCAACAGCTCGTCCGCCGACAACAGTCCGTCATCGTTTTTGTCGAGCGCGTCGAAATCGATCAGTACTTCGCGCAAGTAATCTTTCTTGCTGACTGTCGCCGAGCCGCCGGCGAGGAAAGCGAATTTCGCCCGCGCCTGCGTCTCATGCTCGGCCTTGGCCGCGGCTTCGTCCGTATGCGGCGTCGGGTCGACGAAGCGCCCGCGGCCAGAGCCGCGCACCGTTGCTGCCTGCCAGCCGTTCACGAGATAAACGAATTCGCTCTCGTCCATCTTGGTGTCGCGGTCGAGGTCGGCGACGATGAAATCCAGTCGCGCCTCTTCATAGGCTTCCTTGCGCGTCAGCGCCTCGCTGTCGAACTCGGCTTGCAGGCGCTCAAGCGGCGACAGGCCCGCTTCGCTCCCTCGCAACGGATCATTCGGCGAATAGGTGAGAGTTTCGGTTTTCGTCTCGACAACTTGTCCGTCTACGGACCGCGTCAAGGTGACGTCCTGTTGGATCTGCTGCTGCGAGTTGAGGAAATCCGCCATCTCGTCGGGGTTCATCGCCGGTTCCTCGCGCGGCGCAATTTCGCTTTCGGGAGCGCCAGCATCGACCGGCGGCGCCAGTTCCTGCGCGGCAGCGATTGCAAAAAGGCTCGAAAAGGCGGCGAGGCTGGCGGCGATTCTACGCATGAATATGTCCCGGTTTGATTGGTTCGGATCGAAGATAGTCGGTGTCGGCAACTTTGTCTTTAAAATCGCCGCGTTACCGAAAGTTCATTGCGGTTGACCCTGCAACAGGGGCGCCGGCGCATCAAACGTCGGCCCGAAAACCTCATGAAACGCGGCGCGCAGCGCCGCGTCGGCGTCGCCAAGCGTTGCGGGAACGCCAAGATCGACAAGGCTGGTCACGCCATATCCGGGGGCGTTGACGCCGCACGGAACAATTCCGCCAAAATGAGCAAGGTCCGGCTCCACATTCAGCGCGATGCCGTGGAAGCTGACCCAATGGCGCAAGCGCACACCGATCGCCGCGATCTTGTCTTCCCGCGGCGGCTCTTCACGCACTTGGCCGCCGGCGACCGATCGGTCGACCCATACGCCCACCCGGTCGCCGCGCCGCTCGCCGCGCACGTTGAAGGCGCCAAGCGCCTCGATCAGCCAGTCCTCAAGCGCCGCCACAAATCCGCGCACATCGCGGCGGCGGTCGCCAAGGTTCAGCATGACATAGGCGACGCGCTGGCCCGGCCCATGATAAGTATACTGACCGCCGCGCGGCGATCGGAATACCGGAAAGCGCGCATCGATCAGGTCAGCGTCCCTCGCGCTCGTCCCCGCAGTATAAAGCGGGGGATGCTCAAGCAGCCAGACAAGCTCCGGCGCTCCGGCGCGGATCTCGGCCGCAATCTGCTCCATGGCCGCCGCCGCCTCAGAATAGGGCTGATAGCCATCCGAGACCGCCCAGCGCACGGGCCGGCTGGATTTAAAGCCATCGCTTAACGCGGTTCTAACCAAAGCCGTTGATGCTCCGAGGGGTTGCGTCGTCCGGGGTACCTAGCGCTCATGTCCGCTCTCGAACAGGCCGAAGTCGCTCTGACCGTGACCGTCGGCGGGGCGCTCATGCCGTTGTCGCGGCTCATGAACCTGACGCGCGGCGCTGTCGTCAGCCTCGGGCGCGACGCCAAAGGCCCGCTCGCAGTCGAAGTCAACGGCGTTGAAATCGCCAAAGCGGGCGTCCTGCTGATCGGCGACAGGATCGCGGTCAAACTCGCCTGACGCCTTCAAAGAATAAGGCCGTCGCGGGCTTGAGGCCGGGGAGGGCATTTGCTATCCCCCGCGCCTGCTTCGAAACCCTCTGAAGCCGATAATGCGGTCGTGGCGGAATGGTAGACGCGCCAGCTTGAGGTGCTGGTGAGTAACATCGTGGAGGTTCGAGTCCTCTCGACCGCACCACTCCAACTGACACTATGCGGCGTCCTTGCCGGGCGGCCTTTTGGCGCGCTTCGTACGCTGCATGGTTTTGCCTTCGTAATGCAATTAAGAATGAGTTGCAAATAGGTCCAGGGCGCGTCTAAAGTCATCCTCTCTGCTGATCGGCAGAACTGGAGGCTCCCCGTGACTTTTATCAAAACCATGAACATTCACGACCTTGGCGTTGGCCCGGCATTGGCGCTGCGCGCCTTCCGGTCGATGGCGGCGGGTTGCGACCACGCCGACCTGGTGCGCCGGTTCGACGAAGTATTTGGATTTGCGGGCAGGGCAGCGCTCGGCGCGATGCACATGCTGGTCAAGGAAATCGGCGTCGCGGGCGGACGCCGGGTTGCTGTCGCATGCCCGGGCTGCTGCAAGCTGACCGCGGATGAACTGAGCGTTCTGGCGCTCCTGTCGGCGGCGCAGGAGCGCAATGATCCGCTGATCGAGGCTCATGCCGCGTGGCTGATGGCGGGGCAACCAGCGGCGACCGCGCGGGCAGCGGCAATTGCGGTTTCCGCCGTTTTCAAGATCGCCGGCCTCACCTTGGCGCGCCCGCCTGTCGAGATATCGGCAAGGCCGCGCGCGCATAAGCCGGTTTTGAGAGTGACCGCCGGTAATGCATGAGGGCGCGGCCCGCATCTTCTTACGAATCGCCCTCCGGTCTGGTTAACGAGGCATAAAGGTTGCGCCGCCCTGCGCCATGACGCGCGCTTTTGGCATTTTGCTTTTGTTCATCGGCGCGGCGCCCGCAGCGGCGGAAACGATTGTACTGCGTCCCGATCCATGTCCGGCCGGCGCAGAATTGCCGCTGATCATCGACCTTGGCGATGTTGAGACCTTTACCAATGATCCGGCCGGGACAATCGGGCAGGTGCTGGTGATCTATCCCCCGGTCGGCGACGGCTGGGCGAGCAGCCGCATTTTGATGCGCTTTGACTTCGACGCGCGCCCGCAAGACATTTCATCCGCGGCCTGTCGCGCGCCAAAACTGTTTCGCATGCCGCGCTGATGCGCTGGCTGAGACGCAAGCCAATCAAGGCGAAGGCAGCGGCCAGCTGACCTTGCAGTTTGCCAGTGGGAACCCATTTCTGTAAAAACGAAAGGGCGCCCCATGATCGTCACCACAACGCCAGCCATCGAAGGACGCGCGGTAAAAGAGTATCTCGGCGTCGTTACAGGCGAAGCCGTCATCGGCGCCAACATCCTGCGCGATCTCTTCGCCGGCATTCGCGATGTCATTGGCGGGCGCTCCGGCAGCTATGAGGTTGTCTTCCGCGAGGCGCGCGAAACCGCTCTGAAGGAAATGCAGCGCGAAGCCGAAAAGCTCGGCGCCAACGCCGTGATCGGCGTCGATATCGACTACGAAGCCGGCATCAGCGGCGGGACGATGATGATGGTCGCCTGTTCGGGGACGGCGGTGCGGATATAGGGCTTCGCGGCGGGCCCGCATGGACAAGGCGCATCGGGGCTCCCTATAGACGGCGCTCCACCATTCTGCCGGAGCCCCTGATGCGACTGTCTCGCTATTACCTGCCCGTCCTCAAGGAAACGCCCGCCGGGGCGGAGATCGCCTCGCACCAATTGATGCTGCGGGCGGGGATGATCCGCCAGCAGTCGGCCGGCATCTACGCATGGCTGCCCCTCGGGTTTCGCGTCCTCAAAAAAATCGAGCAGATCGTCCGAGAGGAGCAGGACCGCGCCGGGGCTGTTGAAATGCTGATGCCGACCATTCAGTCAGCCGAGTTATGGCGCGAAAGCGGTCGCTATGAAGCCTATGGCAAGGAAATGCTGCGCATCAAGGATCGCGCTGACCGCGAGATGCTGTTCGGCCCGACCAATGAGGAGATGATCACCGAAATCTTCCGCGCCGGGGTCCGTTCGTACAAGGACCTTCCAAAAATGCTCTATCACATCCAGTGGAAGTTCCGCGACGAGGTCAGGCCGCGCTTCGGCGTCATGCGCGGGCGCGAATTCCTGATGAAGGACACCTATTCGTTTGACGCCGATGAAGCAGGCGCGCGGCGCAGCTATAACAAGATGTTTGTCGCCTATTTGCGCACGTTTGCGCGGCTCGGCCTCACCTCGATCCCGATGCGCGCCGACACCGGGCCGATCGGCGGCGACCTCAGCCATGAATTTATTGTGCTCGCGGAGACAGGCGAGAGCGCCGTTTTCTGCGACCGCAACCTCCTTGGCCTTGCCGCGCCGGGCGCAGACGCCGATTTCGACGGCGATCTGCAACCCGTGATTGATCGCTATACGTCCTATTATGCCGCGACCGAAGAAAAGCACGACACAGCCGAATTTGAGGGTAGGGTCGCATCCGGCGACCGCATCGCTGCGCGCGGCATCGAGGTCGGACACATTTTCTATTTTGGCGCCAAATATTCAACGCCGATGCGCGCGATGATCACCGGCGCCGACGGCAAGGACCGGCCCGCCGAAATGGGCAGCTATGGCATCGGCGTCTCGCGGCTCGCGGGGGCCCTCATCGAGGCGTATCACGACGAGGTGGGGTGCAAATGGCCGGTCGCCGTCGCGCCTTTTCATGTCGGGCTTGTCAACCTTAAAGAGGGCGACGCGGCAACCGACGCTGCCTGCGCCAAAGCCTACAGCGCGCTTACCGGCGCCGGCATTGAGGTTCTCTATGACGACACGCCGGCGCGCCCCGGCGAGAAATTCGCGCGCATGGACCTGATCGGCTTGCCGTTCCATCTGATCGTCGGGCCGCGCAGCCTTGAGGCTGGCAAGGTCGAGGTCAAGCGCCGCATGGATGGTCACAAGGACGAGGTGAGCCTCGAAGATGGCATCTCAATTTTAATGCGCGATGTGCAAAGCGCGCTGAAAATCTGAGCCCGCGCCGAACTGTTCCGTCGGCGGTCTATTGGCGCAGAAAGACGTTTCCGTCGCCGCCACTGACGCCGTCCGGTACTGGCACTTTCGTTGCGCCGTAGTTTGAATTCAGAATGAGATTGGTCTTCTTTTTCAAGGTAATCTTCTCGGCAATGATGGCGGTGTAGGCGGAAGCGTCGGCGATATCGCCGCCGAAATCGATTTCTCCAATGAATTCGCCGGAGGGTAAATAGATCGTGCCGACAAGCGTTGACACGTTGGGGCTCTTGACGAGAAATTTTCCAGATCCCGTTGAATCGGCGGCTCGCCAGAAGAGAATTCCTGCCATTGCCCCGTCAAGCGGCGCGCTAAACGCGACGTCCGCATCGCCTTCTATGCTGATTTCTGCGTTGTCGCCATAAAAGTAAAAGCCGACATCCGTCCCGGATACCCGCGCTTTTGATTTGATTTCAAACTTTCCATCCTTGATGAAATAAATCCCGGGATTGAAAGTGACATTCGAATTATTATCGATCGTCAGGCCCTTGCAATAGACGCCTGGAGAGAGCGTCACTGCGCCATTATCCACTTTTTTGCTGGTGTGCCCGCACCCGCCGGGCGGGACCGGCGCAGTGCGCGTTTGCAACGGGTCTTCGCGGGGCGGGCAATCGGTCAGCGGCGCGGGCCGGAAATTTTGCGTGCCGCCCTCAAAGCCGCCAGATGAGCAGCTCAATGCCGCGGTAAGAATAGCGCGCCCCTTGGAAACCAGCGGCCTTGACCCTGACGAGTTTGCATAGATCGCGCACTTATCGCCAGTCAGGGTCGCTTCGTCGTCGAGAAAAATTACATCATCGCCGTTTTCCTTCAGACCGATCACACAGACGTTGGCCGCGCCTGTTGCTTGGGCCGTCGATGTCACGGTGAAACTCAGCGGCTTTTTAAACATGCCGATCAGAAACGTTGGCATGAAAGAATAGCCGATATCGACTGTCACGGTGGAGGCTTCGACATCGGCGTTAACCTTTTCGCTTGCCCCTTTTGCGCCGAGGCGCGCAATGCCTACAGCTGCTGCGTCCATTGCAACGGCGACTGGCACCCGGCCTTTCGCGTCGGCAATCACGTATTGGCGAGCGCCTGCCAGCGCTGAGGAATCCGCAACGTTCTGCAGAGCGGCGCGCCTGTTATGATAATGCGCATAATCGACAGCTGCGCCGACCGCCGCCAGCAGCAGTGGCAATAAGAGCGCGAACATAAGCGCGATATTGCCCTTGTTCGCACGCGCAAAAATTCGGGTTTCGGCCACAAAGTCCCTTCAAATGCATATTCAACAGGTCCTCTGGCTGAAAGTTCCGTTTGATGGCGTCTGTTTTGACGGATCTCAGTTTGGCCATGGCAGAGAAATCGGCTAGCACCCCCGTCAACTTCTCTGGACACAGCCCATGACCGCCGCCACCCTCGCCGACATTCCATCGGCCACTGCCCCTTTTTCCTATTTCGAATGGATGGTTGCCCGGCGGTATCTCGGCGCGACAAAATCCGGCATGGGCGTGTCGCTGATTTCAATCATTGCTTTTGTCGGCATCATGCTGGCGGTCGCGACCCTCATCATCGTCATGTCGGTGATGCAGGGGTTCCGGACGAAGCTTCTCGACCAGCTTCTCGGCGTTAACGGCCATGCCTTCGTGCAGGCCGACGGGCCGATTGCCGATTATGCGGCCCTGATCGATACGCTGAAAAAGACGCCGGGCGTCGTTGAGGCGACGCCCATGATCGTCGCGCCGGTTTACGCCAGCGCCTTCAACGAAACGGGCATGATGATCCGCGCGCTGAAGCGCGAAGATCTGATGGCGATCAATTATGTGACGGGCGCCGATCCCGAAACAGGGCGCAGTCATGTCGTCGGCGGATCGTTCGAGAATTTCGGGCTCGGCAAAAATGGCGGCGACGAGATCGCGATCGGCAACCGCGTTGCGTGGTCGCTCGGCGTCGCCGCCGGCGACAAGGTGACGCTGATTTCTGGCCGCGGCGCCGATACGCCTTTCGGGCCGACGCTGCAAAAGAAGGCCTACACGGTTGGGGCGATTTTCGAGGTTGGCAATTCGGAATATGACAGCTTCATCGGCTTTATGCCGCTCGAACAGGCGCAGAAATTTTTCGGATATGGCGACGCGGTTCAGCAGATCGAACTGAAAGTGGATGATCCCGAAGCCGTTAAATCCTATCGCGACGCGATCGAGCAGGCAGCGCCAGGCCTGCAAGTGCGCGACTGGCAGCAGCAGAACCAGAGCTATTTCAATGCGCTCCAGACCGAGCGCGGCGTCATGCGCCTGATCTTGTTGCTGATCGTCGCGGTTGCGGCGCTCAACATCATCACGGGGCTGATCATGCTCGTCAAAGACAAGACGCGCGACATTGCGGTGCTGCGGACAATGGGCGCGACGCAAGGCTCGGTCATGCGTATTTTCTTTATCTCAGGCTCGCTGATCGGCGTTCTCGGCACGATCGCCGGCGCAGCCGCTGGCGCCCTCTTTGTCTGGAACATCGATGCGATTGAAACGGGGCTGTCGTGGATCACCCAGACGGATCTCTTCCCGGCCGAGGTTTACTATTTCAACGCAATCCCGGCAAAAATGGAATTCACCGAGGTTCGCAATATCGTCCTGTGGTCGCTGTTCATGTCGGTCGTCTCGACGCTTTATCCCGCGTGGCGCGCCGCGCGGCTCGATCCTGTCGAGGCGCTGCGCTATGAATGACGCGTCTGTTCGCCGTGATGGCGACGTGGTCTTGCGCCTTGCCGGGGTCAGCCGGCGGTACGAGGACCTGACCATCCTTCAGCCGTCGGACTTTGATCTGCGGCGCGGCGAGACTGCGGCGTTGCTAGGGCCGTCCGGTTCGGGAAAATCTTCGCTTCTCCACATCGCGGGCCTCCTCGAAGCGCCATCAGACGGCGAGGTTTTTATCGGCGGGGCGCCAACAGTCGCGCTGAAAGATACGGCGCGCACGCGGCTTCGGCGCGACTATCTGGGCTTCGTCTATCAGTTCCATCATCTGCTCCCGGAGTTTTCCGCGCTCGACAATGTGGCGCTCCCCCAACTCATCCGCGGCAAATCCCGAAGCGAGGCAAACGCGGAAGCGTCGCGCCTCCTGACGGCGATGGGCCTTGGCGAGCGGCTGTCGCATCAGCCGGGCCAGCTCTCGGGGGGCGAACAGCAACGCACCGCGATTGCGCGCGCGCTGGCGAACCATCCGCGGGTGTTGCTGGCTGACGAGCCGACCGGCAATCTCGACCCCAAAACCTCGGGCAAGGTGTTTGACGCGCTGCTTGAAATGGTGCGCGCGGAAGGTCTCTCGGCTCTTGTTGCAACGCACGACCAGCGCCTCGCGCGCCGCATGGACCGCGTCATCGTCATTCGCGACCAGCGCCTTGTCGAAGCGAACGCAGAAGAGATGGGCGCGTAATCCCTGTTGGAAGACCGTCCCCCTCATTCACGACTGCGCCGTGACAGCTCTCCCGCTTCGCGGGTGGAGCGGAAGACGGATTTTGCAAATTACGATCTCCAAGCCATACTTAAAAAAACAAGAAAACCGGGACAGGAAACAGATCGCCCATGCCAACGCCGCGACGGATATTCAATGCGCCGACACTCTCCGGCTTGATCGAAGAACAGGCCGCCCATCTCCCCGATGAGCCCGCGCTGATCTTCGAAGGGCGGACGACAACCTACGCCGAGCTTGACGCGCGCGCCAATTGCGCGGCGGAGGCGCTGTTGTCGCTCGGCCTCAAGCGCGGCGACAGGCTTGCCTGGCTGGCGCGCAATGTGGCGACGTTCTGGCTGGCGCTCCTTGGCGCGGCCAAGATCGGCGTCGTTATGACGCCGGTCAACTGGCGCCTTGCCCCGGCGGAAATCGCTGGCATCATCGCCGATGCAAAACCGTCGCTGTTCGTTATCGAAAAAATCTTCGTCGAGCCTTTGAAGGCCGCCGGCGGCGTGCCGATCCGCACGATGGTTCTGGAAGACGGGGGCCCCGGCTGTTTTGACCGCCTGATCGATGAGCAAATGCCGATCAGGCCGCAGACTAATCCGCAGGCGGAGGATATCGTCGTCCAGCTGTACACGTCCGGCACGACAGGCCTGCCGAAAGGCGTTTTATTGTCGAACCGCTGCTACGACGAAGTCGGCAAAGCGGGGCTCGAGGCCAACATCATCCGCCCGCAATCCGACGATGAACACATCCTGCACGCGCTGCCGCATTTTCACATCGCCGGCGTCAATTTCGCCTTCATGGGCTGGTCGCGGTCGATGCCCGTGATCCAGCACCGCCAGTTCGATCCCGCAGCAATTGTACGCGAGGCGCAGTCGGGCGCGCCTCTCAACGCGTTTTTGGTCCCCGCAATGGTGATGATGATTCTGCAAGCGGCGAAGGCGGCAAACGCGCCGCTCGATAACTTCGTGCAGATCAGTTACGGCGCGGCGCCGATGCCGGAAGCGCTGCTTGACGCCGCGATGGCGGCAATGCCGCGCGCGCGCTTTACG
>JBJXFO010000140.1:0-5177 GCA_046154725.1 Parvularculaceae bacterium | reverse complement strand
ATGTCGGGCATGCGCTGATCGCCGGCCCGACCGGCGCCGGCAAGTCGGTGCTGCTCGCGCTCATGGCGCTGCAGTTCCGCCGCTACCCAAATGCGCAGGTCTTCGCCTTCGACAAGGGCAAGTCGATGCGCGCCGCGATCCTGACGCTCGGCGGCAGCTTCCATGATCTTGGCGGCGAGGCGGCGCCGGCGTTCCAGCCGCTCCGCAATATCGACCTCGCTTCAGCCAGATCCCGCGCGCAGAGCTGGCTGCTTGGCATCCTCGCGCAGCAGGGCGTAACCGTCGATCCCTCGATCTCCGACGCGCTGTGGCTCGCGCTGACAAATCTCGCTGAAGCTCCCGAACGTGAACGGACGCTGACGGGCCTTACCTTGCTTCTGCAGCGCGCCGATCTCCGCGATGCGCTCCGGCCCTTCACAATCGACGGCCCCCATGGCGCCCTCTTCGACGCCGAAGAGGACACGCTCGATCTCTCCGACGTCGAGGCCTTCGAGATGGAGGCCCTGATGCGCCGCGAGGCGGCTGTCGCCCCGGCGCTTGCCTACATCTTCGATCGCCTCGACGCCCGCTTTGACGGGCGACCGACGCTTCTCCTCATCGACGAGGCCTGGGTGTTCCTCGACCACCCGCTGTTCGCGGCGCGCCTCAAGGATTGGCTCAAAACCCTCCGCAAGAAGAACGTCTCCGTCGTCTTCGCGACCCAGTCTCTCTCCGACATCCGGTCCTCGAAGATTGCGCCGACCATCATCGAGAGCTGCCCCTCGCGCATCTTCCTTACGAATAACCAGGCGCAGGAAGCCGGCATCCGCCCCGCCTATGAGGCCTTCGGCCTCAATGCGCGCCAGATAGAGATCATCGCGACTGCGACGCCGAAGCGCCATTATTACTTCCAGTCGGCGATCGGCAACCGGCTCTTCGAGTTGGGGCTGGGTCCGGTAGCGCTCGCCGTTTGCGGCGCGTCATCGCCTGCCGACCAGGCGCTGATCGACCGGCTCGTCCAGCAATCCCCGAATGCCTTCGCCGAACGGTTCCTGCGCGAGAAGCAACTCGCCTGGGCCACCGACCTCATCGCCTCGCAGTCATCACAAGGAGAGTTCCTATGCGCCGCCGAATGAAAGCCCTGTTGCTCGGCACAGCGATGCTGCTGCCGCTGGCCCTGTCGCCGATTCAGTCAGCGAGCGCACAGTTCTTCGGCGGCATCGTCTACGACCCGTCGAACTATGCGCAGAACCTCCTCACCGCCGTGCGCACACTCGAAATGATCAACAATCAGATCAAGCAGCTCGTCAACGAAGCGCAGATGATCGCCAACCAGGTGAAGGACCTCACAAACCTTCCCTATACGGCGCGCGCCGCACTGAACGCGCGTCTCGCCGAGATCGACACCCTCATCAAGACCGCGAAAGGGCTTGCCTATGACGTGGCGTCGATCGACGCGACGTTCCAGACGCTCTATCCCGAGGACTACGCCGCCTTCTCCAATGCAGCGATGGCGGGCGACGCGCGCCGGCACTGGCAGGAAGCCTCCAGAGCCTTCCATGACGCCGTCATCATGCAGGCGAAAGTCACCGAGACAATTGCCGCCGATCTCGGCACCCTCGACGAGATCGTCACGCAAAGCGAGAGTGCGATTGGCGATCTCCAAGTGTCGCAGGCAGGCAATCAACTCCTCGCTCTGCAGACGAAGCAGTCGATGCACACGACGGAACTGATGGCCGTCAATGCCCGCGCTGACGCGCTCGACCGCGCGCGTCAGCTGCAGATGGAGGAGCGCGCCCGCATCCACCGCATCCGCTTCATCGGCGACGGGATCATCTACCCCTGACCTTAAGACAATGACCCTGGGAGCCCGGCTTTGAACAACCTCAACGTCATAGACCAGTTCACCGCAACCTTCGTCAGCTACATCGATAGCGGCTTCGGGTTGTTGCAGGGCGACGTCGGGTTTCTGACCGCGATCCTCATCGGCATCGACATCGTGCTCGCCGGTCTCTTCTGGTCGATGCACGGCGTCGACAACGTGATCGGCCAGTTTGTGAAGAAGGTGCTTTATGTCGGCGCCTTCGCCTTCATCATCAACAATTTCCGGCTACTGTCGGATATCATCTTCGCGAGCTTCGCCGGGCTCGGCCTCGTCGCGACGGGAACGACGCTGACTGCCGCCGATCTGATGAAGCCGGGGTTCGTGGCCGACACCGGCTACACGGCCGCCTATCCCTTGCTCGACGAAGCAAACGCGTTGCTCGGTTTCCCGAGCTTCTTCGACAATTTCGTGACCATCGCGATCATCATTCTCGCCTGGGTGATCGTCCTCTTCGCTTTCTTCATTCTGGCGATCCAGCTCTTCGTCACCATCATCGAGTTCAAGCTGACGACGCTCGCCGGCTTTGTGCTCGTTCCCTTCGCGCTCTGGAACAAGACTTCGTTCCTCGCCGAGCGCGTGCTCGGCAACGTCATGTCGTCAGGCATCAAGTTGATGGTTCTCGCCATCATCGTCGGCATCGGCTCGACGATCTTCGGCTCGATCACCGCGGCGTTCCCCGCTGGCGCCGTGACGCTCGAAGACGCCGCCGCGACCATTCTCGCCGCGCTCTCCATGCTGGCGCTCGGGATCTTCGGACCCGGCATCGCCACGGGACTCGTCTCCGGTGCGCCGCAACTTGGCGCGGGCGCTGCGGTCGCGACCGCCGCGGGCACTGGTGCCGCTGTTATCGGCGCGGGAGCACTTGCTGCTGGCGGCGCGCGTGCCGCAGCAACCGCAGGACAGTCCGCGGTTCGCGCCGGCGCGGCCATTGCGGGCGGCGCGTCGGCAGCCTTCACACTCGGCAAAGCCGCGAGCGGCGAGACCGGCGCCCGCGGAACCGCCGCTGGAGCAGCTGGCGTTGCGCAAGCCGCGATGAGCGGCGCGGCGCAGAAGATGCGCTCCTCCGTATCGAGAGCGTTCGGCAATCCCGGCGAGGCGTTCAACGCCGGAGCACGCGCCGCGTTCACGGCGACAGGCGGAAAACTTTCGTCCTCGGGCGCTCAATCGAATGCGTCCACAAGCGCGGCAGCCGCCGGCGCCCCCGACTGGGCGCGTCGTCTGCGTCACGACCAGGCGGTAAAGGATGCGGCGTTGACCGCCACGCACGTCATCGCCTCCGGCGATCGCGGCGGCGCCGCCGAGGGCCCAAAACTTTCAAGGCACGAGGAGTGATGCATGTTCAAAAGGTCATCGACCAGTTATGGCGCTGCGCCGAAGCCCGAGACGCCCTATCTCAAGGCCCAGGCCGCTTGGGACGAGCGCATGGGGACGGCGCGCGCGCAGGCGGCGAACTGGCGGCTTGCAGCCTTCGGGTCGCTTGTCATCGCCTCGATTTCCGTCGGCGGGCTCATCTGGCAGTCGAGCCGCTCCATCGTCACGCCCTATGTGGTCGAAGTCGATGAGACGGGCTCCGCGCGCGCCGTCGGTCCCGCCATTGAATCCTACAAGCCGTCCGACGCGCAGATCGCCCATGCGCTCGCAAACTTCATCCGCAATGTCCGCTCGGTGTCGATCGATCCCGTGGTCGTGCGCGAGAACTGGCTGCGCGCCTATGACCACGCGACCGACAAAGGCGCGATCGCGCTCAATGACTACGCCCGCGACAATGATCCGTTCAAGGACATCGGCCGGCGCAGCGTCACCGTCGATGTGGGGAGCGTCGTTCGCGCTTCTGATGACTCCTTCGAGCTTCGCTGGTCGGAGAAAACTTACCAAAGCGGTCAGTTCGAAAGGCAAGAGCGCTTCACCGCGCATCTTACCCTAGTCCTCTCCCCGCCGCGCACCGCGGAGGCGCTGCACAAGAATCCGCTTGGACTCTACGTCCACGGCATCAACTGGTCGAAGGACCTTTCAACCGGAGAACCCTCATGAGAACCGCTGTTTCGATTCCGGCGCTCCTTATGCTGACAGGATGCGCGATGAGCTATCCTGATATTGCACTCGACCAAGCCGCACCCCTCGCGCCTGCCAAGGTCGTTAGCTTCGACGGCGCGCCGGTTCGAGAGATCGTCGAGACGGCGAGGCCCTATCCGCTGCCAGGTCAGTTGAAGCCGATGGAGGAGAAGGCCGCGCCGGCGGAGCTGAAACCCTTCGAGCGCATCGAGACCGCGAACGAACGCGCCAAGATCGAGCCCGACCTCGGGCGCTTCCTCAACGCTGTTCAGGTCTATCCCTTCATGGACGGCGCGCTCTACCAGCTCTACGCCGCGCCCGAGCAGGTGACCGACATCGCCCTCGAACCTGGCGAGCGGCTCAACTCCGTTTCGGCCGGCGACACCGTTCGCTGGGTGGTCGGCGACACCACCAGCGGCGGCCAAGCGGGCGAGCGCACCCACATTCTTGTCAAGCCGATCGCCGCCGATCTCTCGACCAATCTCGTCATCGCGACCGATCGGCGCGCCTACCATCTGGAGCTTCGCTCGTTCCGCGAGACCTATATGGCGGCAATCTCCTGGACCTACAGCCAAGACCAGCTCGCGAAGCGCCGCAGCGAGAACGATCGAAGCATCGAGAGGGCCGCGAGCGTCATCGCCGCCGGCGTCGATCCCGACACACTGAAGTTCCGCTACGCCATCGAGGGCGCGAGGCCCAACTGGCGGCCCGTGCGCGCCTTCGACAACGGCAGGCAGGTGTTCATCCAGTTCCCCGATTCGATCGCGCAAGGGGAAGCCCCGCCGCTGTTCGTGCTCTCCGCGAAGGGCGAGCCCGAGCTCGTCAACTACCGCATGCGCGGGAACTACTACGTGGTCGATCGCCTGTTCTCCGCCGCCGAGCTTCGCCTTGGCGAGAAGCGCCAGGACGTCATCCGCATCGTCCGCACCGATCTCAGGGGGCGCAGCTGACATGAGCGCCGCTCTCGAAAACGCCGAACCCAAAGAGCCGCCTGAGGCGCTGCGGTTGCGGGCGAAGCCCCGGCCGGTGACCCGACTCAATCGCACCGCGCTGATGATCGCGGCGGGCGGTGCGGGGCTCCTCATCTTCGGCGCGATGAGCGTCGCGCTGCGGCCGCCGCGGGCGATGGGCGAAGAGAAGGCGAAGGAACTCTACAACACCGAGACGAAGCCGACCGCCGAAGGCCTCGAAGCGCTTCCTAAGACTTATGCCGACGTTGACGCGAAGCCGAAACTCGGCAAGCCGCTCCCCGGCGATCTCG
>JBJXFO010000117.1:0-4033 GCA_046154725.1 Parvularculaceae bacterium | reverse complement strand
GCATACCAGGTGTTCCCCGTCATCCAGACCGAAAACGCCGTCAGCGCCGTTGTCATCACGCGGCGGCGAATGGTGCGGCGGCGCTCTTCCCTGCGGACGAGGTCGTCAAGGCCGAGCCCCAGCATCGCGGCGGCGAGCTTCAGCTTGGCGCCGCGCTTGCCGTCGCCGGCTTTACGCGCGTCAGCGGCGAGCGGGACGTCCTCCAGCTCGTCCGTCAGCTGAAGATCGTCGCCGACTTTATAGATCAGCGCGCGCGGAAAACATTCCTCCGCCTCGCGCCCCGGCATGTTGCTGGCGCCCGGTTCGCCGTCGACGACAAGCGCCAGCACGCGCGACTTGTCGCGCCGTTGCTTGTACCAGGCGATCTCGTGATTGACCCATTTCGATTTCGCCGAACTTGGCGAACAGATGACGATCAGAAAGTCGGACGCGGCCATCGCCGCCTCGATCGAGGCGGTGATGCCGGCGCCTGCGGCTTCCTCTTCGCGGTCCTTGAAGATCGGGTGGAGCCGGGCCGGAACGGGCCCGAGCGCAGACGCCTTGCCGATGAGGGCTCGCGGCGTCCGGTAGGTTTCAAGCTCCCGGTGCGCCCACTCGCCCCATGCCTTGTCGGCCCAGCTATAGCTGATGAACGCCTTGTAGCGTTTGAGCGGCGGCGCGGGCGCCCCGGCCAGCGCGTCGCCGGGCGCGGTTGCCATCTCACTGGCGCCGCGCTGGTCTTCCGGCACTTTAAGCTCCGACATCGCCGCCAAGTCTCCCAACACTGGTCGTTATCGCGCCAAACTGGTGCATCGCAAGCGCGCGCCTTTGCATGAACTGGGGCGCCGCTGCCCCTTTGCCAGCCGGGGGCATCGGGATTTAGCCGCAGAACCGGATATCAATCACTCGGTACGGCCGTTTCCCGTCACTCCCCGATCCTCGACCCAATTCTGGCATAAAATCGCGCGTTCGGGTGGTGCAGCGTCGAAGCCACAGCGGCGAGGCAAATAGAGTCGCCGTGAAATGGCGATTGTGACGATTCCGCGAAGCGGTTAGCGTGTCGCCGAGGGCGGCGGTCGGGTTAACTTGCCTGGCTGCATATCAGGGAGAATTTGCATGGCCGGAACCACACCATCGCGCCACGGCGCCGCAGTGAAGTCGGCGCTGCTGGCATCGTCAATGCTGACGATCGCCGGGAGCATCATGGCCCCGGCGCTCGCGCAAGTTGACGAGATCGTCGTGACGACGCAGCGGCGGGCGGAAAACCTGCAGGACGTTCCGATCTCGATCATCGCGCTCGGATCGGAAAAACTTGAGGAACTCGAGGTTTCCGATTTCGCCGATTACTCGAAATTCCTCCCGAGCGTGTCGTTCCAGTCAACCGGCCCCAACTCCACAACCGTCTATTTCCGCGGCGTCGTTTCCGGCGGCGACGGCAATCACTCGGCTTCGCTCCCCTCGGTCGGCGTCTATCTCGACGAACAGCCGGTCACGACGATCCTCGGCTTCCTGCCTGTCCACATTTACGACATCGAGCGGGTTGAGGCGATCGCCGGGCCGCAAGGCACGCTCTACGGCGCTTCGGCGCAATCGGGCGTTTTGAAGATCATTACCAACAAACCGGACGCGAGCGGGTTTTCGGCAGGCTATGACCTTGAGGTCAATGCGATCCAGAACGGCGACGTCGGCTATCAGTTCGAAGGCTTCGTCAACCAGCCGCTGTCGGATAACGCCGCAATCCGCCTTGTCGGCTTTTATCGCAAGGACGGCGGCTATATCGACAACGTGCTGGGCGGGCGCATCTTTCCGACCTCCGGCATCGGCAAGGACAACTCCGCCCTCGTCGAAGAAAACTTCAACGACTATGAGACCTATGGCGCGCGCCTCGCGCTGAAGCTCGACCTGACCGAAAACTGGACGGTAACGCCGTCGGTCCTGGCGCAGAAGTCGGAGCAGACCGGCGTCAACGTCCTCGACCCCGACGCCGGCGATCTCGCCATCTCCAGATTTGAGCCGGACTTCAACGAAGACCGCTTCATCCAGGCGGCACTGACAACCGAAGGCAAGATCGGCAGTTTCGACGTTGTCATCGCCAATTCCTATCTGCGCCGCCAGATCGATTCGAACACGGACTACACGGACTACGCGTATTATTACGACACCGTGTTCGGCTACGGCTCTTACTTCTACGGGAATGGCGGGCCCGCCGATCTCATCGACCCGACGCAATTCTATGAAGGCAGCGACGGGTTCGCGAAGTATTCAAACGAGATCCGGATTTCCTCGCCGCAAGACAAGCGGTTGCGCTTCGTCGCGGGCTTCTTCCAGAATTATCAGCGCCATTTCATCCACCAGCAATACATCATCCGCGGTCTTGCCGATGTGCTGGAAGTCACCGGCGAGGCAGACACCGTCTGGCTCACCGAACAAAAGCGCGTCGACCGCGACCTTGCGATCTTCACCGAAGTGACGTTCGACATCACCGACCGGCTGACCTTCACCGGCGGCGTTCGCGGCTACAAATATCGCAATTCGCTTGAGGGCTTCTTCGGGTACGGCCCCCAGTTCGCGGCAAACTTCGGCACGTTGACGGGCGAGCTTTCCTGCTTTGATCCCGTCCCCAATGTTGAGGGCGCGCCGTGTACGAACATCGATCAGGAAACGAAAAACACCGGCGAGACGCACAAGATCAACCTCACTTACGATCTTGACGATTCGAAGATCATTTATGCCACCTACTCGACTGGCTTCCGCCCCGGCGGCGTCAACCGCCGCGCGCCGCTTCCGCCCTATCTCGAAGACAAGCTCGTCAACTATGAGGCGGGTTTCAAATCCGCGTGGGCGGACAACACCTTCGTGCTGAATGCTGCCGCGTTTTATCAGCAGTGGAGGGATTTCCAGTTTCCGATCCTCGGGCAGAACGGCCTGACCGAGATCAACAACGCGGCGCAGGCGCGCATCCTCGGCGTTGAAGCCGACATGACCTGGGCGCCGACCGACCGCTTCACGCTAAACGGCGCGTTTTCGGTCATCGACGCGGAGCTGTCGGAAAATTTCTGCGGCTTTGTCGATATCAACGGCGTGCCGGAAACGGATTGTCCGCAAGCGGTCGATGATCCAGCGACGAGCGGCGACGAAACCGGCAATCCGGAAGCGGCCAGCGGCACGCCGTTGCCGGTCGTGCCAAAATTCAAAGGCACGCTGACCGCCCGCTACGAGCATCCGATCGGGTCGATGATCGGTCACCTGCAAGGCTCGGTCTCCGGCCAGACGACGGCGCCGTCGAATCTTCTCGCTGTCGATCAGGCGATCATCGGCGATCAGGAAGGCTATGTGCTGGTTGACTTCTCTGCCGGCATCAAGGGCGAAAGCTGGCAGTTCGTCGCCTTCGTCAACAACGCGTTTGATGAACGCCCCGACCTCTTCAGCTTCGTCGCATGCCCGATTGGCACGTGCGGCGCGGGCCGCCTGCAAGGCACGGCGCAACCGCGTACGATCGGTCTCCGCTTCGGACAGGATTTCTAGCGCGCGGCTTCAAGGCTTGAATGGCGGGCGGAACGGGGCGACCCTTCCGCCCGTTCTCTATTGCAAGGCGCCCCGTGACGCTGAAAATCACCATCGCCGCGATTGCGGCCTTCATAGCCTCGGATGCAAACGCTGAGACGTATGTGCGCGCCGGCCATCTGGTCGATGTCGAGGCGGGGCGCGTGCTTGACGACCGGATGATCCGCATCGAGAACGACCGCATTGTCGAAGTGGCGCCATGGCGCGCGCCGCCAGCGGAGGCGCGCGTCATCGACTGGTCAAACAAGACTGTCCTGCCGGGCCTCATCGACATGCACACGCATCTGATCGGCGACATTCAGGGCGCGGGCCTTGCCGACCCCCTCACCTACACCGCGGCGCAAGACGCGCTGATTGGCGCCGGGAATGCGCGCGCCACCTTGCGCGCCGGCTTTACGAGCGTGCGCGATGTTGGCGTCTGGCGCGCTTTCACCGATGTCGCGCTGCGCGACGCCATCAATGACGGCTTGATCGACGGCCCGCGCATGGC
>JBJXFO010000096.1:0-7081 GCA_046154725.1 Parvularculaceae bacterium | reverse complement strand
GGCGAGGGTTGACGCGTCGATCCGCGCCTCGCGGTCAAAGACAGCGCCGTCATCGCTGGGCAGTGTGCGCCAGTCTTCAAGCGCGCGGGCCCAACCGGCATCCTTCGGCGCGCCCTCGCGTCCCTCAAGGAACGCATACGTCTTCTCGTCGGGCGCGATCATGCCGAAACGCGCGCCAGCCTCGATCGACATGTTGCACAACGTCATGCGCGCCTCGATCGACAGCGCCACGACGGCCTCGCCGGCGAACTCGATCGCATAGCCCTGACCGCCATCGGCGCCGATGGCGGCGATCATGGCCAGCGCCATGTCCTTGGCGCCGACGCCGGCGGGAAGCGCGCCGTCAAACCGGATTCGCATCGATTTCGGTTTGCGCTGCAAGACGCATTGCGTCGCCAGCACATGGCCGACTTCCGTTGTGCCGATCCCGAAGGCGAGCGCGCCAAACGCGCCGTGCGTTGAAGTGTGGCTGTCGCCGCAGACGACGGTTTTTCCAGGCTGCGTCAGCCCGAGTTCAGGTCCGATCACATGCACAATGCCGCGCTCCGGGTCGTCGAGGCCGAGCAGCCGGATGCCATGGCGTGCGCAATTGTCGATCAGCGTTTTGACCTGCGCCTCGGCTTGCGCGCTCTCATAGGGCAGACGGCCGTCTTTGCCGGGCCGCCGTGTCGGCGTTGAATGATCGAGCGTTGCGAGCGTCAGATCAGGGCGGCGCACGACCGCGCCGCGCGCGGCAATCGCGGCGAAGGCTTGCGGCGAGGTCACCTCGTGCACGAGATGCAGGTCGATATAGAGAATGGCGGGCGTCTCCGGCGTCTCCGCGACGACGACATGGCGCGCCCATAATTTGTCGAGCAGCGAGAGCGGGTTCAGCATCGGCTTACACTCCGCTCGCGCGTTTCAATCGCCCGGCGCCGGCGCTGCGCACCGCGACGGCCTGATTCACGGCGGCAATGAAGGCCGCGACAGCGGCATCGGCGATATCGACCTCCTGCGCCTTGCCGGAAAAAAGCTGGCCCTCGACCTCGATCACCGCTTCGGCGCGCACGACGCCTTCGGACGCGACGTGGTGGAGGTCGAGAACGCTGATCACGCCGGGAACGCCGGTGATCGCGCAGACCGCCGCGAACGCGGCGTCAATCGGTCCTTCGCCCTCATGGCTGACTGTTCGCCGCTCGCCGTCATCGTGCTCCATGGTGATGCGCGCGTAAGGTCTTGTGTCCTCGTCGCGGTCGACGCGCAGTTCCGTGCGCCGCATCCGCCACGGACCCAGCCGCCCGTCGATGGGCGCATTGCCGGTCGCCAGCCGAACGAGATCGGCGTCGGTCACTTCGCGGCAGGTGTCGGCGAGGTGCTTGAAGTCGGGGAACAGATCTTCAATGCGCTGCGGCGACAGGTCAAAGCCGAGCGCTTTGAGGCGCGCCGCAACCGCGTGCTTGCCCGAATGCTTGCCGAGCACAAGGACGTTCGACGGCACGCCGACGGCCTCAGCGTCCATGATTTCATAGGTGCGCTTGTCGGCAAGGACGCCGTGCTGGTGAATGCCGGCCTCATGCGCGAAGGCGTTCCTGCCGACGATCGCCTTGTTGCGCGGCACCGGCGAATGGGTCACGCGCGCAAGCGTCTGGCTCGCGGGGTAGAGTTTGGTCGTGTCGATATTGGTCGTGACGCCAAAGAAATCGCGGCGGACATTGAGCGCCATGACCGCTTCTTCGAGCGAGCAATTGCCGGCGCGCTCGCCAATGCCATTTATTGCGCATTCGATCTGGCGCGCGCCGCCGCGCACTGCCGCAAGGCTGTTCGCAACCGCCATGCCAAGATCGTCATGGCAATGCGTTGACCACATGACATCGGCGCCGGCGGTGTCGGCGATGAGGAATTGAAAAAGCCCGGTGATTTCCTCCGGCGTCGTATAGCCAACTGTGTCGGGGATATTGATCGTCGAGGCGCCGGCGTTGATTGCCGCTTTAACCGCCTCCAGCAGGAAATCGCGCTCGGTGCGGATTGCGTCTTCGGCGGAAAATTCAACTTCCTGGACGCAGGTTTTTGCAAACGCGATCACCTCGCCGATCTTGTCGATGATCTCAGGCTTTGTCATTTTCAGCTTGGCGCCGCGATGCGTCGGGCTGGTGCCAAGGAAGATGTGGATGCGGTTACGCTTTGCGGGCTCCAGCGCGCGCGCCGCCGCTTCGATGTCGCCGAAAGACGCGCGGGCGAGCGAGCAAATCACCGGGCCTTCGATTTCCTCGGCAATCGCTTTCACGGCCGCCGCGTCGCCCGGCGAGGCGGCGGCAAACCCCGCCTCGATGACATCGACGCGCAGAGCTTTCAGCATGCGCGCGACAATCAGCTTGGCGTCGGTCGACATCGAAAATCCTGGCGCCTGTTCGCCATCGCGCAAGGTGGTGTCGAAGATCAATACTCGTTCTGTCGGCTGGTCTTTAGAGGCGGTCATGATCCGTATCCTGAATGAGAGGGGAAAAGGGCGGCGGGCGCGGGGGCTGCCCGCGCGGGGATAATTCGAAGAAGTTGAGACGCGAGCCGCTCTTCCCCCCTCTCCCGCTTGCGGGAGAGGGAGACGCGTAATGCAAAGGATTGCTCTTGATGAAAAACTATACCCATCAATCGCTCTCCAGCCCGCGCCGGATCGACAGGACGCCGGTGCGCGACACCTCTTTGAGACCAAGCGGCGCCATGAGGTCTATGAACGTATTGATCTTCTCGCGCGCGCCCGTCACCTCAAAGACAAACGACGTGTGC
The DNA here is from genome assembly GCA_046154725.1 of Parvularculaceae bacterium. GTDB lineage: Bacteria > Pseudomonadota > Alphaproteobacteria > Caulobacterales > Parvularculaceae > Amphiplicatus. The sequence goes on along the minus strand of JBJXFO010000096.1, from coordinate 4,321 downwards.
GTCGTATCGATGACGCGGGCGCGGAAAATATCGGCAAGGCGCATCGATTCGAGCCGCTGCTCGCCAGCGCTGACGACCTTAACGAGCGCAAGCTCGCGCTTGATGCCTTCCGCGTCGCGCGTCACGTCGAGGACACGGCGCACGGGCACGAGCCGCCCGAGCTGCGCCTTGATCTGCTCGATTTTCGCTGGCGTGCCGCGCGTGACGATCGTGATGCGCGAGGTGTGCTTCAGGGCGTCGGTCTCGGCGACAGTCAGGCTCTCGATATTGTAGCCGCGCGCCGAAATGAGACTAACGACGCGCGCGAGCGTTCCGGGCTCGTTATCGACGATGACGGCGAGAATGGCTTCCGCCGCCGCGCCTTCGTCGCGCGTCACCGGATAAACAGATTGCGAGGGCTCACTTGAGGACTGGCTGGCCATCAGACGAGCGCCTTGCCAGCGTCGCTAACCTCGGCGCCCGTCATCTGATGGTCGCCAAACAACATCTCGTTGTGCGCTGCGCCTGACGGGATCATCGGGTAGACGTTTTCTTCCTTGGTAACGACACAATCAAAAAGTACCGGGCGGCGCACATCGATCATGGTGCGGATTTTATCGTCAAGTTCGGCGGGCGTTTGTGCGCGCAGGCCAACACACCCGTATGCCTCGGCGAGCTTGACGAAATCCGGCAAGCTGTCCGAATAGGAGTGCGAATAGCGCCCGCCATGCAGGAGCTCCTGCCACTGGCGCACCATGCCGAGATAAGCGTTGTTGAGGATGAAGATCTTCACGGGAAGATCGTGCTGCACGGCGGTCGACATTTCCTGCATGGTCATCTGCACGGACGCATCGCCGGCGATATCGATGACAAGCGCGTCAGGGTGCGCCGCCTGCACGCCGATCGCAGCGGGAAGGCCATAGCCCATGGTGCCTAGCCCGCCCGACGTCATCCAGCGGTTCGGCGCGTCGAAATGGAAATGCTGCGCGGCCCACATCTGGTGCTGGCCAACTTCGGTCGTCACATAGACGTCGCGCCCGCGCGTCAGCGCATAAAGCCGCTCAACCGCATATTGCGGTTTGATCTGGGTTGCTGACGCCTGATACGAAAATGATTTCTTCGCGCGCCACTGCGCGATCTGTTTCCACCATGCGTCGAGGCGGCTTGCGTCATGCGCCTCGCTGGCGTTGCGGTGGCGCCATTCCGCAAGCAGCGCTTCGATGATGGCGCCAGCGTCGCCGACAATGCCGAGATCGACGCGCACATTCTTGTTGATCGACGAGGGGTCAATATCGACATGGATCTTGCGCGAGTTCGGCGAGAACGCATCGAGCCGACCGGTGATGCGATCATCGAAGCGCGACCCCAGTGCGATCATCAGGTCGCAATCGTGCATGGCGCTGTTCGCTTCGAGGCTGCCATGCATGCCGAGCATGCCAAGCCAGTGCGGCCCCGATGCCGGATAGGCGCCAAGGCCCATCAATGTCGAGGTGAGCGGAAAATTTGTCTCGGCGGCTAGCGCGCGCAAAGCGTCGCTCGCTTTCGACCCGGCATTGATGACGCCGCCGCCGGTATAGAGAACGGGCCGGCGCGCGCGGCGCATGAGGTCGACCGCCTCGCCGATTTTGTTGGCGTCGACCGGCGGCGTGACGAGGCAATTGCGCTTCCGCGCCTCCGCGCGCGCTGTGTAAAGCGCCTGTTCGAACTGCACGTCTTTGGGAATGTCGATGACGACAGGACCCGGGCGGCCATTACGCGCGATATGAAACGCCTCGTGCACGATGGTCGCCAGTTTGTGCGCGGAGGGGACGAGATAGTTGTGCTTGGTGCAGGAGCGTGTGATGCCAACCGTGTCGCATTCCTGAAAGGCGTCTGTGCCGATCAAGGGCCGCGCAACCTGCCCTGTGATGCAAACAATCGGGATTGAATCGAGCAGCGCATCGGTGAGGCCCGTGACGGCGTTGGTTGCGCCGGGCCCGGACGTGACAAGCAGGACACCGACCTTGCCAGTCGAGCGCGCATAGCCCTCGGCGGCGTGTGCCGCGCCTTGCTCGTGGCGCACCATGACGTGGCGGATTGTCTCGCGCTTGAAGAGCGCGTCGTAGATTGGCAGCACCGCACCGCCTGGATAGCCGAAAATCACCTCGACGCCCTGTTCCTCGAGCGCATCAAGCAGGATTTCAGCGCCAGCGCGGGCGAGTTTCTTACCCTCTCCCGCTTGCGGGAGAGGGTGGCGCGCAGCGCCGGGTGAGGGGTCGTCAACGCGAACGGGACTCTCAATTGGACGGCCCCTCACCCCCGGCCCCTCTCCCGCTCCGCGGGCGAGGGGAGAAGATGGGGCGTCACTCAATGTGCTCATCGCGTCACGCGTCCTTCGTGTTGGCGCCGGGCTGCAGCCACGCCATGCGCGCGCGTAGATCCGCGCCGGTTTTCTCGATCGGGTGCGCAAGGTCTTTTTCGAGGAGTTGCGCATAGCGGGGCTTGCCCGCCTGATTTTCGAGGATCCAGTCGCGTGCGAACGCGCCCGACTGAATGTCGGTCAAGACCTCGCGCATGCGCTGGCGTGTCTCCGCATTGATGACGCGCGGGCCGGAAACGAGATCGCCGTATTTCGCGGTCTCGGAGACGAACGAATGCATTTTCGCGATGCCGCCCTCATAGAGCAGATCGACGATCAGCTTTAATTCGTGCAAGCATTCGTAATAGGCGACCTCCGGCTTGTAGCCGGCGTCAACGAGCGTCTCGTACCCGGCGACGACGAGTTCCGTCGCGCCGCCGCAAAGAACCGCCTGTTCGCCGAAGAGATCGGTTTCGGTCTCTTCGCGAAATGTCGTTTCAATCGCGCCCGCCGCCGTGCCGCCGATGAGGCTTGCATAGGCGAGCGCCTTTTCCTTCGCTTTGCCGGATGCGTCCTGATGCACGGCAAAGAGGCAAGGAACGCCGCGGCCCTTTTCATATTCGCGGCGAACAAGATCGCCGGGGCCCTTCGGCGCAACCATGATCACATCGACGTTTTTAGGCGGCGCGACGCGGCCATAAAGAACGGTGAAGCCGTGCGCGAAGAGGAGGGCGTCGCCATCCTTCAGCGCGGGCAGCACATCCTCGCTGAAAATTTTCTCATGCGTCATGTCAGGCGTCAGCATGGCGATCAGGCGCGCATGCGCGGCGGCTTCGCGAACGCTGACGACTTCAAGGCCGTCGCCTTGCGCGCGCTTCGCTGTCGGCCCGCCTTTCCTGAGGCCGACAATCACGTCGCAGCCGGAATTCTTCAGGTTCAACGCATGCGCGCGCCCCTGGCTCCCATAGCCAATGACGGCAACCGGCGCCGATTTGACGATGGCGGGGTTGGCGTCCTGTTCGGTGTAGAGTTTCATCAGGTTGTCCTTGAGTGGCTAGTATTAAGCAAAGCGGGTTCTTCTCCCCTCTCCCGCTGGCGGAAGAGGGGCCGGGGGTGAGGGGCCGTAAGCAAAATGAACAGTGGCGCGTGTTGACGCCCCCTCACCCCTAACCCCTCTCCCGCAAGCGGGAGAGGGGGACACACTGTTCTTTGTACGCATCATAAGGCGTCCGATATCGTCACCGCGCCCATCGACGCGGAGGAAACAAGCCGCGCATATTTGTCATAGGCGCCGCCCCATTTTTTCTGTGGCGGCGGCAGATGCGCTTCTCGGCGCGCGGCCCAGTTGATATCGGCGTCGATGCGCCGGCTCTCGGCGTCGATGCGAATGATGTCGCCGTCCTTGAGGAGGGCGATTGGCCCGGCGTCGGCGGCTTCAGGGCAAATATGGCCGATGACAAAGCCGTGGCTCGCGCCAGAAAAGCGGCCGTCGGTGATCAAGGCAACCTTGCCGGCAAGACCTTGCCCCGCGAGCGCCGCCGTGACGGCGAGCATTTCGCGCATGCCGGGCCCGCCTTTCGGGCCCTCATAGCGGATGACGACAACGTCGCCGGCAAGGATGTCGCGGCGCGAGACGGCAGCAAAGGCGGCCTCCTCGCCATCAAAAACGCGCGCGCGCCCTTCAAACGCGCCGTCGCCATAGCCGGCGGTTTTCAGAACCGCGCCCTCGGGCGCCACATCGCCATAGAGAATGCGCACGCCGCCGGTCGCCTTGAACGGCCTCTCTGTCGAACTGACGACCAATTGCCCCGGCGTCTCGCGCGCCTCTGCGAACTCCTCGAATAAAGTCCGGCCACTGACGGTTTGCGCGTCGGCGATGTTGCCCCCCTCCATCAGGCGCTTGCCGAGGAGGGCGACGCCGCCCGCCTCATAAAGATCGCGAGCGAGAAATTTTCCGCCGGGCTTCAGATCGGTGATCACCGGCGTCTCGCGCGACAGCCGGTC
>JBJXFO010000091.1:0-14520 GCA_046154725.1 Parvularculaceae bacterium | reverse complement strand
ATGGAGCGAAGCGATATCCGCCACTGCGCGATTGGGGAAAGACGGCGGATATCGCTGCGCTCCATCCGCCCTACAAGATGCCGAACAGCTTCTTGCGCGGCGTCAGCTTTGGCGCGCCTTTGGGGTTCGAAGACAGATATGCCGCGTAATCTGCGTCGCGCCGGCTGACCCGCGCTTCCGTCGCGCGCAAGCCCATGACGAGATCGCGCACTGCTTCGGGCGCCGCGTTTGATGTGTCGAGAAGGTCGGGCGCGTTGGTAAAGCTGCGGCCTTCGGCTTTTGCGCGGCGCTCGTCCTTGCGAGCCGCGCGTTGTTCGCTGGCCGTCAGGCGATGCTTCAGCGCGGCAAACGCCGCGTCCGCTGGCGCAGGGATATCGGCAGCCGGCATCGCGTCAGAGCCGTGCAAATCCGTCCGGCGCGGCACGGCGATGTTCTCGATGCCGCGCCCCGTGAGGCGGCGCGTTGTTGCCTTTTCAAAGCCCGACCAGATCTGTTTCAACCGCTCCGTCATCGTTAGGCTCCTATAAGTCCGGCTTGTCGCGCTTCATTTCGAGACCGCCATTCCGGGTGATGACCGCGACGTCGATCGGCCCGCCGACAGTTTCAACGGAATGCATGACTTTTTGCTGGAAGGAATTCAGTTTGATCAGCGAGGCAGCCGTCTCGCCAAGCTCGCGCTTGGGGAGCGAGCCAATCGCGCGGTAGATCGGCCGCGTGTGCACCGCATACTGATAGGCGTCGATCGACTTGAAGAATTCGCGCATCGCGTGGCCCATATTGTTCTCGGAATAGTCGCGAAACAGGGCCTGGCGCTGCTGGTCCGACATGGGCGCGCGCGTGATGACGTCTGAGACGAGGTTCATCGACAGCTTCAAGGTCTCGCCATACATGAACATGCGCAGATACTGGTCCATGCCGGTCAGGAATGTGCGGATCATGCGGTCCTGCGCAAACGGCTGAACGACCGGTCCGCCATCCGATGTCATGTCGGCGGAGCGGTCTTGTTTGCGCTTCAAGATACCGAGCACGACGCTTGACGAAAGATAGGAGCGCATCGCCGGAAACTTGTCGCGCGCGCCGAAACCCGCAAAGACGACGCCGGTGTAATGCTCGAAGAACGCGTCGCGCGTCACCGCAAAGACCGCGATTTCGCGCAGGCGCTCGCGCGTTGCATCGGAGACGGTCAGCGCGCCGTAATCGCCCCGCAGCGAGCCGATCAGGCTGTCGATTAATTGTTCGATTTCGCCGCGATAGCGCCGGCGCACCTGTTCGGCCATGCCGCCCGGGAAGCAGGCGAGATCGCCGCGCTGGGTGTCGTCGGGATAGCGCTGATAATCGGCGTGCAATTGTCCGACGACAAACTCGAAGATCGAGGACAGATGATCCTTGACGCGCGCGCCGTTCGACCCGGCGATCTTTTGCACCTGCGCGTCGAAATCCTCCGCGATCACCGTGAAGACCACCGCAAGATGCTTGAAAAATTCCGTGTCCTGATGATCGGCCGGGAAAAGGTCGGGGTTCCCCGAGATGAAGTTCATGAAATCTTCGGCGTAGTCCTGCACCGTGTCGAGCGAGCGCCCCCGCGTCGCGTCCCGATACAGAGAGATCACCGTTTCCCACGGCGTCGACATGATTTCAGCGTTGTTATAAATCATCACGGCGACCGGCTGGCCCTCGACCAGCGGGAACAGTTTGTCGACCGACTGATAGGTCTTCAGGTACTGGTGGCCGGTAATCGTGACGGCGCTGTCCGCCGCCATCGCCACCGCCTGGCGGTTCATCAACACCACTTCGGAGGTCATCTGGCCCCTCACCCCTGCCGATACGCGTTCGCGCCCCGGCCATGGCCCCCAAGGGCCAGTGCGGCGCAATCCGAAGGTTAATGCTATCGGCAAAAGCCGGCGATGGAAACGCACCCGCCGGTCAGGACACTGGCGCGGATGCGATTTGTCTCCCTTCCGCCACAGCCCTCGCACCACGGTGCGCCGGGCAATGAGAGCGGCCATCCGCCGGCTGGAGCCGCGCCAAAATCGCCGGGTTCCTGTGACACAGATAACGGGCAACCGCGCCGGGCGCCTCCAAATTGAGAGGGTCCGGCACTGACCGCCGCGACGGAACAAGGATTTGGGGAGTCTCTGTCATGGCCGCCTTTGGACCCGCCGGGATCGTCATCTTCGCCTTCATGGGCGGGGTCGCCATGGTGATTGCAACCTATGCGCTTGAGCGCTTCTTCACGCGCCGCTCAGAATGGCCGCGTTAACGATAACTCCATAAGTTTAAACAGAAATTTGACGTTTAGGCCATCAAATCGGCGTGTCGTCAGGGAGGACGCGCCATGCTCATCAGTCCGGTAGCCATCTCGCTTTTTGCGTTTATCGCGCTTGTTTCCGGAACCGCGATCTTTTTCGCGCTTGAAAAGCGCGTCGCAACTATGAAACGGCCGTCCGATCCAGCGCAATAAGCGAGGCTGGCCTTTCGCCAGTCACGGCCGTCCGGGCGCGGATGAGCGGCGTCTTTCCGCGTTCATCAACCGCCGGGCGGATTAGATTGGCGGCTGCGGGGTAAATCGCGCCACCGCTTGCGCCGCGATCGTACGCCGCAATGAACGCCACGCCGAAGCGATACCCGGGGGCAATGGCCGCCCGGACGTCCAATGCCATGCAAATGCCAAGAACAACATCAGGATCGAGATTGAATCGAGCAAGCCGGAATAGTTGCCCCGATGCAGGGGTGCAATGGTTTGGTGCGCCAACACGATATCCAGCGATCGCATCAGCGCCAGCGCGGCGGGAACCGCGAGCATGCGCCATCTGCCCCTCTTAAAAACGATCACGAAAAGCGCCGGCGTGAGGACCACATAGTAATGATTGAGCGATGGGAGAAAGAACATCCCGGCGACGATCGCGAGGATCAGGAACTCAATCGATCGGTCGGCTTCGCGTTCGCCGGGCCGGAGGCCAAAGAGATTGAAGACCGCCACCGCGGCTGCACAGCAGGCCAGCAGTATGCCGGTTCCAAAGCGCTGATCGAAAATGGCAGCGGCAAAAAAACCGGCCCCGCTCTGAGTCAAAGGCGTATTCGCCGGGTAAGTCGAATAGGCGGCAAGGTTGTCGAGAAATGTGGCAAGGCTCGCTGAGACGCCGCCAGGCGCAAGGCCAGCCAGTGAAAAGACCGCGACGGCGGCGAGCCCGGTGACGATGGCGCCGCGCGCCCGCCGGAGGAGCAGGAGTGCGAAGACAAGCCCGATGCTGATCTGAGGCGCCATAAGTGCGAAGAAGGACCCTGCGGCAATCAGCGCGCCGTTCCTCGTCTGTACGCCGCGCAGAACGGCGAGCAGCGCAAGATAAACGTCGATGGTCGCGATATTGTGGAAGAAGATGACGGCGGTTGCGTTCCAGCCGGCAATGAGGATGATCGCGTGACCGCTGGCGAGGGCAAGACGCGAGCCGGTTGCGCCGGCTGCGCGCAGGATATCGGCGGCAAGCACGCTTGCCGCCGCGAGAGCGGCTGCGCTCAACAACGCAAACGCTATCGACGCCGCGCCTGGCGACAGGAAGCCAAAGGGCCCAAAGAGCACGATCGCATGCGGCGGGTAAAAAAAGGGCGCCGGCGCTGCATAGACGTGGGGAAGCCCGTGGTCGGCAAACAGCGCCGCGCGGCTGAGCGAATAGGGACTACCGCCAGACGCCCACATTTTTCCAGCGGTCCACAAATGATGGAAATCAACAGGCCCGGTTCGGGGGTGCTCAAAAAAGATGAGCGGCGCTATGCCCGCCGCGAACAGGACAATCGCGCCCGCGAGCAGCAGCGAGGCGGTGCGCGGCGCAGTCATGTCGAAGGTGCGCGCGGTCATGCCCGTTTCAGTCATTTCAAGGGTTCGCCAGCCGAACGGGCGAGCATTGCTGATAACAATTAACGGGACCGAAACACCGAACGGCGCAGCTCAGGCGTGGGTGTCGAGGCGCCAATGCGACGCGTCGAGCGCCAGCGCTTCGCGCATCGCGCCGATCGCTGCGAGTTTCGCCTCGAGCGCTGACCAGTCGTCGTTGCTGGCGATCGGCGACCAGATCGCTTCGACCTCGTCGATCAACATCGTCGTTGGTTCACCCGCGAAATAAGGATGCGCAAGGCGTTCGGGGGCAATGGCGTCAAACCCGGCAAGCCGCGCGCGGACCGGCGCAAAGCTGTCGTCCGCATAGAGGCTGGCAACGGGGCTCAGCTTTGCGCGCGCCGTTGAGGCCTCGCCGCAAAACCAGTCGAAAAAGACGCGCTCGAACGGGATTTTCGTCTGCTCCATCCATTGCAGCAGCTGCATGACGAAATCGAAATCGTCCGCCCCGGACGGCGCAATCCCGAGGCGGCGGAAGAAGGCCTCGACCATCGCCTGCTCGAACTGCCGGGGAAAGTTGCCAAGCGCCGCATTCAGCGCGTCGGTCCCGGCGACGACCGACAACGCCCCGCCAAGGCGCGAGAGGTTCCACAACGCGGCGTCCGGCTGGCGGCCATAGGCGTAGAGGCCGGTCTGGTCGAAATAGGCTGCCGTGAACGAAAAGTCCGCGTGCGGCAGGAATCGCCAGGGGCCGTAGTCGAAACTCTCGCCCGTGACGTTCATGTTGTCGGTGTTGAGGACGCCGTGCACGAAGCCCGCCGCCATCCACTGTGCGGCAAGGCGCGCGGTGCGGTTCATGACGCGCGCATACCAGCGGGCAATCCTGTCGTCCCCGGAAAAGGCCGCGAGATCGGGCTCGAACTGTTCGATGCAGTAGTCGATCAAAGCACTGATCGCAGTGCGATCGCCCTCATGGGCGAGCCGCTGGAATGTCCCGAACCGCACATGGCTGTGGCCGAGCCTGACGAGAACGCAGGACCGTGTCGGCGACGGCTCATCGCCCCGGATGAGCGCTTCGCCAGTCTCGACAACGCTGAAGGTTTTCGACGTGTAAACGCCAAGCGCTTCCAGCATTTCGGTCGCCAGAATTTCACGAACGCCGCCTTTCAACGTCAGCCGTCCGTCCGCTGTGCGCGAATAGGGCGTCCTTCCAGAACCCTTGGTGGCAAGGTCGAGCAGCCGGTTCTGGCCGTCGCGCAACTGCGCAAACAAAAACCCGCGCCCGTCGCCGATGTCAGGATTGTAGGTCCGGAATTGATGGCCGTGATAGCGCAGCGCGAGCGGCGCTTCGATATTATTCGTAAGCGGATGAAAGCGCGCGAAATGGCCGGTCCATTCCACGTCGGAAAGCTGGCCCAGACCGATAAGATCCGCCCAGCGCTGATTGCGATAGCGCAGACGCGCCTGCGGAAAGTCAGCCGGCGCAACGCGGTCGTAAAACGGCGCGCCATTGCCGACACCTTCGCCAAACCGCGCATAGGCCGGGTCGGGACGGTAGGCGCGCGCGGGGTTCGCGGGCAGCGTCATCGGGCGCGATTAGCCCCGAGCCCGGCTACAGTTCAAGCGTGAGCCTAGTCGCACCCGCCGCCGCCGCTATCGCTGCCGCAACCGCCATCGGACGATGTGCCCGGCGCGTAGGGGTAACCGCCATCGCTATTGCCCGGGTTCTGGCGCGCTGACTTCTGTCCGCGCGAGGCGAAAATCACGACAGCAGGGACGAGGACAAGAAACGCGAGAATTGGCCAGAACGCTACAGGAAGAGAGTCGGGCATCGTGGTCTCCTACCTTCTGCACCGTTCGATATGGGGGCTCAATATTTCACTTACGTGACACACTCGCCCGCAGTTTGGCGGTTGAATCGGCGCGGCAAGAGCTTATCTCTATGTCACGGCGTCGTCAGGGGGCGGTTCATGCCAGTCAATCATAGTCTGAGGCTGTCGTTTCGCGCCGCAGCCATGATGCTCGTCGCCGGTCTTTTTGCCGCTTTCAGCGCCGTTGCGCAATCGCCGGAAGACATTGCGCAGACGCCTCAAGACGGGGTCGCCGCACCCGCCGGTGTGGTGCTCAGCCTCGAAGGCGCGGTCACGCCGGCGAACGCCCAATACATCGCGCGAGAGATCGCCGCCGCAAGCGCCGCGAAGAAAGACCTGATCCTGATCGAGATCGACACGCCCGGCGGGCTTGTCGACAGCATGAAGACAATCATCAAGGCGATGCTGGCTTCGGAAACGCCGGTCGTCACGTATGTCTCGCCGCAAGGCGCGCGCTCGGCCTCGGCCGGTCTCTACATCATGTATGCGGCAAACGTCTCGGCGATGGCGCCGAACACCAATACGGGCGCTGCAACGCCGGTCGAACTTGGCGGCGCGCCGTCAGAAGAAAATCCTTTTGACGACGAGGCGCCGCAAACGCCCGAGGGCGCGCCCGCCGATACGCCCGCCGATTCGCCCTCTGAAACGCCCGCCGAGCCGTCCGTGGCCGAGGACGCCGAAGAGGACGTGACGCCGCCGCTCGCCAATAGCGATGCGATGCGCGCGAAAGTCATTAACGACAGCGTCGCCTATATCCGCGCGCTGGCTGAAGAGCATGGCCGCAATGCCGACTGGGCCGAGAAAGCGGTGCGCGAAGCAGCCTCCGTCACCAGCCGCGAGGCGCTGGAGCTTGGCGTTATCGACCTGATCGCGGCGGACCGCGCCGACCTCCTGAAGCAGATCGATGGCCGCATCCTCAAAACGCCGGCGGGCGACAGGACGCTGAACACGGCGGGCATCGCGCTTGTTGAAATCGAGCCGACGCTGATCGAACAGATCCTCGGGTTCATTGCCAATCCGAGCGTCGCGGCGATCCTTTTGTCGCTGGCGACGACCGGCATCATCATCGAGATGTGGAACCCGGGCTCGATTTTTCCGGGCACGCTCGGCGTCGTCTGCCTCCTTCTAGGCCTCTACGCGCTGCAGGTGCTTCCCTATAACTGGCTGCCGCTGGCGCTGATGGGGGTCGGCGCGATCCTGATCGCGATTGAAGCCTATTCTCCAACCTTCGGGCTTGCAGGCTTATCGGGGCTCGGTCTGCTCGGCGTTGGCATGTATTTCCTGTTCCCTGAGGGCTTTCGCGTGTCGCCATCGGTCATCGGCTCGACGGTCGGGATCGTCGGGGCATTTCTCGGACTTATTCTCGTCGCTGTCGTGCGCTCGCGAAATCATGGCCCGATGATCGGCGGCGAAGCGATTGTCCGCCGCGAGGGCATTGTCGACGACTGGGACGGCAAGGAAGGCTGGGTCATCGTCGAGGGCGAGCGCTGGCGCGCGCGGTCTGACCGGACGCTGCAAAAAGGCGACAAGATCAAGGTGGTTGAAATCGAAGGTCTTGTTCTCGTCGTCCGGCAGGCAAAGTCGGGAATGCTGGCCGCCTTTGTTCCCGGTGCAGCATGAGCGGCGCCATTGTCAGCCCACCTGTCATCGCGGCCGCGCTGATCGGCATCATCGCCTTTGCCGCCGTCAAATTGCTGTGGGGATTTGCGCTTTGGACCAAACGCACCGAACACCGCATTGGCGACCGGTTCGGCGATGAGGCGGGCGAAGTGATTGAATGGTCCGGCAGGGCCGGGTTTGTCAGCGCCGGCGGCGAGCGCTGGCGCGCCGTTTCGAAAGACACCCTCGCAGCCGGCGATCCTGTGCGGATCGCCAAGGTCAAGGGCCTGACGCTCGATGTCAGAAAATCATGACGCCCGGTCTTTCAGCCGGTTTTACAGCGCAAGGCGCGCCACGGCGCCGACGCGATACCAGGAGATGAAGAATGCCTGATTTTGAATTCGGCCTGTTGGGCGTCCTCGGTTTTTTCGCGATCTTCATCCTGACCAATATCGTCAAGATCCTGAAGGAGTACGAGAAGGGCGTTGTCTTCACCCTCGGCCGCGTTGGCCGCAAGGGAGCGGGGCCGGGTCTCGTGCTGCTCGTCCCGGGCATCCAGCAGATGCGCAAAGTGGACATGCGAACGCTCGTTCATGACGTGCCGTCGCAGGACGTCATCAGCCGCGACAACGTCTCGGTGAAGGTCAACGCGGTCATCTATTACCGGGTTGTCGACGCGGTGCGCGCGGTCGTGCAGGTCGAGAACTACATGGCGGCCACAAGCCAGCTCGCGCAGACGACGCTGCGCTCGGTCCTCGGCAAGCACGAACTCGACGAAATGCTGCAAGAGCGCGACAAGCTCAACAAGGACATTCAGGCAATTCTCGACCATCAGACCGAAGCGTGGGGCATCAAGGTCTCGAACGTCGAAATCAAGCACGTCGATGTCGCCCCCGAAATGATCCGGGCAATCGCCAAACAGGCCGAGGCCGAGCGCGAACGGCGCGCGAAAATCATCACGGCCGAGGGCGAGGAACAGTCGGCAACGAAACTGGCCGAGGCGGCCCAGATCCTCGCAACGCAGGCCGGCGCAATGGAATTGCGCTATCTCGGCGCGCTGCAGGAGATCGCCACTGACCGCACGAACACGATCGTCTTTCCGTTCTCGCTGGAGCAGATGGGCAAGGCGCTGCGCGGCTAGCAGATCGTTGTTGAATTAAAGCAACAGGCGCTGAAAACTCGCTGAAAAGCGGTTGCTGGCGCACAGTTCGGCCCGCGCGCGCTCGCTTCGTTTCAGTTTGATGACTAGTCTCCCCGCCAATTGTTCGGTGCGTCAGGCAATGGCGGCCGTTTGTAACGGGAGGGACTAATGACCAATCGCCTGCTGGCGAAAGCCTCTATTTTTGCGCTTTGTGTTGGCTCCATGGGCGTGGCCTCGACACCGGCCTTCGCGCAAAGCGCCATCGACGCGCTGCGTGATGAAGTTCTCGTGACGGCCACGAAAAAGGCCGACGCTGAAAACGTTCAGGACGTGCCGCTGTCCGTCACCGCCTATGGCGAGGACCAGCTCGACGCGCTGAAAGTGCGCGACCTTGGCAACCTCAGCTACGCCACGCCGAACGTCATTCTCGAAGACATCGGCACGACGAGGGGCGTTGCCAACTTCTCGATCCGCGGCCTTGGCGTCAACTCGTCGATCCCCTCGATCGACCCGGCGGTCGGCACCTTCGTCGACGGCGTCTATCTTGGCCAGAACGGCGGCGTCGTGTTCGACATTTTCGACCTCGAATCGGTCGAAGTGCTGCGCGGTCCGCAGGGCATTCTGTTCGGACGGAACGTGACCGGCGGCGCCGTCCTCCTCAACTCCAAAAAGCCGAACCTTTCGGAGACCGAAGGCAAGTTCAAGCTCGCGGTCGAAAGCGGCTTGCGTGGCACTGGCAACAATTACTACGCACAGGGCGCTTACAGCATTCCGCTGATCAAGGATGTGCTGGCGATCAAACTGTCCGGTTATTACAATAATGACCGCGGCTGGTTTGACCGCTATCTCGGCGGCCCGAACCTTGAAGCGCGTCTTGACGCAATTGGCGGCACCGCATCGGCGCTCGACACGGCGGGCTTCCCGATCGCCACGAACGCGGCTGACGCCTTCGAGAATTTCGGCAAGGCCGAAACTTGGGTCATCCGCCCGCAAATCCTGTGGCAGCCAACCGACAATTTCTCGGCGCTGATCAGGTATGAGCATTTCGACAGTCAGGGCGACGGCCCGGCGGCGCAGAACCACCCGGGCTTCCGCCCCGGCTTCGACACGGTGAGCGGCGTGCAGGTCGCGCCGATCCCGTCGACCAACGTCTTTTTCTCGCAGCCGCAGGACAGCTTCACGTTCTCGATCGATGAGCCCGGCAGCTATTCGTCGACGGCAGATTCCGTGACGGCCGAATTCAACCTCGATGTCGGCAATGGCACGATCACCAACATTTTCGGCTGGCGCGATACGTCCAACACCTCAGTCGGCGATATCGACGCGACCCCGTTCTTCCTGTTCCATTCGTTTGCCGACAATGACTACCGGCAGATTTCAAACGAGATCCGGTATTCGGGCCGGTTCTTTGACCGCGTCGACCTGACAACAGGTTTTTATTATTTCGACGCCAGCCACGTCTATCAGGAGAACCGCTTCCTGCTTGGCGGGTTCCGCAACCTCTTCGGCGGCGGCCTCCAGGACAGCCGCAACTGGGGCGTCTTCGCGCAGGCCGATATCGACATCACCGACACCTTCACGCTGGTTGGCGGCGGTCGCTATTCGAACGAGACCAAGGCGGCGGTGCTGTCGAACATCACGCTGAACCCTGTCTTGTGCAGCGTCGAGGCGGGGACGTGCTCGGTGCAGCTTGACGAGGAATTCACCTGGAAGAATTTCACGCCCAAAATCGGCTTCAACTGGGAAGCGCGCGAGTGGATGAACGTCTATGGCCATTGGACGCAAGGCGTGCGGTCCGGCGGCTATAACTTCCGCAACACGTCGGTCATCTTCCCGACTGAACGCTTCGACGAGGAAACCGTCAACGCTTATGAACTCGGCATCAAGGCGCAGCCGGGCGACGGGCGCGCGACGATCAATGCGTCGGTCTTTATCAACGACATTTCCGACCTCCAGCGCGAGTTGAACCTCGCCGACAGCGTCGCTGGCGTCGTTCAGCTGATCCGCAACACCGCCGATGCGACGATCTTCGGCTTTGAACTCGAGGCGCAGATCTTCCTGACAGACAACCTCGTTTTCCAGGGCAATCTCGGCCGGCTCGACGGCAACTATGACCGCGTGTTGTTCAACCTCAGCAGCGACTTCGTCGACCTGAACGGCAACACGACCCAGCAGGCGAACGAGCCCGACATCATCGACGATCGCGACTTGCGCCTCGACATTCCGCGGCTGTCGCCGTGGACCTGGGGCGCGGGCCTCATCCACAGCGCCGAGCTTGGCGGACTTGGCGTCACCTCGCGGGTCCAGTACGCGCACCGTGACCCGACCGCCTACACCGACAACAATCTCGGCATCCTCCTCGGGGCCGAAATTATCGACGCCTCGATCGCGGTCGATGTCGGCGCGGCAACTCTCTCGCTGTACGGCCAGAACCTCCTCAACGAGGTCACGCATGGCGGCGAGACCCAGCTGCCATCGACACTCGGCGGCGGCACGTTCGCGCCGCTGAACAAGGGCCGCGTTGTCGGCGTCGAACTGGAAGTCAATTTCTAGCGCTTGCATCGGGCGACCCCGATCCGGAAAAGCCCCCGTTCGCGGGGGCTTTTTCTTTTCGCTGCCCGCCGCCATGCTCACGGCTGATGGCAAACGTCCCAACCGACATCGATGCCCGTGGCATGCGGTGCCCCCTGCCCGTCCTGAAAATGGAGGCGGCGCTGCGCCGCCTTGGTCCCGGCGGCGCGGTCCGTATCATGGCCGATGATCCCGTCGCCGCCGTCGATATCCCGCATTTTGCGGCGGCTGGCGGCCATGCGTGCGAAAGGCTGCCCGGGCCGGCGGGGCTTTGCGTCTTTCTGGTCACGCGAGGCGAAAAACCGTGACGGAATGCCGGTTGGCGCTTGCCAGCGCAGACCCCGGCGGCGCCAAATTGTTTTAAGGCGTGGTAAAGGTTAATGTGGCGTTAGGCTGTCGCGCGTGGTGTGATGCGTTGGCGCGAGCGCCAGGTCGTCGGGGATGCGAGGGGTTATGAGGGAAAATCAAGTGATGGCTAAATCCGGTTTTCGCCGGGCGCTGATGAGCGTCGCGGCGGCTTCGGCCCTTGCGATCGCCGCAACGGCGCCCGCGCACGCAAATTACGAAATCGGCTTCAGCGCCTATGAGCAGGGCCAGCACGCGGTCGCGATCGATATCTGGCAGCGCTTCGCGCTGGCGGGCGATGTGCGCTCGATGAAAGCGCTGGGCGATGTCTACTCCCTCGCCGTGATCGAAGGGCCAAAGGGCAAATTGGTTCCAGCCAATAACGAGCGCGAAGCCGATTATGTCGAAGCGCTGCGCTGGTACTCGCTCGCCGCCTATCATCGCTTCAACGAAGGCTTCCAGACGCCGACCGCCGAAGAACGCAACGCGCAGATCGTCGCTGAAGAGCGCTTGCCCGAAGTGCGCTTCAAGATGTCGACGGAAAAGGTCAACCGCGCGGAACGGATTGTCTCCGACACGTTTGAGCGCGGCAGCGCCTATGATCTTTATACGCTCGGCGACATGTATCGCCGCGGCACTGGCGTTGCGAAGAACAATATCAAGGCGCTGACCATGTACGCGCTCGCCAAGGCGCGCGGCGTTGGCGCGGCGTCGATCGCTTACGAAGAGCTTGAAGAGCTCATGACGAAAACCGAGATCGACGCGGCGCTGAACGCCGTTGTCGGCTGGCAGCCGCCGCTTCCCGGTGAGCACACCGGCCAGACGCCGCAGCAAAAAGAGCTGGAGCGCACGAAGAAAGAACTTGAAGAACTGCGCTTGCAGCAAGCTCTTTCCGCGATTGCGGATATCGATGTCGAATTGATCCAGCGCGGACTGAAATCGCTCGGCATGTATTCCGGGCCGATCGATAACAATATGGGCCAGGAAACACGCGAAGCGATCCGCCGCTTCCAGTATTCGCGCGTCAGCGCCGACACGGTTCTCACCGAAGACGAAAAAGACGCGGTCCGCACCGGCGTTTTGACCGCGCGGCAAACCGTTCAGCTGTTTGAATCGGCGGCCCGCGAAGGCCACCCGATGTCTCAATATGTGCTTGGCATCATGCATGTGCGCGGCATCGGCGTCATTCAGGACGGCGACAAGGCGCTTGAATGGCTCGGCAAATCTTCGAAGTCCGATCTTGCGATCGCCCATTACGCCCTCGGCGTCATCTATCGCGACTCGACGCCAGGATTGAACCCCGTCAAGCCGGACAAGGCGCGCGCCGCGATCCATTTTGCGCGCGCCCAGTCGCTCGGCTATCGGCAGGCCGCCGAAGCGCTGCGGCAGCTGGAATTCGAAAAGCCGCGCGGCATCGAGTAGGTAGGAGAGACCAGTCCCATGAAACGCGTACTGACATTTCTGGCGGCGGCGAGCAGCCTCGGGGTCGGGGTCGCCAACACCGCCAGCGCCCAATCGCTCGGCGGCTTTCCGATCCGTGAACCGGGAGCCTCGCGCCCGGTTGGCGAGGGGCCATCGACCGGTAGTCCCGGCGCCTCGAACCGCAATGAAGTTGTCGTCAGCCAGGATGCTGGCAGCCGCGTGACAACGATTGCGCAGGCGATGCGCCTCGTGCGTCCGGGCGGCACCATCCTCGTCAAGGGCGGCGTCTACAACGAGAATATTGTTGTGACGAAGCCCGTCGAAATCCGCGGCGTCGTTGGCGACTATGGCCGCAACGCAGTGATCCGGCCGGCATCGAACGCGCCATGCGTTTCGATCGCGCCGGATTCGGCGCTGGCAAGCGTCAGCCTTTCCCAGCTGATCTTTGAATTCGATGACCGCATCGCTTCGGGCACATGCGTCGATATTCAAGGCGGCACCGTGTCGGTGTCCGACAGCTTCATTATTCCGGTCAATTCCGACATTCCGCTGCGCGCCGCCTATGGCCCGCTCGGCGGCGCCTTGCGCCCTGAACTGACCGATCACCTCGCGCGCCCGCCGCGCGACCGCAACGACCGCCTCAGCGATGACGCGGCGCGGCTTGAAGGCTATGTGCGCCGTCATGCGCAGCCCGTCGGCGCCGAAAACAAGGGCTGGACGCTTGCGTCCGGCAGCGGCGGCATCGATCAGTTTGTTCATTCGCGCGGCGCACGGGGCGTCGGTCTCCTGACTGGCCCGGCGTCGGGTATCCGCGTCACCGCCGGCGACGTTCGCCTTGACGGCAACGTCATCATCGGCACGCGCACCGCCGTCAATTTCGCGAGCGGCAACAACGCGATCATCAAGGGCTCGCTGACCAATAACGTCGTCATCGGCAACGGAACCGGCATTGCGGCGACCGGCATCGCCGCGGACCTTCTGCTGACGCGCAACACGATCCGCTACAACGCGGGTCCGGGCGTCACTGCCGACGTCTATGACGGCGTCAAGATCATCGCCAACGAGATCACCGGCAACGAGACGGGCATCTATCTGTCAGAGCGCGTGCGCAGCGCCTCGGTCAACTCGAACCTCGTCGCGCAGAACTTTGTTGACGCGATGCGCGTGTCGTCTGGCTTCTTCGGCGCCGTTGGCGGCAACACATTCGCCGAGAACGGCGGCTGCACCATCCAGTTCTTCTCGGCCGAACAGAAGATCATCAACAATGCGGACATCAAAGTGACGGCCTTCCGCGACTTTGACCCGGTCGTCGCCTACGAAAACACCAACTATGCAGTTGGCAATTCAGGCGACGCGAAGATGAAGAAGCGCAAGAAGAGCCGCCGCGACAGCGATGCTAATCGCGAGGCGTCGGTCCAGCTCGCCTCGTGCAACGCGCCGCTTTAAGCGTTTGCAAAACCAGTTGTGAAAACGCCCCCCTTGCCGGGGGCGTTTTTCTTTTTGGGGAGAATGGCGCTTCGGAGCATAAGGAAATATGAGAGGATCGTCTGGTACCCGCACTTAGCGGGAGAAGAAAAAATTCCGTATCAAGATTTATCGTCATCCACGGACTTGTTCCACTGGTGTCCGGTTTAGCATGGGTTGAAGTTGATTGTGAGTTGATCTGGGTTTTTTGGGCTTGGATCGGGCGGTCGTTTGAGGGCGTCGAGGTCGCGCCTTTGCATGATGTTGAGGCGAACGAG
>JBJXFO010000083.1:0-21496 GCA_046154725.1 Parvularculaceae bacterium | reverse complement strand
CTGCGCGGTCGTCTCGATACGGATAGACCAGTCGCCAGCGTCCGGCGGCGTAAACGCCGCAGCCTTTTCGCCGATATTGAAAACGCAGAGCGTCGTGTCCGGCCCGAACGAGCGGACGAAGGCGACGACATCGTCCGGTGACGGAAGGAACTCGATTGCGCCGAGCCTGAGCGCTGCCGACGCTTTGCGGAACGCGATCACGCGGCGGGTAAAATTCAACACGGACTGCTGATCGCGATTCTGGCGATCGACCGCGCGCGAAACATGGCTCGCATCGATCGGCAGCCATGGTTCGGCGGCTGAAAAGCCGGCATTGAGCGCGTTTTCGGTCCACGGGAGCGGCGTGCGCGCGCCGTCGCGCCCCAAGGTCGCCGGCCAATTGGTGATGGCTTCGGGGTCTTTCAATTTCTCGAACGGCACCTCGCCCTGCTGCAGGCCAAGCTCTTCACCCTGATAGAGAAAGATGTTGCCGCGCAAAGAACCGAGGAGGAGCGCCAGCAGCTTTGAATAGTCGTCGGGTGGACACGCGCCCGCCCACCGGCTGATCGCGCGCGGCGCGTCGTGATTGGAAAATGCCCATGACGGCCATTCGCCGCCCTCGGGCCAGCGCCTTGCGGTCTCAATCACCAGCTCTTTGGTCAGCGTGGGCGCGTACAGGAAATCGAAGCTGTACGCTGTGTTGAGCCGGTGGTCGCCGGCAGTGAACATCTTCATTTCGTCAAAGGCGCGCTCGCCGCCAACTTCAGCGACGGTGAAGCGATCCGGAAACTCGTCGATCGCCGCGCGCAGGCGCTCAAGGAATTTCGGGATGCCGGGATGCGACATCGAAAACTTGTGATCCTGAAAGTCGAACGGCCGCGTCGGCGGGCGGCGGAACACCTTGCGCGGCGGGTTGTCGCGAAGCTGCGGATCGTGCATCGCAAAGTTCAGCGCATCAAGGCGAAACCCGTCGACGCCGCGCGCCAGCCAGAACCGCGCCACGTCGAGAATCGCGTCCTGAACCGCAGGGTTGTGGAGATTGAGGTCTGGCTGCTGCGCCAGAAAATTATGGAAATAATACTGCCGCCGCCGCGCGTCCCACTCCCATGCGCCGCCGCCAAATACCGACTGCCAGTTATTAGGCGGCGAGCCGTCCGGCTTTGCGTCCGCCCAGACAAACCAGTCCGCTTTCGGATTATCGCGGCTCTGACGGCTTTCAGCAAACCAGGCATGCTGATCAGACGTGTGCGAATAAACCTGATCGATGATGACTTTCAGTGAGGAGGCGTGCGCGCGCGTGACAAACTCATCGAAATCGGCGAGATTGCCGAACAAAGGATCGACGCCGCGATAGTCGGCAACGTCATACCCGAAATCGTGCATGGGCGAGGTAAAGAACGGCGATAGCCAGACAGCGTCAACGCCAAGCGAGGCGATGTGATCGATGCCGGCGATGCACCCCTTGAGGTCGCCGACGCCGTCGCCATTGGTATCTTTAAAGCTGCGCGGATAGACTTGATAAATGGTCGCGCCGCGCCACCAGGGGGCTGCCCGCTCCGCGACGGGCGCGGGGCGCGGGGTCATCTGCTTGTTCTCGGCAATCGTCATCATACGCTCGTTTTCATTCCGGTTCGCGGTGCGCTAGCCGGCGCTGCGGGCTGCCCGGCACAACAGGAAGTCCTGCGGTCCAACCTCGACCCTGACCGACCCATGCGCCGCGGATTTCCTTTCACATCGCCCGATCAGCGAAGTCCAGCGAGATGAGCGGGGATCGACCTCGATGTGGGCCGTCCGGGTTTCAAGACCAAGATTGGCGACGAACAGGTATTCATCGCCGGTCCTCGCGTCCATGCGCGAAATTGCGAAAAGTCCGCCGCCGTCCTTTTCGGCATGACGCACGATGAGCGCGCCCCGGCGCAGCGCCGGATGGGATTTGTAGACGGCGGACATGTCGGCGAATGCGCGGTAAAGAGGGTGTTTTGGATCAAAATTCGACCGGGCGGTCGTGGCATTCGTCGCGATCAGGTCGTTGTCGTTGTAAATCGCGACCTGGCTCCCGAACATGTCCTCGCGCGCGTCCTGGTCTCCGCCGTCGCCGGTGAAGCCCTGTTCGTCGCCGTAATAGATGACCGGAGCGCCGCGCGAGAAGTAGAGGAACGCGTGGGCGAGACGCACATTCATGAAACGCTGCTGGTCGGTCAGATCGGGCCGCTTCTTCAACAGCTCGCCAGCGTAACGCCCCATGTCGTGATTGCCGACGAAGACAGGCTGGATGATCGCCGTTGCCTCGCTCGCGGGATAGATTTTATCCGCCGCTAACATAGATGCGAGCGCATAACCGCTGGCGTTGACGAGCAGCTGATCGCGCAGTCCCTGCATCATCGGGAAATCGAGCGATGCTTCGAACTCTGCTTCCTTCATAAAGGCGGCGAGCGAGGCGACGTCCCAGTAAACCGCTTCGCCGAACACATAGAAATTCAGGATGCCTTGCGCTGCCGCATGCTCCTTGATGGCGGGCAGGAAAGCGCGCCAAAAGCCGGGGTTCACGTGTTTGGCGGTGTCGATGCGGAACCCGTCGACGCCGAATTCCGTGATCCAGTTCTTGTAAATGTCGATGAAGCCTTGGACGACGCGCGGGTCTTCGGTCATGAAATCGTCAAGGCCGACGAAATCGCCGTGTGTCGAGCTTTCGCCCTCAAACGTTGAATTGCCACGATTGTGGTAATAGCGGACGTCGTTCATCCACGCCGGGACCTTGATCGATGCCTCCGCCTCCGGAACATAAGGCGTATAGGCAAATGCCGGATCGACGAGCTTGTCGAAATTTTCCCGGGTCTGGAACTCGCCGGCGTCACTCATGAAGCCGGGGTTGATCGTCTTGCCGTCCGGCCCGCCGCGCGTCGTATACGGATACTCTGCGCGCGAACGGTAAGGGCAGGGGCCCGCTCCAGCGTTCGCAGGCGATTGGCCCTCCGGGTGACATTCGCGCAAGGCGATCACGTCCGCCGAGTGATTGGTGATGATGTCGAGATAGATCTTGATGCCGCGCGCATGAGCCGCGTCAATGAATTCCTTGAGGTCCGCCTTCGTGCCGAAATGCGGATCGACATCGGTGAAGTCGGTGATCCAATACCCGTGATAGCCGGCGCTCTCATCGCCCGGCAGGCCTTGCACAGGTTTGTTCTTGTATATTGGCCCAAGCCAGATCGCCGTCGCGCCCATGCCGGCAATATAATCGAGGCGGGCGGTCAGCCCTTTCAGATCGCCGCCGTGAAAGAAGCCTTTGCGCGCCGGGTCAAAGCCGGACTTCAACGGGTCGTCGCCATATCCGCCCCGGTCGTTCGCCGGATCGGCGTTCTCGAAGCGGTCGGGCAGCACAAAATAAACGATCTCGTCTTCAGGGCCGCGGCTGCGGTATGCGTCGGCGCGATAGGCGGTGTCGGCGGCGTTCGCCGCGGCTGATCCAGCGCACGCCAAAAACAGCTGCGCAGCGGCAAAGGCAATGCTCCGTGCCCGCATCATTCCGTCTCCCTCGTTTTGGGGGCTTTTATCGGCAGCCAGCCTCGCTCGCTGGCTGCCTCCCCAGTAAAGGACTTTCTAGGCAATTGCATATTTTTGCAAGCAAGATCCTCAGCTGTCGGGAATGCCGGGCCGGCCCCTCGTTTACGGAATAGTGAAATTAAATCATCAATCTAACCGATGCTCCTGACGGGCCATCGATGCCGGGCTGATATTGCTTTGCACAATGGGAATGTCAGACGGACGACGAATTGCAAGAATTTGTAAACTCCCTTAAGCTTGCATACATTCGACCAAATGGCTCCCGCAGACGGCGGGACCGGAAGAGGAGGCGTCAGGCCCATGTCCCGCTCTTTTCTGGCTATTCTTGGCTGTGTTGTCGCGCTGGCCTCCGTTGCAAAGGCTGCGGAAACGGTCAGTTCCCCCGACGGCGCGATTACGGTGACGCTCGATCTCTCGCCAGATGGCCGGCCGTTCTACAAGGTCGCCTATCGCGGCGAAGAGGTCGTCGGACAATCGCATCTCGGCTTCCGGTTCAAGGACAATGCAGCGCTTGAAGAGGGATTGAACATTGAGGTTGCCGCGCGCGCGTCAAAGGATGAGACGTGGGAGCAGCCTTGGGGCGAGCGCCGCGTCATGCGCAATCATTATAACGATCTCGCTGTCGCGTTCGCCACAAAGGAACAAAAGCCCCGGCGCTTCTCGCTGCGCGTGCGCGCCTTCGATGACGGGATCGGCTTTCGCTACGAATTTCCCGACCAGAAAACGATGAAGTCCGTGGAAATCGTCAATGAGCTGACGGAGTTCCGTCTGCCGGAGGACGCGACCTATTGGTGGATCCCGGGGCGGCGCTGGAACCGGTATGAATATTACTACCGCACGACCAAGGCCGACGCGATCGACATTGCCCACACGCCGATAACGCTGAAGACGACGTCCGGCGCGCATCTGTCGATTCATGAAGCAGCGCTCGTTGACTATTCGGCAATGGCGCTCAATCAACAGCGGCCTGGCATTTTCAAGGCGGATCTCGCGCCGTGGTCAGATGGCGTGCTGGTGAAGAAGACGGGCGCCTTTGCGACGCCGTGGCGCACGATTCAAATTGCGCCGGATGCGAAGAGCCTGCTGTCCTCGTCGCTGATCCTCAATCTCAACGAGCCGAACACGCTCGGCGACGTGTCGTGGGTCGAGCCCGGCAAATATGTCGGCGTGTGGTGGGAAATGCACATCCGCGATTCAAGCTGGGGCATGAAACCGCTGCACGGCGCGACCACCTCAAACACCAAACGCTATATCGACTTCGCGGCGAGACACGGCTTCAAGGGTGTGCTGGTCGAGGGGTGGAACATCGGCTGGGACGACAACTGGTTCGGCAACGGCGAAGTTTTTAATTTTACCAAAGCCTATCCCGATTTCGACATCGAGATGCTCGGCGCCTACGCGCTCGAAAAGGGCGTGCGCCTGATCGGCCATCACGAAACCGGCGGCGCCGCATCGCATTATGAAAACCAGATGGACGCAGCGTTCGACCTTTACGAGCGCGTCGGCGTACGCGCGGTGAAGTCCGGTTACGTCGCCGACGGCGGCGGCATCCAGCGCATCGACGGGGCGGGCAAGGAGACCTTTGAATGGCACGACGGCCAGTTCATGGCGAACCATCATCTGAACGTCGTCAAAGCGGCGGCAAAGCGCAAGATTTCAATCAACCCGCATGAGCCGATCAAGGATACGGGGCTTCGCCGCACCTATCCCAATTGGGTCTCGCGCGAGGGCGCGCGCGGTCAGGAATACAATGCGTGGGGCAATCCGCCCATGCCGCCCGAACATGACGTCATATTGCCGTTCACGCGCCTGTTGTCCGGGCCGATGGATTTCACGCCGGGCATATTCGATTTGCGCCCGAACGAGCGCGCCGCCGTCAATGCCGAGCTCGGCCGCAACAGCCCGGTGAGCCGCGTCGAGACGACCCTCGCCAAACAGCTTGCGCTCTACGTAACAGTCTACAGCCCCATTCAGATGGCCGCCGATCTCCCTGAAAATTACGAGAAGCGGCTTGATGCGTTCCAGTTCATCAAAGACGTTCCGTCGGACTGGGAAGAAACAGTCGGCGTTGCCGCCGAGATCGGCGATTACGCGGCAATCGCGCGCAAGGAGCGCGGCGGCGAGGACTGGTATCTCGGCGCCATCACGGATGAGAACGCTCGCCGTTTGTCGCTGCCGCTCTCTTTCCTCGACGATGGCAAAACCTATGTCGCGGAAATCTATCGCGACGGCGCCAAGGCCGATTACGACAAGAATCCCTATGACATCGTCATCGAAAAGCGCGATATGACGAGCGCGGACGTTCTCGCCTTGAATTTGGGCCGCAGCGGCGGCGCGGCTGTGCGTTTCACGCTGAAGCCACAATAAGACCGGGCGAGACAATCGGGGAAGGCGCGACGCGCATGCAATCGAACGGGCAATCGAACGGGCAATCGAAATCGGGCCAGGTCTTTACGGTGACGCTGATCGCGGCGCTTGGCGGATTGTTGTTCGGCTATGACACGGCGGTGATCTCGGGCGCTGTCAATGCGCTGGATGTGAACTTCGTCCAGCCGCGCGGCCTTGACGCGAATGCGAGCGCATCGCTTCTCGGGTTCACGGTATCAAGCGCGCTCATCGGCACAATCGTCGGTGCACTGACGGCTGGCCTCATCGCGGCGGCGATCGGCCGGCGCGCAACGATGGCGATTGCCGGCGTCCTGTTTGCGATTTCGGGCGTCGGCTCGGCCTATCCCGAGCTTGGTCTTGCTCCGATTGGCGGGATGGGGCCGGACGCTCTGACCCCATTCAATATTTACCGGATTATCGGCGGGCTTGGCATTGGCCTCGCCTCGGTCGTCTGCCCCATGTACATCGCCGAAATCGCGCCGCGCCATCTGCGCGGACGGCTCGTCTCGCTCAACCAATTCGCCATCGTCACCGGCATTTTCGGCGTCTATTTTGTCAATTACGGGATCGCAAGCCTCGGCGACGAAGCGTTTGTCGTCACCACCGGCTGGCGCTGGATGCTGCTCTCCGAGGTCGTCTTTGCGACTGCATTTCTCGCGCTGCTATTCTTAGTGCCGGAAAGCCCGCGCTGGCTGATGTCGAAAAGCCGCGAGGCGGAGGCGCGCACCGTTCTCGCGAGGTTCAATGCGCCTGACGCTGCGGCAGCCGTGCTTGACGAAATCCGTCAATCGCTGTCCGGTGCGGCGACGGCGCCGCTGTTCGCTTTTGGCGCGCTGGTGATTTTCATTGGCGTTATGCTGTCGGTCTTTCAGCAATTCGTCGGCATCAATGCGGTCCTTTATTACGCGCCGGCTATTTTTGAATCGATGGGCGCCTCGAAGAACTCAGCGTTTCTGCAAACGGTCATCGTCGGCGGCGTCAATTTCATCTTCACGCTCGTTGCCTATGTCACGGTCGATCGCTACGGGCGCAAACCGCTGCTGCTCTGGGGCGCCGTGATTATGGGCGGCTCGATGCTGACGCTTGGCACGTTGTTTTTCACCGAACAGGGTGGTGTCGCGGCGCTTTTTGCGATGCTGATCTATGTCGCAGGCTTCGCCTTGTCGTGGGGCCCGGTGGTGTGGGTGCTGTTGTCGGAGATATTCCCGAACTCCATCCGCAACGCCGCGCTGTCGATTGCGGTTGCCGCGCAATGGATTTCGAACTTTATTGTCTCCTGGTCGTTCAGCGTGATGAATGGCAATCCCTGGCTCGCCGACACGTTCAATAATGGCTTTGCCTACTGGTTCTATGGCGTTATGAGTCTTTTGGCGGCGGCGTTCGTCTGGAGGTTCATTCCTGAGACGAAGCAGAAATCGCTTGAAGAGCTTGAACGGCTGTGGGTGAAGGCCTGATCGGGAAGTGGACGGCATGGACAGATCGGCTTTAGCGAGCGCAACGCCCCAGCTGATCCCGGTCACGCCATTCGATCTCGTGGTGTTCGGCGCGGCAGGCGATCTGTCGCTGCGAAAGCTGATCCCGTCCCTGTTCCATCGCTGGCGCGACGGGCAGATCACGCCGGATTCGAAGATTATCGGCGTCTCGCGCACGGCGATGGACGACGACGGATTCCGGGCGCTCGCGCTGGCAAGCTTCGGCAAATTTCACCCGCGCGAAACGATCGACGCCGGCGAATGGTCGAAGTTTGCAGCGCTCCTCCACTATGCAGAGGTTGACGCCGGCAACGCCAATGGCGGGTGGGGCGCCTTGACGGAAAAGCTGGACGGGGGCGAGCGCAAACAGCGGGTGTTCTATCTCGCGCTGCCGCCGGCGCTCTTTGGGGAGGTGTCGCGCAACATCGACGCGGCCGGCCTCAAGTCGCCCGGCGCCCGCATCGTCCTTGAAAAGCCGATCGGCAAGGATCTCGCCAGCGCGCGCGCGATTAACGACGCCGTTGGCGCGGTTTTCCCCGAGCCCTCGATCTTTCGCATCGATCACTATCTCGGCAAGGAGACCGTGCAGAATCTCATCGTACTGCGCTTCATGAACTCTTTGTTCGAGCCGGTATGGAACGCCAACGCGATCGATCACGTCGAGATCACCGTCGCCGAAGAGATCGGCTCCGGCACGCGCGCCAGTTATTACGACACCGCCGGCGCGTTGCGCGATATGGTCCAGAACCACTTGCTTCAGCTCTTGTGCCTTGTGGCGATGGAGCCGCCGCTCGATCTCAACGCCGACACCGTGCGCGATGAAAAGATCAAGGTGTTGCGCGCGCTGCGCCCCATCGATGCGGCAAATGCCCGTCAAATGACCGCGCGCGGGCAATATGCCAAGGGCGCCTCGAATGGCGAAGTTGCGCCCGGCTACGCGCAAGAGCTCGGCAACCCCAGTTCGACCGAAACCTATGTCGCCATTAAGGCGCATATCGACAACTGGCGCTGGAAAGGCGTGCCGTTCTATTTGCGCACCGGCAAGCGCATGGCGGCGCGCCGGTCGGAGATCATCATCCAGTTCAAGGATGTTGCGCACGCGCTCGTTCGCAACGGACCGGAGAAATTACCGCCGTCGCGGCTCGTCATCCGTCTGCAGCCGGACGAAGGCATGAGCCTTCTGCTCGTCACGAAAGACCCGGGGCCGGGCGGCATGCGCGTGCGCTATGTTCCGCTCAATCTTAGCTACGCGTCCGCTTTTGAGGCGCGCTATCCCGACGCCTATGAGCGCTTGTTGATGGCGGTCGTGCGCGGCGATCTCGGGCTGTTCATGCGGCGCGACGAGGTCGAAGCGGCCTGGACGTGGTGCGATGGTATTCTTGCGGCGTGGGAGGCGGATCAGACGCCCGTGCACGCTTATGCAGCGGGTACGGATGGGCCGGTGCAAGCCGCCGTGCTGCTCGATCGCGACGGACGCGAGTGGTTCAATGGGGTCTGACCCGCCGCTTGTCGAGTTTTCCGGGGCGCCCGCGATGGCGGCCCGGCTTGCTGACCTCATTGCATTGGCGCTCGATCGCGCAGTTGCCGAGCAAGGGCTCGCCTCCATTGCGCTGTCC
Source organism: Parvularculaceae bacterium (assembly GCA_046154725.1). Taxonomy (GTDB): domain Bacteria; phylum Pseudomonadota; class Alphaproteobacteria; order Caulobacterales; family Parvularculaceae; genus Amphiplicatus. Next base: position 12,480 of record JBJXFO010000083.1, on the reverse strand, counting down.
GGCGGAGCGACGCCCGCGCTGCTTTACGCCGCGCTTGGCGCGCGCGCTGTCGATTGGCCCAATGTGACCGCAACGCTCGTCGATGAGCGCTTCGTGGCCCCAACAGCGGCCGGCTCGAATGAAGGGTTCATCCGCTCGAACTTCCTCGCCGGCGCCGCCGCGCGCGCGCGCTTTGCCGGGCTGCGCGGCGAGGCGCACGGGCTCGATGACGCAGCGATTGAGGCGGCAACTCGTGTCGCCGGCGTCGTTCGTCCGTTTGATGTCGTTGTCCTCGGTATGGGCGTTGACGGCCATACGGCGTCGTGGTTTCCGCACGCATCGGGACTTCGCGAAGCACTCGCCGACAACGCTCCGCTGGTCGCGCCAATCCGCGCGCAAAAGAGCGCGGTGACCGGCGACGATGTCGAGCGCTTGACGCTCTCCTTGCGCGCGATCCGCGATGCGCGTTTGATTGTCCTCCTCATCGCCGGCGCGGACAAGCGCCGCGCGTTCGCGGCGGCCTGCGCTGGCGGACCCGTTGATGACGCGCCGGTGCGCGCGATCCTGCGCGCGCGCCCTGATCTTTGGGCGTGCTGGGCGCCTTGAGGAGATTTTAGCTGTGCCGCTGAATGACACCGTCGCCCGCGTTACCGATCGCATTCGCACCAGGAGCCTGCGCCCGCGCGCGGCCTATCTGCGCCAGATGCGCGCGGCGGCGAGCGACGGCCCGCAGCGCGCCAGCCTCGGCTGCGGCAACCTCGCGCACGCGGCCGCCGCGTGTTCGCCCGCCGATAAAAAACTCATCGCAAAAGGCGGCGGGCCAAACATCGGCATCGTCACTGCTTATAACGACATGCTCTCGGCGCATCAGCCGCTGGGGACGTATCCGGACATCATCAAGACTGCAATCACCAGCATTGGCGCCACCGCCCAGATCGCCGGCGGCGTTCCGGCAATGTGCGACGGCGTCACGCAAGGCATGCCAGGGATGGACTTGTCGCTGTTCTCGCGCGACGTGATCGCCATGGCGACGGCGGTGTCGCTCTCGCACAATGTGTTCGATGCCGCGCTTATGCTCGGCGTCTGCGACAAGATCGTGCCCGGCATGTTCATGGGCGCTGCGCGCTTTGGTCATTTGCCGATCCTCTTCCTTCCGGCGGGACCGATGCCGACCGGCATTTCGAATGACGAGAAAACGCGCGTGCGCCAGCTCCACGCCGAAGGCAAAGCCTCACGCGAGGAGCTCCTCGCCGCGGAAAGCGCCAGCTATCACTCGCCCGGCACCTGCACGTTCTACGGCACGGCGAATTCGAACCAGACGCTGATGGAAGTGATGGGCCTTCATCTGCCGGGATCGGCCTTCGTCAATCCGGGCACGCCGATGCGGCGCGCGTTTGTCGAAGCGACCGCCTTGCGCGCCGCCGTGACGACAGCGCTCGGCGATGAGCCGATTGCCTTTTGCGACATCGTAGATGAGCGCGCAATCGTCAACGCGATCGCCGCGCTTCACGCGACGGGCGGCTCAACGAACCATGCGATTCATCTTGTTGCGATGGCGCGCAGCGCCGGCATCATGATTGACTGGACGGATTTCAGCCAGTTGTCCGCCGTCACGCCGCTCCTCGCGCGCGTCTATCCGAACGGGTCGGCGGATGTGAACGCGTTTCAGGCAGCGGGCGGCGTCGGCTTTGTAATCCGTGAGCTGATCGAGGCGGGTCTGCTCCATGCGGATGTCATGACGGTGATGGGAAAGGGTCTCGATCGCTATGCGCAAAGCCCGGTTTTGCGGGGCGAAACGCTGGCGTGGACTACCGGTCCCGAAAAGTCCGGCGATGAGACGATCTTGCGGAGCGCAAACAACCCGCACGCAACGACGGGCGGGCTTGTGCTCCTTGATGGCGCGCTTGGCCGCGCGATCATCAAGGTCTCCGCTGTCAAACCGGAGCGGCGCGTGATCGAGGCGCCGGCCATCGTCTTTCATTCTCAACAGGAGCTGATCGACCGCTTTAAAGCCGGCGATCTCAATCGTGATTTTATCGCCGTCGTTCCTTTTCAGGGACCAAAATCGAACGGCATGCCGGAATTGCACAAGCTCACCCCGCCGCTTGGCGTCCTGCAGGACAAGGGCTTCAAAGTGGCGCTCGTCACGGACGGGCGCATGTCGGGGGCTTCCGGCAAGGTTCCGGCCGCCATCCACCTGTCGCCCGAAGCGCTCGATGGCGGGGCGATCGCCAAAGTGCGCGATGGCGACATTCTTCGTCTTGATGCGGACAATGGCGTTCTCGACCTTGTCGGCGACACGGCAGAATTTGCCGGCCGCGCGCCGGCGCGCCGCGGCGATGACAGCGAAGGGTGGGGATCGGGGCGCGAACTGTTCGCCGGCATGCGCGGCCTCGTCACGTCTGCGGAGACGGGCGCAATGACGTTCATGCTGGCGGAGCGCGAGGAGGGGGAATGATAGCGCCAATCCCCGACGCGCCCGTCCTCGACACGCCCGTCCTCGACGCGGCCGTCCTCGTCGCCGATATCGGCGGCACCAACGCGCGCTTTGCGCTCGCGACGATTACGCCCGGCGCCGTAACGCCCGATGCTGTGAAAATTGGGCCCATGCACGCCTTTCGCGCTGAGGATTATGAGTCAATCCGCGATGCGGCGGATGCGTTTCTGGAAGCCGTGCAGGCGGCGCCGCGACAGGCCTGTTTTGCAGTCGCAGGGCCGATCACCGATGCCGTTGTCGAGTTCACCAACTCGCCCTGGGTTCTCGATATCGAGAAGACCAAGCGCCAGTTGAGGCTCGACCAACTCCTTGCCATCAATGATTTTGAGGCGCTGGCAACCAGCGTGCGCCAGCTTGGGTCCGCCGATTTCGTCGAGGTGAAGGCTGGCGCCAGCGATCCGGCGTTGCCAACGCTCGTCATCGGCCCCGGCACCGGCATCGGTCAGGCGCTGATTGTTCCAGCCGAGCGGGGTGACCGGATCATTCCGACCGAAGGCGGGCATGTCGCCTTTGCGCCCTATAACGACGAAGAGATCGAGGTGCTGCGCTTCATCGCCCGCGAGCACAAGCGCGTGTCGGTTGAACGGCTGTTGTCGGGCAGGGGCCTTGTCAACATTCACCGCGCGCTGTGCGCGATCTCCGGCACGCCGCGCGTTTCTCTGCAAGCGGATGAAATCACGCGCGCCGCGCAAACCCTCGAGTTCCCGGTGGCCGTCAAAGCCGTCGATATGTTCTGCGCAATTTTCGGTTCGGTCGCGGGCGATGCCGCGCTCTCCTCGGGCGCGCGCGGCGGCGTTGTGATCGGTGGCGGCATCATCCCGAAGATCCAGCCAGTCTTCTTCAAGAGCGCCTTTGTCGAGCGCTTCCTCGACAAGGGCCGCATGCGCGACTACGTCGCGGGCATCCCCATTCGTCTGATCACCCGCGACGGGGCCGCCCTTGTCGGCGCCGCCGCCAAACTGAAAGCAACGATCGATGCGCCTTGAAGACATCCTGGCGCGCGCCAGCGTTATCCCCGTGCTTGAGGTGGAACGCCTCGCCGATGCGGCGCCGCTGGCGAGAGCGCTTGCCGCCGGCGGTCTTGAGGTGATCGAGCTGACGCTGCGGACGGAGGCTGCGCTTGAAGCCATCGCCGCGATGAAGCGGGCGGCGCCTTCGTTGATCGTCGGGATGGGGACAGTGCGCGACGCGGGAGACGTTCAACGCGCGCTCGGCGCCGGCGCGGACTTTCTGGTCAGCCCGGGCGCCAGCCCCGCGCTGCTTGGCGCAATGGCCGGCAAGCCCGCGCTGCCCGGCGTTGCGACGGCCAGCGAAGCGATGACCGCGCACGACGCCGGCTTTCGCGCGCTCAAATTCTTCCCCGCCGAGGCGGCTGGCGGCGCCGCGTATCTGAAATCGCTGGCCGGCCCCTTGCCGGACATCGTCTTCTGCCCCACCGGCGGCATCAGCCCGGACCGGGTCCCGGACTATTTCGCGCTGCCCAATGTCGTCTGCGTCGGCGGCACCTGGATCGCGACGAAAGCGATGATCGTTGGCGGCGACTGGCCCGGCGTCGAGGCGAATGCGCGCCGCGCCGCCGCGCTGAAATCCGCATCGCGCTGACCGCCGGCGATTCGCTACGCTGCGGCATCGGCAAATTGCAGTCATACGCCATTTTTTGCATCTTTTTGCATCGCGTCAGACGTTGGTGTCGAGCGCCGCGTGATAGCGATCTGTCGCCGTAAAGCCTCAGTGTGCCGCAAAAACGCAACGCTTTGACGTTCGCAGACGCGGGCATTGGCTTTGCAACGTGGTTGATCGATTGACCGGTTTGCATAAATTTGCGATACGGGAATCAAACGGCGGTCCAACGGCCGGAACAGAAGCTTTCAGGGAGGAATACCGATGCGTAAGGAACTCAAGCTTTTTCGCGCAACGCTGCTGACGTCCGGCGCCGCTATCGCGCTCGCAGGTCCGGCCTTTGCTCAAGATGCGGACGAAGACAGCGACGAGATCGTTGTCACCGGCTTCCGCTCCTCGCTTGAGAATTCGGTCGCCGCAAAGCGCGACAACTCCTCGATTGTCGAGGCGGTGTCGGCGGAAGAAATCGGCAAACTGCCGGACATATCAATTGCCGAATCCCTGGGCCGCCTCCCGGGCCTCGCGACGCAGCGCCTCAATGGCCGCTCGAATGTCCTCTCCATCCGGGGCCTCGGCCCCGACTTCTCGACCGCGCTCCTCAACGGCCGCGAACAGGTAACGACCAGCGATAACCGCGGCGTCGAATTCGATCAGTACCCGGCGGAGTTGCTGTCTTCGGCGCTCGTCTACAAAACGCCGTACGCCGGCCTTATCGGCCAAGGCCTTGCCGGCACAGTCGATCTGCGCACCTTGCGTCCGCTCGACAAGTCGGAGCGCGTTCTGGCGGTCAGCGGCCGGTATGAATTTAACGAAGACGGCTCGCTGAACCCGGACTCACCCGGCGCCGGATATCGCGCGACGGGGACCTATGTCGATCAGTTCTATGACGACACGGTCGGCGTTGCGATCGGCCTTGCCTTCCAGTCTTCGCCCAACCAGCAGGAAGCGTTCGGCGCGTGGGGCTATTCCGGAAACGGCACGGCGGGCAATCCGCTGCTGCTCGGCGGCTCGAACGGACGCAACGCGCAGTCGAGCGATCTTGACCGCATCGGCGGCTTCGCCACGCTTCAATTCGAGCCGACAGACGAGTTTTCTTCGGTAGTCGACATTTTCTACACCGACTTCAGCGAAGACCAGGTGAGCCGCGGCGTCGAATTCCCGCTGTCGTTCGGCGGTGGCTTCGGCGTCAGCAACGTTATCAACAATCAGGTTGACGGGTTCGCCACCGACGCAACATTCAGCAATGTCCGCGGTGTTATCCGCAATGATTTGAACATCCGGCGCGCTGAGCTGTTCTCGGCAGGCTGGAACGGCAAATACGACGCAGACAATGGCTGGGGCGTCGAGCTGGACATCAGCTATTCGAAAGCAACGCGCCGCGACCAGCTGATCGAAGCCTATGCGGGCACGGGCTTTGGCTCCAGCGGCGGCGCAGCGGACACGCTGACGCTGTCGCAGCAGCCGGGCGGCATTGCCCGGCTGACGGGCCTTCTCGATTATTCGGCAACCACAGGGCCGAACGCGATCGTTCTCACCGACCCGCTCGGCTGGGGCGGCGGCGGCAATGTTGTGCAGGCCGGCTTTATCAATGCTCCGCGCACGGTCGATGACCTCTGGCACCTGAAGGCGGCGGTCGATCGCGACGTTGAATTCGGGCCGGTGTCCAACGTTCAGGTTGGCGTCGACTGGGGTCTTCGCGAGAAGAGCCGGGAAATCGATCAGACCTTCCTGACACTTGGCGGCGGCACGCTGTCCGACCCGGGCGTTATCCAGTCCCTGCCGATCCCGGCGGCGGCAATCCTCGACGAACAGGTCGTCAGCTTCCTCGGCTTTGGTCCGCAGGTGACGCTCGACACGCGCTTCCTCGTCAACAATGTTTATGTGCCAGTCTCGACATCGCTGTCGTCTTTCGCGACGCCGCAGTCGTGGACCGTCAATGAAGACGTGATAACGGGTTGGGTGAAGTTCGGGATCGACACCGAGCTTGGGTCAATCCCTGTCACCGGCAATGCCGGCGTGCAGGTCGTCCACACGGATCAGAGCTCCGATGGTCTTGCGGTCGCTGCTTCAACGTCCGTGCCAGGCCTTTTCGAGATTGTGCCGGTTTCTGGCGGCGATTCCTACACAGACTTCCTCCCGACCCTCAATCTGTCATTCGAGCTTTCCGATACCGTGAAAGTGCGTTTCGGAGCGGCACGGACACTTGCCCGCGCGCGGCTTGACCAGCTCAGCGCCAGCGAGAATCTCTCCGTTGACATAACGCGCCTTGCGAATACCGATCCGCTCGGCAACCCCGGCACCGCCTTCGGCCGCAATAGTGGCAACCCGGCCCTGCGCCCCTATATTTCCAACCAGGTCGATCTCTCGATAGAGAAATATTTCGGCGGCGCGGGGTATATTTCACTTGCCGCTTTCTACAAGGATCTGAGCGATTTCGTGAACACGGGCGATGCGTTCATTGAGGATTTCTCTGCCGAAGCCTCGGTCTTCCTGACCCCGGCGCAGCAGGCATCGCTCGGCACGACGCTTGGCCTCAACCGTACCAACACAAATAACGGCAACGGACGCATCCGAGGCGTTGAAGCGTCGCTTTCTGTGCCGCTCGAGATCGTGTCAGAAGCAATGAATGGCTTTGGCTTCCTCACCAGTGCATCCTTCACCGACAGCCGGGTTACGACGTTCCTCGAGACTAATCCGTCCGATACGACGACGACGACAGTGCCGGGCCTTTCGAAATGGGTTGTCAATTCGACGGTCTACTTCGAAAAGGCTGGTTTTGAGGCGCGCGTCAGCCACCGCTACCGCACATCGTTCCTCGGCGAACTGGCGGCGATCTCGGCGCAGAGACAGTTTCGCACGAGCCGGTCGGAGTCGATTATCGACGCGCAGGTGGGTTACGCTTTCTCCGGTTCGCTCGAAGGGTTGCGCGTCACCGCGCAGGGCCTCAACCTGACAGATGAGCCGTTTGAAACGATCCAGGGCGGGGAAGACCGCCAACTGATCGACAGCCAGTCTTTCGGCCGCACCTATCTCGTCGGCGCGTCCTTCGCCTTCTAAAGACCGCTCCCTCCCGAGCGTCTAGGAGACCCCGCTGGCAACCTCCCGTGCCGGCGGGGTTTTTCTTTGCGCGCGCTGCGTTGCGCCGCATTGATTGCGTTCCCGGCTGACGGTTAGGGTTGAAAGATGCAGGCTCGTTCCGAAAGCGCGCGCGACCCAATTCACTCCGTCGTCATCGTCGGCGGCGGCACGGCGGGGTGGATGGCGGCGTCGGTGCTGGCGAAGTCGTTCGACCGTAGACTGACGATCACGCTAATCGAATCGGAGGAGATCGGCATTGTCGGGGTCGGCGAAGCCACGATCCCGCAGATCCGCCACATCAATAATTTTCTCGAGATCGACGAGAACGAGTTTCTGAAAGCGACGCAAAGCTCGTTCAAGCTCGGGATCGAGTTCAACAATTGGGGACGTCTTGGCGACAGCTATATGCATGCCTTCGGCGACATCGGCATGCCGCTGGGCCTTGCGCCCTTCCACCACTATTGGCTGCGCGCGGCGGCGGCAGGGAAGGGCGGCTCGCTGTGGGAGTATTCGGTCAATTACCAGATCGCCATCCGCGACCGCTTTGCGATGATGGACCGGGTCGGCGCGTCGCGACTGACCGGCACGCGCCACGCGTTTCATTTTGACGCTGGCCTCTATGCAAAGTTTCTGCGTGGACGCGCGGAGAGCGCGGGCGTCGTCCGCGTTGAGGGGAAAATCCTGGATGTCGAATTGCGCAGCGATGATGGCTTCGTCGAGGCGCTGGCCGTTGAAGGCGACCGGCGCATCGCGGGCGATCTCTTTATCGATTGCTCGGGCTTTCGCGGGTTGATGATCGAGGGAGCGCTCGCCGCCGGCTATGAGGACTGGACACACTGGCTCCCCTGCGACCGCGCGGTTGCAGCGCCCTGCGCGCATGGGGCGCGGTTCCGCCCCTACACGCAGGCAAGCGCGCGGGCGTCCGGCTGGCAGTGGCGCATTCCCCTGCAACACCGCGTCGGCAATGGCCACGTCTATAGCAGCCGGCATATCAGCGATGACGAAGCGGCGGCCGTTCTGACGGCAAACCTCGAAGGTGAACTTCTCGCACAGCCGCGCTTCCTGAAATTCACGACCGGCATGCGAAAACGCCAATGGGTCAGGAACTGCGTGTCGCTCGGCCTCGCGAGCGGCTTTCTCGAGCCGCTGGAATCAACCTCGATCCACCTCATTCAAGCCGGCATCAGCCGCCTTGTCTCGATGTTTCCCGACCGGCATTTCGACCCTGCGCTAATCGATGAGTTTAATCGCCAGTCGCGCTTCGAGTTCGAGCGCATCCGCGATTTCATCATCCTCCACTATCACGCCAATGAACGCGACGATTCGGCGTTCTGGATCGAGCGGCGCGAGACGCCCGTGCCGGACGCCTTGCGCGCCAAGATCGACCTCTTCCGTAGAACGGGGCGCATCTACCGTGAGCATGAAGAGCTGTTCACCGAGCAGGGCTGGCTGCAAGTCCTGATCGGCCAGCGCATCGCACCGGCCAGCCATCATCCGCTTGCGGATCAGCTTGATGAGGCGCAGCTCACCGAGTTTCTGGGGAACATCAGAACCTTGATTGATCGCGCAGCAAGCGCCGCGCCGGCCCATCGGGACTATATTCGCCAGCACTGCGCGGCGGTCTGATCTGGCGGCTTGTGCGACAGCTACGGCGCGCCAATATCACGCTGCTGCCCCTTCAACGGCGGCTGCGGTCTTGCGAACAGCCAGTCGCGCTCGTCCGACTGGTTCGGGCGAAATGTGTAGCCGCCAACTGAAAAATCCTTCAGGTCCCCGGCGCGCGTTGCGCGGTTGTCGATTGCCCAGCGCGCCATAGCTCCCCGCGCGCGTTTGGCGAAGAATTGCAGCGATCGAAGCTTGCCGTCTTTTTCTTCCTTGAAAGACGGCGTGACGATCGTCCCCTTCAACGCGCCCACAGCCACCGCGGAGAAATACTCCGCAGACGCAAGGTTGACGACAGTTTGATCGTCATGGCTGGCGAGCGCCTTGTTCAAGGCCACAGCGAGCGTATCGCCCCACCACGCATAGAGATTTTTGCCGCGTGGGTTTTTCAGGCTCGACCCCATTTCCAGGCGATAAGGCTCGATCGCGTCGAGCGGGCGCAACAGTCCGTACAGCCCGGAAAGAATGCGCACATGCGCTTGTGCGAAAGCAAAATCCTCCGCCGACATCGTTTTGGCGGCTAGCCCCAGATAAACCTCGCCGTTGAACGCGAGCGCCGCCGGCTTTTGCCCGTTCGATTTTCCATCGCCGCGGAAATTGACGAAGCGCTCGTGATTGAGCGTGGCGAGCTTGTCGGAAATGCCCATCAGCTTTTTGAGCTTCGCTGGCGGCAGCGCGCCAGCAATGCTTGCGAGCTCTCGCGCCTCTTTCAGGAATTGCGGTTTCGTCGCGGCAAGGCCAGATGTTGCCGGATCGAAGTTCAGGTTTTTGGCCGGTGAGAGGAGGATGAGCATGACCGGTCAGGTGACGCGGACGGCGGTAAAAGTCCAGCGGCGGGAACACGAATGCGCGGCGCCGGGACGCAATGGTCGCGCATCTCGGCGACGAATTCATCGTGTGAGTAGGGGCCGCGCACAATTCTCTTGAGACGATCGGCATCGGCGCCCGGCGCGTCAAACTCGCGCACGATATAATAGAAGACCTTTTCGGTTCCGATGGACATTGGGCGCACCGCCGCGGCAACAAAGTTCTCGTCATACGCGATGGCAAAAACGCGTCCCGGAATGCGCAAATCGCAGTTGCCATTGCGCCGGTCGTAGCAAATGTGCATCTCGGCGATGTCGGCAGCCGCGCGCAGGCGATAGGGTCCGTCGATCGGATCATCGTGCAGCCATAGCGCCCCGGGCATGCACGCCACCGCCAGAAGCGTTGCCGCAAACGCGGCGCAAATCCGTAAACGCTTGTTCCTCTCGTCCCGACGATCGCGCATGACCTTACACCATCTTTCCGGGATTCATGATGCCGTCCGGGTCGAGCGCCGCTTTGATCGTGCGCATCATCGTCAATTCCGCCGGCGATTTGCGCCGCGCGATGTCGTCGCGCCGCGACAGACCAACACCGTGCTCGGCCGATATTGACCCCTCGAACCGGTCGATTGCGTCGTAGACCGCCTGCTCGATCGCCGCTTCGCGCGCGTCAAAATCTGACCGCGCCATGCCGGCCGGCTGCAAAACGTCGTAATGGATATTGCCGTCGCCCATATGGCCGAACGCGACAATACGCGCGCCCGCGCAGGCGCGCCTCACCGCCGCGTCAGCAGCGTCAAGAAAAGCCGGAACGGACGCGACGGGAACCGACACGTCATATTTCGCCTGACCGCCTTCCGGCTTCATCGCTTCTGACATCGTGTGGCGCAAGCGCCAGAACGCCTTTGCCTGCGCATCGTTGTCAGCAATTGCGGCATCGCTGATTTCACCTGCGTCGAGCGCGGCCCCCAGCATTTCCTCCGCCATTGGACGAAGAGCGCCCGGGCGGCCGGCGGAGAACTCAACGAGCGCATACCAGGGATGAGCCGCGCCCAGCGGGTCGCGCGTGTCGGCAATATTCTTGAATACCAAAGCAAGGATTGCGCGCGACATGAGTTCAAAGCTCGTCACGGCCCCGCCGCTCTCGCCTTGCGCACGCGACAGCAAGCGCAGCGCGGCGTCCGGCGACGCGAGCCCGGCAAAGACAGCCAGTCTCTCGCGCGGCGCTGGGTAAAGCTTCAGGCTCGCCGCCGTGATGAGGCCGAGCGTTCCCTCGCCGCCGATGAACAGCTGTTTGAGGTCATAGCCGGTATTGTCCTTGCGCAGACGTTTCAACCCGTTCCACACCTCGCCGGACGGCAGCACAGCCTCAAGGCCAAGAACCAGATCGCGTGCATTTCCATAACGGATGACGTTGACGCCGCCGGCATTCGACGAAATGACGCCGCCGATCTGGCAGCTGCCCTCGGAGCCGATCGACAACGGAAAGAGCCGGTCGATCGCTGTGGCCGCGTCCTGCGCTTCGGCGAGCGTTACGCCCGCCTCAGTGACCAGCGTATTGTCGAGTGCGGATGCATCCCTGATTTTTCGCATCCGGCGCATCGTCACGAGCACCTCGCCATTGGTCGCGATCTGCCCCCCTACAAGCCCGGTATTGCCCCCCTGCGGCGTGATCGCGATCCGCCGTTGCGCACAGGCGCGCACCAGCGCCGACGCCTCCTCGACGCTGCCGGGCGCGACGATCATCGCGGGCGCGCCCTTCCAGCGGCGGCGCCATTCGACATTGAACGTTGCCCAATCGCTTTCCGGCACAACGCCCTTGCCGCCAACAATCGCGGCAATCGCTTCAGCAGCTCCATCGGGCAAGGCGCGCATGGCGGCATGGGTCTCCTCAAGCACGATGTGTGCCCGGCCAGCGCACAAGGTCAAGCGGTGCAGTCCCCCTTCCCGTTGGCCGCCCCGCCAGTTTAGACTGGCGCAATTCAAAAGGGGAATTTCATGGCTTGGAGATCGACATTTCTCGCGTCGGCCTGCGTGACGGCGATTGCGCTCGCAGCCTGCGCAAAGAATGACGAAAGGCCGGGCGATGCAGCAACTGCCGCAACCCCTGCCGCCACGGGCGCCGCTGCGCCAGCGATCGAGCCAGCGATCAATTTTGCCGCAGCAGCGGCGGCCGCGGTCGCCAATCCCGCGCGGCCCGAAGCTGACCGCGCCGACGACGAGCGGCGCAAGGCGGCTGCCGCGCTCGAATTCTTTCGGGTGGGGCCCGGCATGACTGTGTTTGAGATCGAGGCGGGCGCCGGTTGGTATACGGAGCTGTTATCGCATCTTGCCGGGCCTGACGGCGCGGTCATCATGCAGAACCCGGAAGGCTTTCGCAGCTTTGTCGGCGAACAGATCGACGCGCGCCTCGCCGGCAATCGTCTCGCCAATGTGCGCGCCTCGCTATCCAATTTTGACGCGCTTGATGCAGCGGACGCCAGCGTCGATGTCGCGACGTGGGTGCAAGGACCGCACGAGCTTTACTTCACGCCCAGCGAGGGCGAAAGCCTTGGCGACCCGGCGCGCGCGTACGCCGAAGTTTTTCGCATCCTGAAGCCGGGCGGCATTTTCGCAGTTATTGACCATTCCGCGCTGTCCGGCGCACCGGAGTCCGCCGGCAATGAGCTGCACCGTGTCGATCGCGCGATTGTTGTCGAAATGGCGGAGACTGCGGGCTTTGGGCTCGAAGCCGAAAGCGCGTTTCTCGCGAACCCGGACGATCCGCGCACTGTTACGGTATTCGACCCGGCAATCCGCGGACGGACGGACCAGTTCGCGCTGCGGTTCAGGAAGCCG